>NZ_JBFUCN010000013.1:0-125883 GCF_056405195.1 Polaromonas sp. P1_H6
GCGAGTTTGCGCGAGACCCCGCCGTAGTCGAGCACCGCAGGTTGCCCGAAGCGAAGCGTAGGGACCCAGACTGCGGGTCGCCTTTTCTTTGGTGACTTTCTTTTGGCGAAGCAAAAGAAAGTTACTTGCTGCCGGGCAACCCCCGGCCAACCACCCTCAGCAGAGAAAGCGCCCGTCGGAACAAGAACCGACTATCAAGCCCCTCCAGCCAGGAGAGCCGCATTTCCCCCAGCCGCAGTCGTATTCACAGTGACCGTCTGCTCCGCGCAGAAGCGATAGAGGTAATGCGGCCCACCGGCCTTGGGGCCAGTCCCGGAGAGCCCCTCTCCACCAAACGGCTGCACCCCCACCACCGCGCCAATCATGTTGCGGTTCACATAAATGTTGCCGACGTGCGCTGCCGCCGCCAGGGCCTGCGCGCGGGAGTCGATGCGGGTCTGTATGCCCAGGGTGAGACCGTAACCCAACGCGTTGATCTGCGCGATCACGGCTTGCGGGTCCTTGAGGTCGCCGCTGCCCCAGCGCACCACCTGCAGCACCGGGCCGAAGATTTCGTCTTTCACGTCGGCCAGGTTGGGCACTTCAAAGGCCGCCGGCGGGATCAGGTTGGCCAGCGGGCCGGACGCGGCCTGTGCGTGCTGTGCCGGGGTCACCAGTGCCTTGGCGCTGGAGTTCAAGCGCTGCAAGTGCTTCTGGATGTTGTCAAACGCTTCGCGGTCTATGACCGGGCCGACGTCGGTGGCAAGGTCGGCGGTTTCGCCGGCCACCAATTCCTGAGCCGCGCCTTTGATCATGGCGATCACGTGGTCGGCAATGCCCTCGTGCACGCACAGCAGGCGCAGCGCCGAGCAGCGCTGGCCGGCGGAACGGAACGCGCTTTGCACCACTGCATCGGCGACCTGCTCGGGCAGGGCCGTGCTGTCGACCAGCATGGCGTTGATGCCGCCGGTCTCGGCGATCAGCGGGACGATGGGGCCGTCCTTGGCGGCCAGCGCGCGGTTGATGATTTTGGCGACCTGGGTGGAGCCGGTGAAGACCACGCCGGCCACCTGGGGTGCCGCCACCAGCGCCGCGCCCACGGTATCACCGGGGCCGTGCGCGAGCTGTAGCGCGCCTTCGGGCACGCCGGCTTCATGCAGCAGCCTGACGGCCTCCCAGGCCACGCCCGGGGTCTGCTCGGCGGGCTTGGCCAGCACGGCATTGCCGGTGGCCAGCGCGGCCGCGACCTGGCCGGTGAAGATGGCCAGCGGGAAATTCCAGGGGCTGATGCACACCCAGGCGCCGCGCGCGGTGAGGCGCAGCTCGTTGGTCTCGCCGGTCGGGCCGGGCAAGGTCACCGGCCGCATGATGCGCTCGGCCTCATTGGCGTAGTAGCGCAGGAAGTCCACCGCCTCGCGCACTTCCGACACGGCGTCGCCCCAGGTCTTGAAGGCTTCCTTGACCAGCAGCGCGCAGAACTTCGGCATCTGCCGCTCCATCGCGTCGGCGGCGCGACGCAGGACGGCCGCGCGTTCGGCCACGTCCACCTTGCTCCACTGCCGATAGGCGCTGACACCCTTCTCCAGCAAGGCGGCGGCCTGCCGGGGATCAAATTCCGGCACCACCGGCACCGGCGTGGAAGCCAGCGCGGCCAGCAGCGGCGCGCGCATGCTTTCGACCGTGAGGTCCAGCCCCAGGCTGTTGGGGCGGCCGGGGCCGTAGAGCGCGGGCGGCAGCGGCAGCGAGGCGTCGGGCTCCAGCCGCAGCGGCGAGGTCAGCAGCTCGCCCATGCCGACCGACTCGTCGGCGAGCTGGTGCACAAAGGAGGAGTTGGCGCCGTTCTCAAGCAGGCGGCGCACCAGGTAGGCCAGCAGGTCGCGGTGCGCGCCCACGGGAGCGTAGACGCGGCAGCTGATCAGCGGGTTCTTCAGCACCTCGCGGAACACGCCCTCGCCCATGCCGTGCAGGCGCTGCAGCTCAAACGGCACGGCATTGCGCGAGGCCATCTGCAAAATCGCGGCGATAGTCGCGGCGTTGTGGCCGGCGAACTGCGGGTAGATCGCATCGGGCGCGGCCAGCAGGGCCTGCGCGCAGGCCAGGTAAGACACGTCGGTATGGTGCTTGTGCGTGAACACCGGGTAGTGCGGCAGGCCCATCTCCTGCGCGCGCTTGATTTCCGAATCCCAGTAGGCGCCTTTGACCAGACGGCACATCAGGCGCAGCTTGTACTTGCGGGCAATGGCGGCGATGTGGGCGATCAGATCGAGCGCGCGCGTCTGGTAGGCCTGCATGGCCAGGCCGAAGCCCTGCCACTGCGGATGGTGTTTTGCGACCTGCGCGGCCAGCGCCTCGAAAACGTCCAGCGACAGCTCCAGCCGGTCGACTTCCTCGGCATCAATGGTGAGGTTGATGTTGGCCCGGGCCGACAGCTCGCACAGCCCCCAGACGCGCGGCACGAGCTCGGCCATCACGCGTTCGCGCTGGGCGTCTTCGTAGCGCGGGTGCAGCGCGCTGAGCTTGATGGAGATGCCGTCGTTTTTTTCCGTGGCGCCTGCGGCATTCGCGCCGGCGGCGATGGCCTGGATGGCGTTGGTGTAGCTTGCCAGGTAGCGCAGCGCATCGGCGTCGGTGCGCGCGCCCTCGCCCAGCATGTCGTAGCTGAAGCGCAAATTCGGGATTTTCTTGCGGCTGTCGTCGGCCTCGGCCATGGCGTCGCCGATGGTCTGGCCCAGCACGAACTGCCGGCCCAACAGCTGCACGGCGCGCAGGGTGGCGGCCACGACGGTGCGCGCGCCCAGCTTGCTCATCAGGTTGGGCTGGCCGCCTTCGGGCAAAAACATCTTGGACATCGCGATGGCGGAAGCCGACAGGCGCGCCATCACGCCGTCGCCGGCGCCGTCAAAATCCGCGCGCCCCAGCTGGTCGGCCGTGAGCGCGATCGCCGTTTCGGCGTCCGGCACGCGCAGCAGGGCCTCGGCCAGGCGCATCAGGGCAAGGCCCTCGGCGCTGGAAATCGGGTATTCCTTGAGCAGGCTTTCCATGGCCCAGAAAGGCGGCGGGTTGTCGCGCACGGCCTGCACCCAGGGCTGGGCCGAATGCGCCGCCGCCGCCCAGTCCAGCGCGCCGGCCAGGCCCCGCAATTGGCCGGCCACGATGTCGGCTTCAGGACGGTAAGGGAAAGGCAGGCGGGGGGAGGCGGACATTAGGGGCTCCATAGAGGATTCGACGGTTTGGGCTACTTATTCAGTGGATGCAGCGATGTTCCATTGAATAATGCTGAATTTCCCGCTAAATTTGAGCAATTAACCGAATAATTCACTAGTCATGTTTGAAGCCTCACCAGAGATTGACCGCATTGACCTCAAAATCCTGAATGTTCTGCAGCAGGACGGCCGGATCTCCAACCTCAAGCTGGCCGAAAGCGTGGCCCTGTCGCCGACCGCCGTGCTGGCCCGCGTGCAGCGGCTGACCCGGGATGGCTACATCCTGGGTTATGAGGCCCTGCTCAACCCCCTCAAGCTGGGCGCCGGGATGATGGTGTTCGTCGAGGTGCTACTGGACCGCACCACACCCAATGTGTTCGAGGCCTTCAAGGCGGCGGTGCAGGTGCACCATGAAATCACCGAATGCCACATGGTGGCCGGCGGTTTTGACTACCTGCTCAAGACGCGCATGGCCGACATGGCGGCCTACCGCTCTTTTGCCGGCACCGTGCTGTGGCAGCTGCCGGGCGTGCGCGAAACCCGGACTTACGCGGTGATGGAAGAAGTCAAGAACACTACCCGCCTGGCGCTGGGCGTGTGAGCTCCTGGACGAAGCAAGCGCCTGGAAGCACGCAGTTTGGTGCTTTTATGGCCTTTTTCGGGCTCTTTTCCACATTTTCCAGCCCCAAACCCCCTTTGTGAGGGCTAACCGTGTTGCCAAGCTGCCCACCTTGGCATACCTTGCGGGTACCTAAGAAGCGGATTGCATAAGCCAAGCCGTAGCCGGACACATCGGCATTGCGCCGGGAGGGTTCTCCAGATGAACGTCAAGCCATGGTTCTCGTGCGGCACAGTGTTGCTGGCCCTTTCCGTCATTTCCGTCTTTCCCGCCCACGCCGCGGAAACCGGCGTCACGGACGCGGAAATACAGGTCGGGCAATTCGCCGCCCAGACCGGCCCCGCGGCCGAACTGGGCAAACGCATGCAGCTGGGCATACTGGCCCATTTCAATTCGGTCAATGCTGCGGGCGGCATCAGCGGCCGGACGCTCAAACTGGTTTCGCGTGATGACGGCTACGAACCCGAGAAAGCCGCCGCGGCCGTCAAGGCGCTGATCGAGGAAGACAAGGTGTTCGCGCTGATCGGCTCGGTCGGAACGCCGACCACGCTGGCGGCGGTGCCGGCGATCAACGCCGCGGGCATCCCCCTGATAGGCCCCTTCACCGGCGCGCAGGCCCTGCGCGAGCCCTTCAACCGCAACCTCTTCCACGTGCGCGCCAGCTACTTTGACGAGACCGAGCGCATCGTGCAGCACCTGAGCACCGTCGGCATCACCAAGATCGCCGTCTTCTACCAGAACGATTCCTACGGCAAGGCCGGGCTCGAAGGCGTGATGCGGGCCCTGACCAAGCGCAACCTCAAGCCGGCCGCCAGCGTCACCGTCGAGCGCAACAGCGTGGACGTTTCCGCGCCGCTGGCGGAGATCCTCAAGGCCGCACCGGAAGCCGTGATCCAGATCAGCGCCTACAAATCCTGCGCGGCCCTGATCAAGCAGGCCAGGGCCAAGGCCTACGGCGGCCAGTTCTTCAACGTGAGTTTTGTCGGCTCCAAGGCGCTGGGCGAGGAACTGGGCGATGCCGGGGCCGGCGTGACGATTTCCCAAGTCGTGCCCTTCCCGTACACGCCGTCGTCGGCCATCGTGCGCGAATACCAGCAACGCATGGTGGAAGCCGGCCACAAGGATTTTGATTTCTCCAGCATGGAGGGCTTCCTCGCGGCCAGGGTGTTCACCGAGGGCCTGCGCCGCGCCGGCAAGAACCTGACCCGCGAGAGCCTGATGACGGCGCTCGAATCCATGCGCGACCACAACATGGGCGGTTTCACCGTGAGCTACGGGCCCAAAAGCCACGAAGGCTCGCGCTATACCGACCTGACCATCATCGGGCGCGGCGGAAAGTTCATGCGCTGACCCGGAAGGCCTGGGCATGCCCGGGCTTGCCAAGCCCCGGCCGCTGGCAATAATGCGAGCTGCTTCCGTTTTGCACTTCAACAACAGGAACGTCCATGAAATTCACCACACCTCTCCTGGCAGCCGCCGCGCTGGCCTTCGCCGCCGGCGCCGCCGCGCAAACCACCAAGCCGGGCTTGTGGGAAATCACCAACAAAATGCAGTCGAGCTCCGGCGAGATGGAAAAAGCCATGGCCAACATGGAAAAGCAGCTGGCCGGCATGTCGCCCGAGCAACGCAAGCAGATGCAGGACATGATGGCCAAGCAGGGCATGTCCATGGCGCCGGGCAGCGGCGGCGGCATGAGCATGAAGATGTGCATCACCAAGGAGATGGCCGAGCGCAATGAGTTGCCGCAACAGCAGCAAGGCGACTGCAAGACCACCCAGTCGCCGCGCAGCGGCAACACCATGAAGTTTTCCTATGTCTGCACGCAGCCGCCTTCCAGCGGCGAAGGTGTGATGACCTTCTCTGGCGACACCGCCTACACCATGAAGATGAACACCACGACCACCGTCAAGGGCAAACCCGAAAAGATGACCATGGACGCCTCGGGCAAATGGCTGGCGGCTGATTGCGGCAATATCAAACCGATCGCTGTGCCCAAGAAATAAAGCCCCAGGCTTGTCTTACGCCCTCTCCCTCTGGGAGAGGGCGGGGTGAGGGGTGAGGGCTGACGGCGGTTGCAAGTTGGCCCGCCGCGTCGCGGCTTACCGGCCCCCGAAGATCGCGGTACCTACACGCACCATGGTGCTCCCGGCATGGATGGCGGCCTCCAGGTCGGCGGTCATGCCTAAGGACAAGGTATCCATAGGTGTCGTCAGGGCACCGGAGGCGTTGACGGCGTCAAAAACGGCCTTGGTCCTGGCATGCAGAGCGCAGGCAGCATCAAAATCCGCCGCCGGTTCGGGAATGGCCATCAGGCCGCGCAGGACCAGGCGCGGCAGTTGCGCGACTTCCCGCGCCAGGGCCAGGACTTCGTCCGGCGCCAGGCCCGACTTGTTGGCGCCGCCGTCGATATTGACCTGCAGGCAGATCTGCAGCGGCGGCAGGTTATCGGGCCGCTGCTCGCTCAGGCGCTGGGCGATCTTGAGCCGGTCGACCGACTGCACCCAGTCAAAGTGTTCGGCAACCAGGCGGGTTTTATTGCTTTGCACCGGGCCTATGCAGTGCCACTCCAGGGCCTCGCCGCCTGGCTGGCTCCGCAAGGCGAGTATCTTCTCCACGCCCTCGGTGATGTAGTTCTCGCCGAAGGCACGTTGCCCGTCCGAAGCGGCGTCGGCCACAGCGTCAACGCCAAAGGTCTTGGACACGGCCAGCAGACGTACGGTGGCCGGGTTCCGCCCGGCGGCGACGCAGGCCGTGGTGATACGGTCACGGACTAGCTGGAGATTGCGCACAATCGTGGTCATAATCGAACTGTAAACTTAGTTTGAAAACCATTTTCAAAGGGTCCCGGGATGGATATCACGCAGCTGCTGGCTTTTAGCGTCAAGAACAAGGCGTCTGACTTGCACTTATCGGCTGGCCTGCCGCCCATGATCCGGGTTCACGGCGACGTGCGGCGCATCAACATCGACCCGCTGGACCACAAGCAGGTGCATGCCATGGTGTACGACATCATGAACGACACCCAGCGCAAAACCTACGAAGAATTCCTCGAGGTCGACTTTTCCTTTGAAATCGACGGGCTGGCCCGCTTCCGGGTCAATGCTTTCAACCAGAACCGCGGTGCCGGCGCCGTGCTGCGGACCATTCCCTCCAAAATCCTGACGCTGGAGCAGCTCAACGCACCCAAGATTTTCGGCGACCTGGCCATGAAGCCGCGCGGCATGGTGCTGGTCACCGGCCCCACCGGCTCGGGCAAGTCCACCACGCTGGCGGCCATGGTCAACTTCCTGAACGAAAACGAATACGGCCACATCCTCACGGTCGAAGACCCGATCGAGTTCGTGCACGAATCCAAAAAATGCCTGATCAACCAGCGTGAGGTCGGGCCGCACACCCTGAGCTTCAACGCCGCGCTGAAATCCGCGCTGCGCGAAGACCCGGACGCCATCCTCGTGGGTGAAATGCGCGACCTGGAAACCATTCGCCTGGCCATGTCGGCCGCTGAAACCGGCCACCTGGTCTTCGGCACGCTGCACACCTCCAGCGCCGCCAAGACGATTGACCGGATCATCGACGTGTTCCCGGCCGAGGAAAAGGAAATGATCCGCTCCATGCTGTCGGAGTCGCTGCAGGCGGTGATCTCGCAGACGCTGTGCAAGACCAAGGACGGCGCGGGCCGGGTGGCGGCCCACGAGATCATGCTGGGCACCAGCGCCATCCGCAATTTGATCCGCGAAGCCAAGGTCGCGCAGATGTATTCGTCCATCCAGACCGGCAACAGCGTGGGCATGCAGACGCTGGACCAGAACCTGACGGACCTGGTCAAGCGCAACGTAATCTCTGCGGCCGAAGCCCGTGGCAAAGCAAAGATCCCAGAAAACTTCCCAGGCTAGAACCATGCGCGACACTCGCAGTACAAGCCCGTCCCAGGCAAGCAGGGGCCGCGGAACCGGCTTTGCCGGGCCGCAGGCGCAGCGGCCCCCTCGGGGGGCAGCGCAGTACGCGAAGCGGCAAGCGTGGGGGCATCATTTTTTAGGAGCCGTTCATGGAACGCGACCAGGCCAGTAAATTCATCAACGACCTGCTGAAACTCATGGTCAGCCGCAACGGCAGCGACCTGTTCATCACGGGCGACTTCCCGCCGGCCATGAAAGTGGACGGCAAGGTGACCAAGGTATCGCCGCAGCCGCTCAACGCCAACCACACGCTGGCGCTGGCGCGTTCCATCATGAACGACAAGCAGGCGGCGGAATTTGAACGCACCAAGGAATGCAATTTCGCGATCTCGCCGCCCGGCGTGGGGCGTTTTCGCGTGAACGCCTTCATCCAGCAGGGCAAAGTCGGCATGGTGATGCGGACCATCCCGGCCGTGCTGCCCACCATTGACGGGCTGGGCGTGCCCCAGGTGCTCAAGGAAGTGGTGATGAGCAAGCGCGGCCTGACCATCCTGGTCGGTGCCACCGGCTCCGGCAAATCCACCACCCTGGCCGCCATGGTCGACTGGCGCAACGAGCAGTCCTACGGCCACATCATCACGATTGAAGACCCGGTGGAGTTCGTCCACGCGCACAAGAACTGCGTGATCACGCAGCGCGAAGTGGGCCTGGACACTGACAGCTGGGAAGCGGCGCTGAAAAACACGCTGCGCCAGGCGCCCGATGTGATCCTGATGGGCGAGATCCGCGACCGCGAAACCATGGAGCACGCCATCGCCTTCGCCGAAACCGGCCACCTGTGCCTGGCCACGCTGCACGCCAACAGCGCCAACCAGGCGCTGGACCGCGTGATCAACTTCTTCCCCGAAGAGCGCCGCACCCAGCTGCTGATGGACTTGTCGCTCAACCTCAAGGCCATGATCTCGCAGCGCCTGGTGCCCAAGCAGGACGGCAAGGGCCGTTTCGCCGCGGTCGAGGTCATGCTCAACTCGCCGCTGATCTCCGACCTGATCTTCAAGGGCGAAGTCTCCGAGATCAAGGAGATCATGAAGAAAAGCCGCAACTTGGGCATGCAGACCTTCGACCAGGCCCTGTACGATGCCTTCGAAAGCCACTTCATCACCTACGAAGACGCCCTGCGCAATGCCGACTCGGTGAACGACCTGCGCCTGCAGATCAAACTCAACTCGACGCGTGCCAAGTCGACCGACCTGGCAGCCGGCACCGAAAACTTCGCCATCGTTTAAGTCCGGGCAGCCTGCCGGCTTCGCGCCGGCGGCTCCCGTTCGTCCTTCCCATTCTTCTTTCAGGCAGCTCCCCATGTCCAGCACCACCGCCAAAACCTACGAATCCTCCACTCCCCGCCAGGTCGCCTTCCTGGGCCTGGGCGTCATGGGCTACCCCATGGCCGGCCACCTGGCGCTGGCCGGCCACAGCGTCACGGTCTACAACCGCAGCCCCGCCAAGGCCGCCGCCTGGGTCGCCGAATACGCCGCCACGACCAAGCCGGCGCACGCCGCCCTGCCGCGCCTGGCGGTGGCCGGCGCCGACATCGTGTTCTGTTGCGTCGGCAATGACGACGACCTGCGCGCCGTCACGCTGGGCGCGGACGGCGCCTTCGCCGGCATGAAGCCGGGCGCGATTTTTGTCGACCACACCACGGCATCGGCCGATGTGGCGCGCGAACTCTACGCGGCTGCCGCCAAGCTCGGCCTGCAGTTCATCGACGCCCCGGTGTCGGGCGGCCAGGCCGGCGCGCAGAACGGCGCGCTGACCGTGATGTGCGGCGGCGACGCCGCGGCCTTCGATACCGTGAAACCCGCCGGCATGGCGTTTTCCAAGGCCTTCACGCTGATGGGCGCCAGCGGCGCGGGCCAGCTCACCAAGATGGTCAACCAGATCTGCATCGCCGGCCTGGTGCAGGGCCTGAGCGAGGCGGTCGCCTTCGGCCAGAAGGCCGGGCTGGACGTGAACCAGGTGCTGGACGTGATCGGCAAGGGCGCGGCGCAAAGCTGGCAGCTCGACAACCGCGGCAAGACCATGGTCGCCGACAAGTTTGATTTCGGCTTCGCCGTCGACTGGATGCGCAAGGACCTGGGCCTGGTGCTGGACGAGGCCAAGCGCAACGGCGCCCGGCTCCCCGTCACGGCCCTCGTCGACCAGTTCTACGCCGACGTGCAGGCCATGGGTGGCCAGCGCTGGGATACCTCCAGCCTCATCAAGCGCCTTAAATAAGCGCGAATAGCGCGGACACAAAAAAGCGGCCGCACCGGTTTGTCCGGTGCGGCCGCTTTGTTTTGTGTTTCAGCCGCCTGCGGGCTTGGTGTTTCCAGCCGGTTGCGCAGCAGGTTTGGACGGCAGCATGCGCGCCAGTTCTTCCTCGCTGATGACTTCGAAAATCCGGACGACCTTCTGCACGCCGGGCGTCGAACGCACCACCTCGGTGGCGCGATCGGCTTCACGCTGCGTGACGCGGCCCATCAGGTAGGTCGTGCCGCGCTCCGTGATCACCTTGAAGGCGTTGGAGGACAGGTCGCGCGCATCGACCAGCATGGCCTTGACGCGGCCGGTGACCAGGACGTCGGAAGAGCGCTGCGTCAGGGTCGCGTTGCCCATGATGGCCAGTTCGTTGACCACCGAGCTCACGTTTTCCACGCGCGCGACGATCTGCTCGACCAGCTGCTTGTCCTGGGCATTCGGCACTTCGCCCGTGAGCAGCACCTGCCGGTTATAGCTGGTCAGGTTGACGTGCACGCGCTCGCCGACGTTGCTGCGGATGCGGCTGGTGGCGCGCAATTCGATGCCCTCGTCCTCAAGCTGCGCGCCGGAGGTGCGGCGATCGGTCGCCACCAGCGCGCCGCCCGCGACGCCGCCCACGACCAGCGGGAAGCAAGCCGTCAGCGCGCCGCCCAGCAGGGTCGCCGTCATGATGGCCAAAGTCAGCCGTTTAAACCGGACAAATTTCATACAGAGGTCTCCTGGTCGCCTAGTAACTGGGTGTCCACGCCATCGCAGATGCAATGGAGGACGAGAAGGTGCACTTCCTGGATACGCGCGGTCCGCTCATGCGGAACGCAGACATGCACATCGGTTTCACGCAGCGCGTGGGTGATCTTGCCGCCGCCGCGGCCCGTCAGGGCCACCACGGTCATCTCGCGCTCGTGGGCGGCCTCGATGGCGGCCAGCACATTGGCCGAGTTGCCGCTGGTGCTGATGGCCAGCAGGACGTCGCCGGCGCCGCCGAGCGCGCGGACCTGCTTGGAAAAGATCACCGAAAAATCGTAGTCGTTGGCGATGGCCGTGAGGATGGAGCTGTCCGTCGTCAGGGCGATCGCGCCCAGCTCGGGCCTTTCGCGTTCGTAGCGGCCGACGAACTCGGCCGCGAAATGCTGGGCGTCGGCGGCCGATCCGCCATTGCCGCAGGCCAGCACCTTGCCGCCGCTGGTGACGCTGGCCAGAATGGCATGGACCGCCGCCGCGATCGGCTTGGACAGGACCTGGGCCGCCTGGTACTTGAGGTCGGCGCTGTCGATAAATTGTTGTTCTATGCGTTGTTCAAGCATGGGCCAATGATAGCGGGTCGGGGTTACCCTTCGCACCCAGGCCCGCCTGCCCGGCCTTCCGCGACAAACCGCGGCCGGCCACCTTTGCAATCTTTATAGAATCAGAGGCTTTGCGAACGGCCGGCACCCCCGGCCAACCCGCAAATGACATGGCTTGAATGACGGGGCTAAAACCGGAACTAGTTACCGGAACTATGCCCGCTTCCCTCTGAAAACTCCGCAAGCGACGGCCGCGCCGGGGAGGATTGGGCCATCATCGATACACACAGTTACTAAAAGAGCGAAGTCCACGCACCCCCATGAACAGTCCCGTCTTTGATCCCGAGGTCGCCAGGAACGCAGCCGCCGCCTTTATGCGCGCGACGGCCGCGAGATGGCCGTCCCCGAGCGTGGAGCTGCAGGACCGCGACACCTTCATGCTGATACGCGTGGACGTGCCGCCCTCGGACAGCCTCGACATCGACGTGTCGGTCCGGCAGTCCATCGCGCTCGCGCTCAATGAAGCCGTTCCCATGCATTTCACGCAGACCTTCGGCCACTGGATCGTCGCCTTCCTGCGCGACAACAAGATGTTTGAGACCGTGCACCCCAGCGAATTCCAGGCCCTGACGAAATAGCCGGCCGCGCGCCGGCAAACCCTCACTCACGAAGCATCAAACGCGGCCGGCAGCCACTCGATGGCGGCGGCCGTTTTGTCGCCCAGCGCACCGTTGACCAGCACCACGTCAAAACGGCAGGGCGGCGGGCTCGCGAAACGCATCAGGTAGTGGCGCGCCGCCAGCACGATGCGCTGCTGCTTGGCGACGCTGATGCTGGCCGCAGCGCCGCCGTGCAAGGCGTCCGCGCGCTGGCGCACTTCCACGAACACCAGCGTGCCGTCGGGCGCGCGCATCACCAGGTCGATCTCGCCGCCGCCGCGGCCGGGCGTGCGGTAGTTGGCCTCCACGAAGCGCAGGCCGGCCCGCACCAGGCAGGCGCGCGCGGCGGACTCCGCCGCGTCACCGCGCGACTTGGTGGTAACCTGCCCGGGCAAGGGACGCGCGTCGGCGACCGCGACCGCCGGCGGCACCTTGGAAACCTGTTTTCTGGAAAACCACATTGAACGCTTCTTTCGAACTGGCACTGGATGCGGCGCGCGCCGCGGCGGGCATGCAGCATTATCCGGAAAGTGCGCTGTATGTCGTGGCCACGCCCATCGGCAACCTGGCCGACATCAGCCTGCGCGCGCTGCAGGTGCTGCAGCTGGTCGACGCGATTGCCTGTGAAGACAAACGCCATTCCCAGCCCCTGCTACGCCAGTACGGCATCGACAAGCCGCTGCTCGCGGTGCACGAGCACAACGAGGCGCAGGCCGCCGGCCTGGTGATTGAGCGCCTGCAGCGCGGCGAGCGAGTGGCCTACGTCAGCGATGCCGGCACGCCAGCCGTGAGCGATCCCGGCGCGCGACTGGTCGCCGCGGTGCGCGCGGCCGGCCTGGCCGTCATGCCCCTGCCCGGCGCCAGCAGCGTCACCACGGTGCTCAGCGTCGCCGGCCTCGGCAGCCCGGGCGGTGAAACCGGATTTGTTTTTGCCGGCTTCCTGCCGAGCAAGGCCGGCGAGCGCGACCAGGCGATTGCCGCGCTGCAAACCGACGCGCGGGCCATCGTGATCCTCGAGGCGCCGCACCGCATCGAGGCGCTGGCGCGGGCCATGGCCGTGCTGGGAGAGCGCCTCGTCACCGTGGGGCGCGAGCTGACCAAGCAGTTCGAGGAAATCGCGACGGTGCCGGCACAGGATTTCGCGGCCTGGCTGGCCGCCGGGCCGCAGCGCACGCGCGGCGAATTCGCCCTAGTGCTGCACCCCTCTTCCACGCCCGAAAGCGCCGAGGACGGCACGCGGGTGCTGCAACTGCTGCTGGCCGAATTGCCGCTGAAGACCGCCGTAAAGCTGGCCGCCGACATCACCGGCGTGGGCCGCAACGAACTCTACGAAACCGCCCTCAAACTCAAAAACGCATGAACCCCAACGCCGACCAGCTTTGGCGCGCACCGCGCTGGACACTCGCCGCCCTGCTGGCCATCCTCGGCATGCTGGGGCCGTTTTCCATCGACACCTACATCCCGGCGTTTTCCGGCATCGCGCAGTCGCTGGGCGCCTCGCCGGTGGAAATGCAGCAAACGCTGTCGGCCTACCTGTTCGGTTTTGCCTTCATGAACCTGTTCCACGGCGCGCTGGCCGACAGCTTCGGCCGCCGGCCGGTGGTGCTCTGGGGCATCGCGCTGTTCACGCTGGCCTCGGCCGGTTGCGCGCTGTCGCAAAGCATAGGCCAGCTGGTCTTCTTCCGCGCCGTGCAGGGTTTGTCGACGGGCGCCGGCATCGTGGTTTCACGCGCCGTGATCCGCGACATGTACCCGCCGGCCCAGGCCCAGCAGGTCATGAGCCAGGTCACGATTTATTTCGGCGTGGCGCCGGCGCTGGCGCCCATCGTGGGCGGCTGGTTGTTTGTGCACCTGGGCTGGCACAGCATCTTCTGGTTCCTCACGGGCGTGGGCGTAGTGCTCTGGACGACCAACTTCCGCTTCCTGCCTGAAACGCTGCCGCCGCTGGATCGCCAGCCTTTCGAAGTCCGGCATTTGATGCGCGGTTACTGGCAGCTGGGCTCCAGCCCGCGCTTTCTGTTGCTGGCGCTGGCCAGCGGTGTGCCCTTCAACGGCATGTTTTTGTACGTGCTGTCGGCGCCAGCCTTCCTCGGCGAGCACCTGTCGCTGCAGCCCACGGAGTTCTTCTGGTTCTTCATCCTGACCATCTCCGGCATCATGTCCGGCGCCTGGCTCAGCGGCCGTCTGGCCGGCAAGATCGCGCCCAAACAGCAGATACGCCACGGTTTTGTCATCATGCTGGTGACCTCGGTGCTCAACCTCGCGGCCAATCTGGTCTTCACGCCGCATGCCTCGTGGGCGCTGTTCCCGATCGCGGTGTTCGCCTTCGGCTGGGCGCTGATGGTGCCGGTGGTCACCCTGCTGGTGCTGGACCTTTACCCCGAGCGGCGCGGCATGGCGTCGTCGCTGCAGGCCTTCATCGGCTCGACCGCCAACGGCATCGTGGCCGGTATCGTGGCGCCGCTGGTGATGCATTCCACGCCCGCGCTGGCCGCGGTGTCGCTGGCCATGATGTGCATAGGCCTCGTCGCCTGGATGTATCTGCACCACCGCTGGCCGGAGATCGGCCGCGCTGTATCGCGCGACTAAGCACCGCGCCAAGGGACGCCGGGTCAGCGGTCGTTCACCCGGACCGGGAACTCCATGCCCTGGCCGACACGCTGGACCACGTTGCCGGCATCCAGGTAGACAAAGAAGAACATGTCCTGGACGCCATCGCGCCAGCGGTAGGTCATGATGTCGCCCGACCAGGAAATCACACCGTCCACCTTCGCGGGACGCCCGAACTCGCGCTCCACATCCGCGCGCGTCCATTTGCCGACTTCTATCCTGGAGAAGTCCTGGATGTTCAGGACCTGCCTGCTGCTGACCACTTTGCTCGCGGCATCGAGGTCGACCATGATGGCCCACTGGCCCGCAGGCTGGGCGGAGTATTGCAGGCGTGTGCCCGAGGCCAGCGGCACCGTGCGCGTCGGCGTGCCGTAGCTCGCGAGGACCTGCTCGCGCGACATGCCGGGCTGCACACTGGTGGCACAGCCCGCGGCCAGCAGCGCGGCAAGCACCGCGCCGGAAACAGTTTTAACGATATTCATGGGGAAACTCCTGGATTCATCCATAAGGCCGTCAAAGTCAGACACCGCCTATGCGGGATTGTTCCCGGCACGCAGGCCGGAGGCTTAGCCGTTCAGCTGCGCCCAGCCGGGC
Organism: Polaromonas sp. P1_H6; assembly: GCF_056405195.1. Lineage (NCBI taxonomy): Bacteria > Pseudomonadati > Pseudomonadota > Betaproteobacteria > Burkholderiales > Comamonadaceae > Polaromonas > Polaromonas sp. P1_H6. Next base: position 15,142 of record NZ_JBFUCN010000013.1, read on the forward strand.
GTACCCGGGCGGCCTGAGTAACGGCTCGCGGCGTCGTAGCGTTCCCACGCCAGGCGCGCGGCGCGCCCGCCGTAGACCTCCTGCTGCAGCCATTCGCATTCGGCCTGCAGCGCGGCGTCACCGCCCAGCCGCGTGTGCCAGACCTTGGCGGTGCTGTCCCAGCGGTAGCCGCGGTTTTTGAGAGCGTCTTTGGCCGCGAAAGACGCGCCGGTGGCTTGCAGGCGGTAGCTCGGCAGGCGGGACGCGACCAGAAGGTGCGCCAGCCCGTTGACGCCCAGGCCCGGCAGCCCGGCCATCAGGACCTTGAGCAGGGCGTGGCAGTCCATCTCCGCGCGGTGCGCATCGTAAAACCAGCCCAGTTCGGAGGCCAGGTAGCTGAGCTTGGCCGAGCTGTGGCCCGCCGCCGTCCAGTCAATGTCGGCGAATGAGCAGGCCCAGTTCAAGGCCTGGGCCTGGGGCACCAGGCCTTCCACAAAGGGGCGGTCAAAACCGGCGTTGTGCGCGATGACCAGGTCCACGCCCTCCAGCAGGCTGGCGACGCGCGCCATGTCCAGTTGCTGGCCCGCCAGCATCTCGTCGGTGATGCCGGTGATCTCGCGCGCGATTTTCGGCACCGGCATGCCCGGATCGCGCAGCCCGTCGTAGACCTGCACCGGCCCGCTCGCGAGGCCGGTCTGGGTGTCGACCTGGATGCGCAGCAGCGCCAGTTCCATGATCTGGTCGCGCGAGGCGTCCAGCCCGGTGGTTTCGGTGTCGAGGATCACGACATGGGCCACGGGCCCCAGCGGCGTGCCGGGAAATTCCATGGCTGGCACCAGGCGCCTGAGCACGCGGTAGTCGGCGTGCTGTTCCAGCGCCAGGGCCATGGCCTCGGGGTTGCTGTTGGTCGTGGCGGATGGCGCAGCGGGAACCGGCGCCACGGGCTTGGGTGCCTTGGGCTTGCGCAGCTTGGCGGCGGCGGCCTCGGCGGCCATCGCCAGCATGCCCTCGTCAAAACCGAAACCCAGCTGGCCGCTCGTCGTCATGCGCGCACAGAGGCGTGAAGCCTCTCAGGGTGGATACCGTCTTGCATGCTTGCTCCTGGGTTTGCTTGAAATAAAGCACGCTATCTTCGCAGATAGCCAACCCAGGCAGAAGCGACTCATTCCCCCAGCACAAATCCTTCGCGCCGCGGATCGGCGCCGCCGACCAGGCCCTGGGGTGTCACCACAATGCCCTGCAGGCCGCTGGTGAACTCGATGGCCTGCACCTCATGGCCCAGCGCCTTCAAAGGGCCGGACAGCTTCTCGAGCTCGCTGCCCAGTTCGACCTCGGTGGCACGGTTGCGGCTGCCCATATTGGGCAGTGAAATCGCCTGCTGCACGTCCAGGCCCCAGTCCAGCACGCCCACCAGCGTCTTGGCCACGTAGTTGATGATGGCGCTGCCGCCGGGCGAGCCCACCGTCATCTTGAGCTTGCCGTCGGCGTCGAACACCAGCGTGGGCGACATGGTGCTGCGTGGGCGTTTGCCGCCTTCGATGCGGTTGGCCACCGGCAGGCCGTTTTCCTCGGGCGCGAGCGCGAAGTCCGTCATCTGGTTGTTCAGCAAAAAGCCGCGCACCATGATGTGGCTGCCGAACACCGCTTCAATCGTCGTCGTCATAGACACCGCGTTGCCGGCCGGATCGATCACCGAGATGTGGCTGGTCGCCGGGATTTCCGATTCCTCATCGGGCGCCCAGGCCATCTTGACGCCGGCCGGCACGCCCGGCGCGGCGCGCTTCATGCTCACGTCGGGGCGTATCAGCGCGCTGCGGCTCTTGAGGTATTCGGGCGAAACCAGCGCCGTCGCCGGCACGTTCACAAAATCAGGGTCGCCCACGTAGTAGTCGCGGTCGGCATAGGCCAGGCGGCCGGCTTCCGAAAACAGATGCACGGCCTCGGTGGAATTCGGCCGCACGCCGGACATCGGGAAGCGCTCCAGCGCGCCCAGCATGGCCAGCACCGCGATGCCGCCCGACGACGGCGGCGGCATGCCGCAGACCTTGTAGGCGCGGTAGGCGCCGCACAGCACTGTGCGTTCCCGCGCCTGGTAGCCGGCGATGTCCTGCAGCGTCATGCCGCCGGGCTGGGCCTGGCCGTTCACGGCGGCCGAGATGTCACGCGCGATCTCGCCTTTGTAAAAAGCATCCGGGCCTTCCTGGGCGACGCGCCTGAGCACCGCCGCGAAGTCCGGGTTCTTCAGCGTGGCGCCCACGGCCAGCGGCTCGCCGGCCGTGTCGTAAAAATAGGCGCGCGCATTCGCGTTGGCGCGCAAGGTCTTGTCGAGCTTGATCACGGTGTGCAGGCGCTCCGACACCGCAAAGCCGCTTTCGGCCAGGCGTATGGTGGGCTCGAACAGTTTTGCCCAGGGCAGCTTGCCGTGCTTCTGGTGCGCGATTTCCATCACGCGCAGCAGGCCGGGCACGCCGACGGACTTGCCGGAATTGATGGCCTCCCTGAGCGGCAGGGGCTTGCCCTTGGCGTCGAGGAAGCGGTCGCCCTTGGCCGAGGCCGGCGCTTTTTCGCGGCCGTCATAGGCGTTGAGCGCCTTCTGGCCCGCGTCGTAACTCACGATGAAGGCGCCGCCGCCTATGCCCGAGGATTGCGGTTCGGTCAGGTTCAGCATGACGGCGGCGGCGATGGCCGCATCCACCGCGCTGCCGCCGGCCTTGAGCATTTCCTGCCCCGCGCGTGTCGCATGCGGGTTGGCCGTGGCGATCATGAATTTTTTGGCGGTGACGGCCTTCTTTTCGGTGTAACCCGAGGAAGGCTCGGGCGCGACGTCCTGGGCCGGCACCGGCAGCAGCTGCGCGTGCACCGCCGCCTGCGACATGAAAAAAACAAAACCCAGCTGCGCCAAAGCGCGGGTTCTTGTGTGTAAACGCATCTTTTTTTCCTTATGAGTTTTCTGGGATGAAGGCGCCCGCTCAGTGAGCCGGCAGATGTCTGGCAAAAAAATCGCGGATCCTCGCGTGGGCGGCGACGCGCGCGGCGGGGTTGCCGCCCACATGCACGGGCTTGCCGCCGCGCACCACGTCTTCGCGCAGCTTGACGGGGCTCAGCTCGTCAAAGCCGTGGTAGGCCTCGGGGTAGATTTCGATGTCGACGGGCTGCCCGCGCTCCTTGCTGCGTTCAGCCAGCTTCTGGCAATAGCGGGCCGGCGTCCAGTCGTCGAGTTCACCCGCCAGGATGAGCAGCGGCGCATACGCCACATAGTCCGGCCTGGCCGCCAGCGTCGAGGCACAGCCGGGGTACATCGCGACAGCCGCGGCAAAGCCGGGCGCGCCCTGCTGCCTGACCGGCAGCTCGGCATTCATCACCTGCACGGCGGCGGTGCCGCCATGCGAGAAGCCGATGGCGCCTATCCTGCCCGTCACCACGTCAGCACGCGTGTTGAGGTACTCGATCGCGCCGTAGGCGTCCAGCCAGCGCTGCTCTTCCTGGATGGAACGGGCCTTGGGCGTGACCGTGCAGATCTGCCTTTCACCACGCGGGTTAAAACTGTCCACCAGCAAGACGCCGTAGCCCATGCCGTTGAGCAGTTTGGCGGTGTCGCGAAAACGCTGGGTGATGAGCCCGTTCTTGCCCAGGGCGCCGGCGCAGCCGTGGAACATGACCAGCGCGACAAAGCGGCCCTGGTCCGCCGGCTTGTAGAAATAGCCGTCCAGCACCAGCCGTTCCGTGCCCTGCCAGCGGTCCAGGCTGGGGAACTGCACTTTTTCCTGCGCCAGGCAAGGCCAGGCCAGCGCGGCCAACCCGGCAAGCCACCATGCCTTAGCGCGCATCAAAGCCCTCCACCTTCAGCAAATTGGGTTCTTCAGCGCGCAGAGCCTGCGTGCTCTCATTGGGCTCATGGTCGGCGGCCGACCCGGGAGCTTCGTCATGGGTGGAGGCGACGATGGCGGCCTGCTGGCGCACCGCATCGCTGGAGCGCGCCGGCAGCACCACCGGCGCGGGGAAGGACGGCGGCCGCAGGTCAATCGCGCCCGAGAGTGCATTGCCCACGCGCACCGAAGAAAAGCCGGCGACCTGGCCGATTTCCGTGCCGTCCCAGTTGAGCTGCCCGGTCGCGCCGTCGCCCATGCCGATAGTGGTGCCCGGCGTCAGCTGCTCGAGGGTGAGCACACCGCCGGCACTCGCAACGCGCACGGAACCGGTGCCGGTGGAAGTCGGCGAGCTGTCGTAGCTGTCGGTCTTGAAAGTAATGTTGCCGGCGCCGCGCGCTTCAATCGTCGCCACGTCGGTGCTGGGCCGGATGGCGATGCCGGTGCCCGAACCCGCCGCGATACCGGACAACGTGATGTTGCCGGCCTGCGTGAGCCAGCTGTTTTTGCCGCTGGCCATGTTGATGCCGTCGCCGCCGCCCGTCGCCGTGCCGGTGGCCGACAGATCGCCGCCCGCGGTACGGACCGTGTTGGTGCCGCCCGCTGCCAGCGAGATGCCGTTGCCCGAGCCCACGGCCTTGCCGGCCAGCACGAGCTGCCCGCTACCGGTGGATTCAATCAGGTTGGTGCCCGAACCCAGCGCCAGCGCGCTGCTGGTGCCGGCCGATTGCGCATTAACGGTCAGCGCGCCGTCCACCGTGCGCAGGGTGTTGTTGCCGCTGGTGCCCATGCCCAGCCCCGAACCGGCGCCGGTCGCGGCCGATTGCGCGTTGACGCTGAGGCTGCCCTGGCCGCCGGCCTGCACCAGGTTGTTGCCGGTGGCCATGGACACGCCGACACCGCGCGCGCTGTTGCCGCTCAGGCTGATGTTCCCGCCCTGCGACAGCACCGAATTGTTCAGCGAGCCGAAGGTGATGCCGTCACCGCCGTTGCCGCTGGTGCCCGACATCGCCAGGTTGCCTCCGGCGGTCTTGACCTGGTTGGTGCCACCGGCCAGCGAGATGCCATTGCCCGAGCCCGTGGCCGTACCGGCCAGCGCCACCTGCCCGGTCCCGGTCGCTTCGAGCGTGTTGCTGCCCGAGCCCAGCGCCAGCGCGCTGCTGCTACCGGCCGACGAGGCGTTGACCGCCAGCAGGCCGTCAACTGTGCGGACGGTGTTGGTGCCGCCGCTGCCCATGGTCAGGCCCGAGCCGGAGCCGGCGTTGCTGGACTGCACGTTGAGCGTGACGTTGCCGCTGCCGGCCGCCTCGACCAGGTTGTTGCCCGAGCCCATCAGCAAGGCGCTGCCGCCGGTATTGCCGGCCGTGAGGGTGATGCCGCCCGCGCCCGAGGTAAGGATTTTGCTGCCGCCGGTCAGCGCGATGCCTTGCGTGGCGCCCGCGCCTGTGCCCGACACCGAGATGTTGCCGCCGCCGGAACTCAGCGTCGCGAGGTTCATCGCGACCGGGCGATTCGCCGTGAGCGTGATGTTGCCCGCGCCCGTGGCCTCAACCTTGGCCTGGGCCGCACCGTCGCCCAGCACGATGGCGCTGCCTGTGCCCGTGGCCGTGCCGTTGATGGCGATGCTGCCGCCCGCCGTGCGCATCAGGTTGGTGCCGGTGATCATGGACACGGCATTGCCCGACCCGCTGGAGCTGCCGGTCAGCGACAGGCTGCCGCTGCCCGTGGCCTGCAGGGTGTTGGTGCCCGAGCCTATGGCCAGCGCGCTGCTGGAGCCTGTCGATTTGGCGTTGATGCTCAACACGCCGCTCGCGACGCGAATCGTGTTGGTGCCACTGGAGCCCATGGTCATGCCCAGCGCGTTGCCGGTGGACTCGGCGCTGATCGTGATGTTGCCGGCGCCCGTCGACTGGATGATGTTGGTGCCGCTGTTCATGCCGAAGGCCGTGGCGTCGGCATTGCGGGCATTGATGGTGATGTTGCCGCTGGTGCTCTGGATGGTGTTGGCGCTGGTGCCCATGGAGAAAGCCTGGCCCGTCGCACCCTTGGCGTTGATCAGGATGTTGCCGGCGCCGCTGCTCAGCAGGCTGCCGCCGCCCACCATGCGAAAGCCTAGGGTGGTCACGCCGCCGCCCGTGGCGTAGCCCGTGGTGGGATCCGGGCCGCCGCCTACGGTGATGTTGCCGCCGTTGCTCACGATCTGCGCGCCCGAGCCCATGGACACCGATCCGACGGCAGAGCCGCCCGCGGAGGCCGAGTTCAGCACCACGTTGAGTTTGGCCGTGCCGGAGGTGATGTTGGCATTGACGTTGACGTCGCGGTTGGCCAACAGGGTCAGGGTGCGGTCGGTGGCACCGTTGTAGGCGATGGCGTTGCTCACCGTGATGTCGCCCAGCGACGTGCCGGCGCTGGCCGTGCTCACGGTCACGTTGGCCGTTCCCAGCTGGTTGACCAGCGTGGTGGTGTTGAGGATGGACGAGGCGCCCGAACCGGTAAAGGTGTTGCTGCCGTTCCAGGTGGCAGTGTTGCCGCCTGTCGAGATCGTGATGTTGGTCGGGTCCAGCAGCAAGGAGCCCGCGCCGCCATGGGCCGCCGTGAGGTCGGCCGTGCCCGCGTAGTCCAGGAAATTGACGCCCGACACTTCGGCATTGCCGCCCTGGCCGCTCGCCGCGCCGCCTTTGGCGCTGATGCTGCCGTAGTAGCGTGTGCTTTCGTCGGACCAGGCCACAACCTTGCCACCGTTGCCGGTGTTCACGGCGTCGGCCTTGATCTGCGCGTCGGCATCGATAAAGGTCGCGCGGGCGCGCTGCTCGCTGCCGGAGCCCTGCCAGTTGCCGCCCAGCAGCGCGGTGCCGCCGCCGGCGTCGCCCGAGGCATCGACCCGCGCGCCGGCAAACAGGCCGACCTTGTCGCCCAGCACCTTGACGGTGCCGCCGGTCTGGCCGGCGCCGTAGCCCGAGGCGTCAAGTGTGCCGCTGACGGCCACCACGCCGTTGTCGCCGCCTTCGAGGCGTATCACGCCGTTGCGGTTGCTGAGGCTTCTGGCCTGCACCGTGCCGCTGTTGTTGAGCACGGTGGCCAGCGGGTCGCCGCCCGAGCGGGCAGCCAGCACCACCAGCCCGCCGTCGGCCTGGATGGTGCCGCTGTTGGACGCCAGCGCCGCCAGCGCGGCGCCGTCCACCTGCAGGTTCAGCAGGCCGTCACCGTGCATGTCCAGCGTGACGGCATGGCCAGCGCCCATGGCCACGGTGCCGCGCTGCGCGCTGATCGTCCCCTCATTGGCGACCTGGGGGCCTATCAAGGCGATGTAGCCGCCCTCGCTCGCCGTGAGCGTGCCCTGGTTGAGCACCTGGCCGGCGGCGCCGGCGCCCTGGGTGAAGCGCATGTTGCCCGCGGCGAAGTCGGCGTTCGAAATGTCCAGCGTGCTGGCCACCAGCCCGCCGACGTTGATGCTGGAGCCCGGCGCGAACAGCACGCCCGCGGCGTTGACCAGGAACACCTGGCCGTTGGCATTGAGCTGGCCGTAGATGCGCGAAGGATCATTCGACATCACGCGGTTCAGCGCGATGGAGGAGCGCGAAGGCTGCACGAAATTCACCTTGGCCGCCGAGCCGATGTTGAAGCTGTCCCACTGCGCCGTCAACTTGTCGCTGAGCTGGTTGACCGTCAACACGTTGCCCGAGGCGGCGATGCTGCCCGCACCGCCGACCACCTGGCCGTTGGTGGGCAAGGCATTGCCCGGCAGCGCGTCGGCGAAAACCCGCCCCGCCTGCAGCGCCAGCACGGCCAGCATGACGGCGTTCAGCAGGGGACGGAATGAGCGGGAGGAACGGCGGTGAAGGGGATGCATGCGTGACTCTCTTTCTCAGAACCTGTACTTGAAACCGAGGCCGTAGCCGGTCACGTCGGCGCCTACGCCGGGCGTGTTGCCGGCCGAGGCGAACACGGCGCCGGTGCGGAAGTTGTAGCTCGCGGAGCCATCGTTGCGGATGCGCGAGTAGGTGCCGTAAACGCTGAGGTTTTTGCTGACGGTGCGGTTGAAGCCCAGCGCCACCAGGGTTGCCCCCAGGCCCGTGGTCGAACAGGCACGTAGCGCGGGGTCGTTGGACACCACGCTGCAGGTGCCGGGCGACGCGCGGCCGGCGCTGGCGCGCAATTCCCACGGGCCTATGGTGTGCGTCACACCGACCAGCCCGGCGCGGCGGCGATAGCCTTGCAGGTCCAGCACCGTGTTGCCGGGGATGACGTCCGACTCGGAATACGAGAGCTTGTCGAGCAGCAGGGAGAAGGTCGTCGAGCCCATGGTGTAGCTGGCGCCGAAACTGGCGGCCCAGTCGCGTGACGAGCTGCCCTGCGTCACCGCCGTGGCCGACGAGCCGACGCCGCGGTTGTTGCGGCCCAGGCTGGCGATACCGAAGTACTGGTTGTGCTGCTCGTAGGCGATGCCCAGTTTGAACGGGCCGTTCACATAAGAGCCGCTGAAACCCCAGGCCGAGCCCGCGCCCAGGTCGGGCGCAGGGCGGCGCCCGTTGTTCGAATAGGCGATGCGCGCCGACAGGCCCTTCCATTCCGGCGTGGCGTATTGCCACACGCCCGGCTGCCGGCGTATGAAGGCCGCGTCGTCGTTGTTCGCGTCGCCCACCTCGGTGACCGGCCCGGCCACGCTGGACGAGCCCACGCCCAGGCCCGGCGAGCCGATGATGCCGCCCGCGCCGCCTATGCCGTAATCATTGAAGGGATCAAACTTCGCAGTCATGTCGCGAAAGGGCATGGTCCACTGGCCGTAGCGCACGGCGCCCCAGTCGGCGCTGCGCAGGCCCACGCCCGCATCCTGCAGCGTGGTCGCCGCGTTGGATTCGGGGCGCTCGGAGCTGGGGCCGGACTTGGGCACGTATTTGTAGGCCACGCCGGCCTCCACCTGCCAGAAGGCCTCCAGCCCGCCGCCCAGGCCCAGCGCGCCGCGCACCCCGATCGAAGACGAAGGGTCGCTGATGCGCAGGTAGGAAGGCAGCTGCCTGCCCGTGGGCGTGGCCGACTGCGTGGCGCCGCGCGGGCCGGCTTGCGTCGCGCCGTCGCGGGCGACCTGCTCGAACTCGAGGCCGAAGCCGCCGAAGATTTCAAACTTGTCCGCACTCAGTTCCGGATCGTCCGACAGAGAGGAACCCAGCCCGGCGAAGGCTTGCGGCGCGCCGCTGACCTGCAGCCACAAGGTCGGGCTGTGCGAGGCTTCGACGGTGCTCGGTGCGCTGGAAGGCTTGAAGGCCACACCGACGCTGACGGACAGCGCCCTGGGCCGCGTGAAGACCAGGCCGAGGCCCGCGCCCTGCAAGCTCCTGTGGTTGCTCACCTGCGCAGGGTCCCAGGGATTTTTGTCGATGCGCACGCGGCCCGCGTCGTAAAAGAGAAAACCTTCCACGCCGAAACCACCCATGCGGCCCAGGCCGTGGCGCAGCTCCAGCCGGGACAGCCAGCCCTCATCGCCCGCGCCCTCGCCTTGCGGATAGGCGCGCACGCCGTTGGGGCCGCCCAGGAAAAACTCTTCCGACGAGTCAAGGTTCTTCGAAGCCTGCTGGCCCGACAGCGACGCATGCAGCGTGAAGCCGCCCGGCAGTGCCTGCAGGCGCGAAAGCGCCCAGTTGAGCTTGTTGAACTTGCCGGCCGTCTGGGCCGCGCGCGCGTCGAAGGCCGCGTCCGACATGGTGTCGCGGCTCAGGCGGCCGCGCGTCAGGCCCAGGGAATGACTCGTCAGCGCGGGGTTGCCGGTCACGCCGTCGCGCCAGTCGCCGTAGAGGTCCAGCCTGGCCAGGGTCGACGACTTCTTGACGTCCAGGCCGGCCTGGTTGACGCGGTCTATGTAGTTCTTCTGCTCCAGCGCCAGCTGCCCCGTGAAGTTGGCCTGCCTGCCGCGCATGAAAGGGTAGGCCACAAAAGCGCTGAGGCTTTCGCCCTCGCCGCTGGCATCCAGCGGCGCGAAGTCACGACCAATTTTATAGAGCAGGTTGGTGTAAGCCAGGCCCGCGCGCAGGCCGGAGCCGCCCAGGGGCGCGGACACCCCCAGCGTCTGAGCCGTCAGGCCCTCGAAGCTCGTGATGCCTTTTGCGCTCCAGGCCTCGCCCAGCCCCAGCCAGTCGTTGGCCGACAGCTCCACCGTGAGCCGGTTGCGGCCGGTGTAGCTGTTGCCCTGGTTGTCGAAACCGAAGCGCGCCTGCGCCAGTGGGCTTTCACTGACGCGCACCACCAGGTCGGCCGTGCCGGGCTGGGCGCCCGCGCGCAGCACCGAACGCACGGTGATGCCGGGGAGGTCCGACAGCAGCAGCAGCGCGCGCTCGATCTCGTCCTCACGGATCACCGCGCCGGGAACCAGGCCGCCTATGAAGCGGCGCGCGACCTCTTTGTCCAGGCGCACGTTTTTGGCGGGCTCCACGCTCACCGTGCCCAGCCGGCCCTCCTGAATGTCCAGCCTGACCGTGCCGCCCGCAATGTCCTGCGCGGGCAGGTTGGCGCGTGCCACTAGGAAGCCGCGCGAGCGGTAAAAGCGGGTGATGCGAGCGGCGGCCTCGGCCAGCGCCTCGAAACCGATCTCGCGGCCGGTGAAACCCTGCAGCTCCGCGGCCAGGGCCTGCGCGTCGATGGAGTCGTTGCCGCTGAACTCGAAGCGTGTCACCACAACACGCGCGCCGGTGTCGGTGGACACCGCGCGACTTTCTTCCGCGGGCTTTTCAATCACAGCCGGCGCATCCGCCGGCGCCGGGCTGCTGACACCCGGCGCGCGTTCTCGGATGGACTCCAGCATGCGGCCGGCATCGGGCGCCTGCGCGAAGGCGCCATAACCGGAAAGCGCCAGCAAGCCGCCGATGACACTGGGTTTGAAAGGCCGGCTTCTGGATCTGTTCACGTTGGTTGCTTGCATCTGTAGTTTTTGAAAGGCTCTCCACCGGTCCCGTGCCGCGCATGAAAGCTGGTTTCCCCCGCCGGATATTTGACTTGTATTTATCTGTAAGGGCCAGTTCGAAATACCCGCCCATATCCATAACCTGAGGTTATTTATCTACGCGGAAAATATGTATCCACGTGCGCAAAGCGGGGGAAGCGTGGCGTCACGGTATGGCTCCTTCCCCCGCTGGGGGAAGGCTGGGATGGGGGTCCGCGGCGTCTGATGTTGCGCCGTGTATGTGTGCGGGCTGCCGGCCCTCACCCTAACCCTCTCCCAGAGGGAGAGGGAACAAGATGGGAGGACTTTGTGAGCGGCGCTCTGAAGCCCGTTAACGCGCGAGGAATTTTCCGAAGAAGTCTTGCGCGCGCTGCTTGCTGTCCTCGGCCGCCAGCTTGTTGGCCTGCACGGATTCGCGCTTGCGTGTGGGCGTGTCGTAGGAGTGCTCGACACCTGGATACAGCACAAACTGCCAGTCGCTGCCGTTGCGCTCGGCGATTCCGGAAAGCTGCGCGCAGCGTTCCGGGTTGACCTCCTCGTCGTCCGTGCCGATCAGCAGCAGCATGGGCGCATAGCTGCGGTAGCTGCTGGTGAACCTGCGCATGACCTGGGCGCAAGCCGGGTACATGCTCAAAAAGGCCCGAAAGCCGGTGGCCTCGGTCGGCGCCTCGATGCCGGGCGCCGTAGTGGAGGCCGCGGACAGCGCCGTGCTGCCGCCGTTGGACCAGCCCTGCAGGAACACCTTGTCCTTGATCACGCCGGGCTGGCCGCGCAAAAATTTCAGTGCCGCGTAGGCGTCCAGCGGCCGCACCGTGATCTCGTTGACGCTGGCCGGCCGGCTACCGTCGTTGGTGCCGGCTTCAAAACCGCGCGCATAGCCACGGGGTCCGAAGGAGTCCACCAGCAGCGCGACATAGCCGCGCTCGACCCAGAACTTCACCCACATCACATGGCGCGAGGACAGCGAGTCGGCGTCAAAGGTCTGCTTGAGCGTCGAGTACAAACCGCCGCGCCCGTGCAGCATCACCACCGCTGGGTGCGGGCCCGGCGTATCGGGTGCGTACTGGTAGGCCACCAGCGTCGTCTTGCCGTCCTCACTGGGGAAGTTCACGGTTTTCGCTTGTTGCGCCCACGCTGCCTGGCCTGTCGCCAGCAAGGCGAATACCAAAGCGCAAAGTTTGAAACCGGCACGGGAAATAAACCGGAGGGCGGGCATGTTCATGAAGGCTCTTTCAGGCAAGCGGCAACGCAAAGGCGGAGTGCGCGGCCATCATGGCAAACGAAGCCCCGCGGCGTCAAGGCTTGCGGCCGCGCGCCGGCCGCCGTGCGCGACGGCTCACCAGAGAGAGCCATAACTTCAGGTTATCGGGCTCGCAGAAATGTGATGAGGGCGGGTCCGCAGGCCAACTTAGGATGAACTCATCCTCGGCCTTATCCGGCCGGGCCCTCTTTTCCGAAAGCACTTTTCATGATCCACACCTATAGCGATGAAGACGTCGCCCGCGCCATCAGCTGGCGCGAAGTCCTGCAGGACCTGCCCGCCGCCTTCGAATCCCTGCGCAGCGGCGACGCGGCCATCCAGGCGCGCCAGCGCATCGACTGCGGCAGCTGGAAGCTCAGCGGCATGGGCGCGCTGTGGGAAAGCCGCGGCGTCGCCGCGTACAAGACCTACACCAGCCTCAACGGCCAGTTTGACTTCCTGGTCAACCTCTTCGACCTGGCCCGGCAGGACCACCACGTGATGCCGGCGGCCGAGATCACGCGCGCCCGGACGGCCGCCATGACGGCCTGGGTGGCGCGGAAGACCACCCGCCTGGGCGCGAGAAAAATGGCACTCTTCGGCCTGGGCATCCAGGGCCGCACACACCTGGAGGCCCTGCAGGAAACCATCGGCTTTTCCGAGATCGCCGTCGTCGACACGGTCGACGTCTCACGCGCCTGCGAAGCGCTTGCCGCGCGCTACGGCATTGCGGTGCGCCAGGTATCGCCGCAGGAGGCAGTGGCCGGCGCGGACCTCGTCGTCACCGTCACGCGCTCCAAGCAGCCGCTGTTCGACGGCGCCTGGCTGCAACGCGGCGCGGCGATCTGCGCGGTGGGCACCAGCCTGCCCAACGGCACCGAGATCGACCAGGTCAGCCGGGCGCGCAGCGACCGCGTCATCGTCGAGTGGAAGCCGCAAAGCATGGTGGAGGCCGGCGAGATCGTGATGGGTTTGGCCGACAAAAGCCTGGATACCTCGCAGATCAGTGACCTGCCGGAGCTGCTGGGCAGCGAAGCGCCCTGGCGCCGTTCACCGGAGGAAATCATTTTGTTCAAAGCGGTCGGCGTGGGCCTGAGCGACCTGGTCGCCGCGCGGCGTGTCGTTGAAAGTTTGCGCGGGAAAATCGCCTCGAAAGACACCGTGACCGCCAGCCAGTACTGAGGCTCGCCAGCCGGTCTCTTACGCTCTAGGTTGCCAGGTTGCGTCCTGGACCTTCTTCAATTCATCGCTCACGCACTGCGTGAGCGCACGCATGATGTCGGTGACGGCCGCCGCCTTGAGGTACATCGCGCAGACCGGAAACTCGGCGCGCGGCTCCAGCGGCAGGACCTTGAGCTTGTCGGAAAAGAAGTTGGCGCTGGCCGAATCCACGATGGCCACGCCCTGGTCCAGCTCGGCCAGCCGCACCGCCATCTGGTAGGTGCGCACCGCGGTTTTGCCCTGCTGCCAGCTGAAGCGGTTGGCATAACGCGAATAGATGCGGCCCAGCGGGTCCTTGCCCGAGAGCTCTATCAGTTCCATGGTGGCCAGCGCCTCGGCCGAAATCGATTTGTTGCGCGCGTATTTGCCGAGCCGCGCGGGCAGACTGGCCGCCACCAGTTGCAGGTGGCCTATCTCCACGCAGTCCAGCGAAGGGTGCAGCGGCGGGTCGAAGGCGATGGCCAGGTCCACCTCGTGCATGAGCAGTTTTTGCATCATGTCCTCGGTGTGGCCGGTGTTGAGCTCGCTGCGCATTTTCGGAAACAGTTTTCGGGCGGCCAGCACCGCGGACGGCAACACGCTGTTGGCCAGCGAGGCCACGGCCGCCACGCGCACCGCCTTGTCGGCGCCCAGCTTGAGGTTGCGCGCCAGTTCGCGCACCGCGTCCAGGCCGCCCGTAGCCTGCTCCACGACAGGGGCCAGGGCGTGCGTCTCCTTGGTCGCCACCAGCCGCTTGCCTTCGCGGTTGAAAAGCGCGAAACCGACGGTCGCCTCGGCGTGCTGCAAGGCCTTGGTCACGGCGGGTTGCGACACATGCAACAGGCGCGCCGCGCCGCTGATGGTGCCGGTGCGCAGGATGGCCTGCAGGACTTCAATGTGGCGGGTTCTCATAGAAACAAGCGTTGTGGTTGGCGGCGTCCACGTTGGAAGGCAAAGGCCTGAAGCCGGGCAAGCCCGTCAAGGCATTTTGCATTGAAATCCGCTAGGGGCCGAGGTATTTGACACCCCGCACGCTCTCGCGCGCCCTCAGGCTTTGTGTTGCCGCGCCAGGCTCTTGGCCAGGTCCATGAAATTCTTTTCGGCCGGCGAGTTGCCGTCGTCCCGGCTCACCAGCGTGATAGGCGCCACCAGTGCGGGCCTGGCATTGCGGATGCGGCAGTACACCACGCTCTCACGGTGGAAATCCTTCATGGATGCGGGAACGACCGAGACACCCGCGCCCGCCGCGACCAGGCTGATGTTGGTCAGCATGCGCTCCACCTCCGAGGCAATCCTGAGCGTGAAGCCCGCGTTCTCGCAAGCCTCGATCAGGTTCGAGTACATGCCCGGCGCGCCATGCCTGCGCACCAGGATGAACTGCTCATCGGCCAGGGACTTCAAGTCGATGGCCGGCATCTTGCCCTTGGCGGCGCCCGCCGCCAGCGCATGCCCCACCGGCAGGACCAGCAGCATCTCTTCTTCGAGCAGGGACACAAAGCTCACGCCGCGCGGATGGCTGACGGGCGTGCGCAGCATCGCGACATTGACCTTGCCCCTGTCTATGCCCTCGGTCAGCTCGGCCGCATTGGCTTCCCTGAGGTCCAGGTGCACATCGGGATAGGCGCTGCGGTAAGCCCGGATGATGCCGGGAATCAAGGGATGGGCCGCGGCCGAGCTGGTAAAGCCTATGGCCAGCGTGCCTTCAAAGCCCTGCGCGGCGCGCGCGGCGCGKGCCGCGCCCTGCTCGACGCCGCGCAGGATGGCCTGGGCTTCCTGCACAAACACCGCGCCACCGGCCGTCAGCGCCGCGCCTTTGGGGTGGCGGCGGAACAACTCGAAGCCCAGTTCCTCTTCCAGCAGCCGGATCTGGTGGCTCAGGGGCGGCTGTTGCATGTTCAGCCGCTCGGCGGCGCGCGTGAAATGCTGTTCCTCGGCAACCATCAGGAAGTAGCGCAGGTGTCTCAGTTCCATGAGGTCGGCCTATCTTTAAAGAACCTGTCCCAGGTATCGAAAGTCGTGTCTCCAGAGTTTATGCATATACCCACGGCGCCGGGTGACACCTTGGCGTCTTTGCACGCGCCGTCCATCCTCGAAAACCCACCGTATGGCGCGGCGCCTGGGCCGCGGCGGCAGGATCGCCCGTAGACTGGGCCATCGATGACCAGAACCAGAAGAACGCTTCGCCATCCCATTGCGCAGATGGCCCTCGCTTTTGCCGCCGGCATGCTGCTGGGGCACTTTTTCCCGTCAGCCGGCACGCAGATGAAGCCCTTTAGCGACGGCTTTCTGCGCCTGGTCGGCATGCTGATCGGCTTGCTGATTTTTTGCCTGGTGGTGTCCGGCATCGCCGGCATGCGAAACCGGCTGCAGGCCACGCAGGTGGGTGTCAAGGCCATCGTCTACTACGAGACCATGACCGTGATCTCGCTGGCGACAGGCATCCTGGGCGCCACGCTGCTGGCGCCCGGCAAGGGTTTCGCACCGATTTTTTCCGATCCCGCGACGGCCGCTGCCGCGACGGCCGCCGCGGACAGCAAGACCGGATTTTTGCTCGACATCATTCCTTCGACATTTACCGGCGCCTTCACCAGCGGCAACAGCCTGCAGATCCTGCTGCTGGCACTGCTCTCGGGCATCGCGCTGGGGCGCGTGGGCGAACGCGGCCGCGGGCTGCTGGAACTCATAGAGTCGGTGCAGCAGGTGCTGCAAGGCATGGTCGGCATGGTCCTGAAGCTGGCGCCGCTGGCGGCCTTCGGCGCCATGGCCTTCATGATAGGCCGCTACGGCATCTCCTCCATGCTGCCGCTGCTGCATTTTGTCGCGGCGATCTACCTCGTCAGCATCCTGTTCGTCTGCCTCGTGCTGGGCACGGTCGCGCGCGCCGCCGGCTGCAACATCTTCCGCCTGATCGCCTATGTGAAGGACGAGCTGCTGCTGGTCTTCTTCACCAGTTCATCGATTGCCGCCTTGCCGGGCTTGGTCGGGAAACTGGAAAAAATGGGCTGCGCAAAACCGGTGGTGCGCCTGATGCTGCCGACCGGCTACAGCTTCAACCTGAACGGCAGCAACATCTACATCGCCATGGCGGCGGTCTTCCTCGCGCAGATATCGCACGTCGAGCTGGGATTCTGGCCGCTGCTGTCCTTGCTGGGCATCGCGATGCTGACGTCCAAGAGCGCCACCAGCATCGCCGGTTCCGCTTTCGTGGCCCTGACCGCGACGCTGGCCAGCCTGAACTTCATTCCGGTGGCCGGCATTGTCCTGCTGCTAGGCATAGAGCGGCTGATGAAGTGCCGCTCGCTCACCAATGTGATCGGCAATTGCGTGGGCTGCATCGCCGTGTGCGCCTGGGAAAAAGCGCTGGACCGCCAGGCCATGCATCAGGCCCTGACGGGCAAGGCTGCCTCCTCGCCCATCGCCGACCAGATCTGATACAGGCGATCGCCGAGGCAGTCGGCGCGGCCTTCGAACAAGGTGTTCAGGCATTCAGGCCGCTCAAGCCGCCGGTAGAGCTCAGCCCGTTCCGCGTAGCCGTCGGCCATGCGGATGGCGGCCGCGATGTAATCCTCCACGCTGGCGGCAATGCTCCAGTCCGGCAAGCCCAGGCGCCGGAACAGGGCTTCGTCGATGTGTTCGAACACCTCGGGCCCGGTCTTGCACACACCGGGCAGGCCGACCGTCACCGCGTCGGTGATGCCGTTGGTGTTGCCGAAAGGAAAAGGGCTCAGGAACATGTCGCAGCGGCTGAAGATAGCCAGGTAATCCGGATAAGGCTGGTGCGCGTAAATCTCGGCGTCCGGCAGGTAGCGGCGTATCAACCTGCGGACCTGCGGATAGATCAGCCCGGTCGCCTGCCCGATCAGGAAATGAAAGCGGACCTGCTTGCGCGCGCCCGCGCGTATCTTCTGGCAGGCCAGCAAGAACTTCGGGTTGAGCTTCATGGTGGTCGCAGCCACGGCGATGTTGACCACCGGCAAATCCTGCCGCTGCGGCCGCCCCAGCGAGACTTCGATGGCGGACGGGCGGTAGGGCTGCCCGTCTTTCGGCAGGCGCAGCAGGGTTTCGCTGAAGCAGGCGGGATCACCGACAAAATCGTCTTCCACGCTGATGTAGTCGATGCGGTCGGAATGCGTAGTGGCGGGATGGCCCAGCGCGGCCACCTGCAGGGGCGCCAGGCGCTGGTTGGCCGCGAACATGGTGATGGGAAACATGCCGACGCTGGGCATGTAAAACACGGCGGGCCTGAGGGCGCCGGCCAGCGCGTGCAGCTGGCGCAGGCAGGCGATCATGTCGTTGGGCGCGGCGAAATCAATCACCTCGTCAAACACCGCCCGGCCCAGTTCGTCGATGTTGCCGGGGTAGGCAATGGCCACCAGGCGGAAATGCCGGCGCGCGGCCGCCAGGCTCCTCGAGTGCGTGCGGTAAATCGAATGCCCGCCCGAGAACCACTCGAGCAGCACCAGCATGATGGGCTTGTCCACACTCTGCATGGCGAGCGCGGGCGCAACGCGCTCCAGGCCCAGCGCTTCGAGCTTCTTGCGGACCAGGCGGTTGATGGGCCGCTTGATCTCGTGGCGCGCCGGCAGGTCGGCGTAGCTGCAGTGCATGTAAACGTCGTGCAGGATGCCCACCGGCAGGATGTCCAGGCTTTCGATTTCCTCGAGGTGGGCGGGCAGCCAGGCCAGCAGCGCCTCGCGCTTGGAATGCGCGGCGGGCGAACCGAGGAAGCGCGGCGACAGCAGGGCCGTGAACAGCGCGGCGGCCAGATTTTTGTTCTGCCGCCACAGCAATTCCACGTCCAGCGGGATTTCCGATTCGGGCGAATACAGGATGCAGAACTTCACGAGGTCCCGCTCGCTCACGTGAAACTCCGGCGAAGCGGAGCCCAGGAAGTTGAGCGACCTCAGGATGTGGTCGCAATGCACAAAGGCACTGGCGGCGAACAGCGCCGACAGCCAGCGCTGGAAGTTGATGAGCTGGCCGAAGCCACCGGGGGAGACGTGAAAGCTCGGGTCGGAAAACAGGGCCGAGATGGCGCTGGTGAGGCGGGTCAGGCCGTGCGCGTCGCGCTCCTGCGCGCCTATGGCCGCCGACAGGCTGAGCGCGAAATTTCCGTCGAGGTTGCCGTAATTCCTGTCGATGAGCAGCAGCAGCTTGACCAGTTCGCGTGCGGCCGGCTCCTGCTGCCGCGAGTAGCACAGGTATTCAAAATTCTCGAGCGAAAAGATGTCGTCGGTCATGGTGCGCCCCTGTCGCGGAAATCCGGCGGGCTGCCCGGCAGCGCCAGTATCGCCGCTGCCGCCCATCCCGACTACCGCGCCCTTCCCGCTCACTGGCCCAGCCTGGAAAAAGTGCGGTCCAGGGTGTCCTGGGCGCGCGCGAGTTTGTCCTGCTGCGCCTTGAGCCAGGCCGTGTCCTGGTCCAGCCGCTTCTTCTCGGCCGCCAGCATCCTCACGGTCTCCGCGCGCTGCGGGCCGCCCAGGCCTTTGCTGGAGGCCAGCATGTTCTGCGCGGTCAGCGAGGTGCGGAAGCGCTCCTGCGCCAGCGGAAATTCCGCCCGCGGAAAATCAAAGGCCTTCACCGCTTCGGCATACAGCTGCTTGACGACGTCGAAGGGGATCTCGGCCGGTTTGAGCTTGTTGGCGCGCCCGTAGTTGACCAGGTCCGAGGCGAAATGGTGGCCGACCCGGAAAGGGACGTCCGCGTCGCGCTGCAGGATGTCGGCCAGCTCGGTGGTGGTGGAGTACTCGGCGTCGACTTCCTGCAACGCGCGCTCGCGGTCGATGACGAGGTGGTCCATCAGGTCGGCCAGCTTCGCGAAGGCACCGGCCGTGAGGTCCAGGGTTTTTCCGACCTGGTCGCGTTTGTAGTCGGGCATGCCGGGCGTGACGTTGTGCGCCTCCAGCTGGAAAGTGAAGGCCCCGCCCACCACTTCGCTGGCCTGCAGCCTCAGCACATTGAGGGCATAGGGATTGCGCTTTTGCGGCATGATGCTGCTCGTGCCGGTGAGCCGCCCTTCCTGGATGGTGATCCATGGAGACACCTGGTGGTACTGGGTGTGCATGTCCTGCACCAGCAGGCCTATCGTCAACGCCGCGTTGCTGCACAGGCCCACGAGTTCCACGCCCTGGTCGAGCGCCCCGAGCTGGGCCGCGTCATAGGAGTTTTCCACCACGCCGTCAAAACCCAGCAGTTCCGCCAGGCGCTGGCGATTGACCGGAAAGCTCGAGGTGCCGAGCGCGCCCGCGCCCAGCGGGCTCATATTGAGTCGCGCATAGGCCTCCTTCAGGCGCGCGCTGTCGCGCCCGAAAACCGAGGCAAAGGCCAGCAGGTAGTGCGCGTAGGTGGTGGGCTGGGCCTGCACGCCGTTGGTGTAGGCCGGCACGATGGTGTCCAGGTTGTTCCCAGCCACGGCCAGCAGCCGCGCCTTCGATTCGATCATCGCCGCCATCAGCGCCAGCGTGCGCTCCCGCTGCATCAGGCGCCGCGTGGTGGACAGGATGTCCTGGCGGCTGCGGCCTGAATGCATGCGCGAGCCGTCGGGGCCGGCCAGCGCCAGGATCAGCGGCTCATACTGAAGATAGTCCCCGGGGCGTTTGGCGCCGGGCTGGTTGCCGTCCTTGATCACCTGCTCGACCGCCCGCGCGATTTTTTTGCCAAGCTCGGGCGGGACGATTTTGGTCTCGACCACCATGACAGTTGAGGCCTTGTTCATCTCGCCGAGGAAATGAAAATTGTCGTGCTCGGGCTGGCCTGCCTGCTTGTCCGCGGCGATGGCGGCGGCGGACAGCGACAGCAGCAACAGCAGGACCAGCGCCAGCCGCCCGGCATGCCGTGACAGCCTGGAGAAACCGGCAACCGTGGTGGATGGAGGTCCGGGAAGCTTCATTCTTCGCCTGTGCTGGGCAGACTGGATGAAAGCACGGAAATGGTGAGCTTGTCCGGGCCAGTGCCCGGAGGGGAGAACGCGCTGTCGGCCAAAGGCGCCATCCAGTCGCCGCCGGCCATGTCCGACTGCAGCGCGGCGGTGGCGGCGGCCGACGCCGCGCTGGTCAGGCTGTTATTTATCGTGCCGCCGAGATTGCGCAATACGGTGCCGGAGCCGGTGGCGGCAATCGTTGTCACATCCGAGGACTGACTGAAGGGCTGCCCGTTGGGCGCGCTGGCGTTGATGAGCAAGAGGCCGTTTTCCACCTGCAGCTTGTTGGTGCCGCCGTCTATGCGCACGCCATAGCTGCCGCCGGAACCCGAAACGCGCAGGCTGCCGCTGCCGCCCGTGCTGATGGTGTTGAAGGCGCCGGTGCTGCTGCCGACGATGGAAAGGCCCTCGCCGGAGCCGGCGGTCGCCGCCTGGATGTCGATGTCTCCGCTGCCCGAAGTGATGCTGACGCCGTTGGCGGCACCCGAAGCCGCGCTGCGCAGCAGGACCGCCGGCGCGGCCGACGCCGCGCCGCTACTGCCGGTGACCGAGAGCTTGCCCGACACCGTCGAGATGGCGGCGGAACTCGTCGCCGTCGAGGGATAGATGGTGACGCCGCTGCCGTAGGTGGAACTGCCGGCGACGCTCACCGATCCACTGCCGGTGGCGCGAATCACGTTGTTACCGGTCAGCACGCCCACGCCGTCGCCGTAAACGCTGCTGCCGGTGATCGCAAGCGCGCCGTTCTCGACGCTGAGCAAAGCCTTGCCGCCACCGTAGATGCTGACGCCGTTGCCCTGGTCGGCGGCGTTGCCGGTCAGCGTGACGTTGCCCGCGCCCGTAGTCTGGATGCGGTTGGCGACGTTCTGGATGGCAATGCCGTGGTCCAGCTCCGCGATGTTCGGCGAGTGGAAGTTGCCGGCCAGCGTGATGTTGCCGCCCTGCGAGGCGATGTTGTTGACCGAGTTGGTGCTGGTGGCGCTGCCGCCCAGGGAAATGGCGTCCGAGGTGCCGATGGAGTCGCCGCGCAAAGTGATGTCACCGGTCACGGTGCTGACGTTCACGCCGCTCGAATTTCCGGTGGAGTTCAGGTAGATGCCGTAGCCGCCGAAGCTGCTGGTGCTGTTGCCGTTGACGGCAATGGCGCCGCTGCCGGTCGTAATGTTGATCGCCGCATTGGCGCCGGAGGGCGCGATGTCCACGCCGCGCCCCGAGTAGCTGGTGCCGTCCAGCGTCAGCGCGCCCGACTGCGTGCCCAGGTTGATGCTCGCGTAGGCGCCGCTGGCGTCCAGCGACACGGCCTTGAACGAACCGGTGGTGGGATTGACCACGCTGTTGTTGGCCAGCAGCTTGAGCGCACCCGCCGTGGTGTTGATGTTGATTTTCGAGGCGGTGGCCGCGCTGGCGCCGCTACCCGAACTCAGCAGCCCCAGCGCGGGCGTCGTGCCTCCTGAGGTATTGCCGGCCACCGTGATGTTGCCGTCGGAGAAGATGCTGATGGATGAGCCGGTCCCCGTCGAGTTGAGTACCGTGCCGTAGCTGCCGGTGCTGCTACCGCCCAGCGTGATGGCGCCGCCCGCCGTGGCATTGAGCACCACGGCGCCGTTGGTGCCCGAAGCCGCCAGGTAGACGCCGCGGCCGGCGCCGGCAAAGCCGTCGGCATTGGCCTGCACGGTCAGGTTGCCGCTGCCCACGGTAAGTGTTTGCGAGGAGCCGCTGGCTGTCGAGCAGATCAGCACGCCGAAGCCCGAACTGGCGTTGCCCCTGATCGTCAGGTTGCCGGAGCCGCTGGCGGCCAGGGTGTTGTTGGTGCTGAAGATGCGCGTGCCGTTGCCGCTGCCCAGGTTGGTGCTGTCCACGGTGATGGAGCCGGCGCCGCTGGTGAGCACGTTGCTGCCGCCGGTGAGCACAAAGGCGTCGCCGGTCGCGGTAGTGCTGGCGACATTGGCCGTGATGGAGATGTTGCCGCCACCCGCATTGAGCGTGGAGGCGCCGGCGATCTGCACCGCGCTGCTGTTGGAGTTCCCTGCGCTGGCGGCGACCGCGCCGCGTATCGTGATGTTGCCGCCGCCCGTGCTCAGCGTGGAGCCGCTGATGTTCACGCCGGCGGTGCTGTTCAGGATGGTGCTGGCCGAGCCCACCAAGGGGTCGACGCCGCCTATGGTGATGGAGCCGCCGTTGGTGGTGATGCTGCTGCCCGTCAGGGAAACCGAGCCGTTGCCGCTGTTGTTGTAGTTGGAGAACAGCGAGACGTTGAGGGTTTTGCCGGTGCCGTTGGAAATGGTGCGGCCGCTGCCGATGATGATGTTGCGATGCGCCTGCAGGGTCAGGGAGGCGTTGCCCACGCCCTTGACGTTGTCCAGCACGTTGATGTCACCCGAGGTGCCGCCGAAGCTGTTGGTGGTCTGGACGATCACGTTGGCGCCTGTGGACAGCGAGGCATTGAGCACCGCCGAACTCAGGTTGGAACTGGCCGCGCCGCTGGAGGTGAAGGGGGAACTCCCGGTCGCACCTACGCTTGCCGTGCTCGTGATGTTGATGTTGAAGGGATCGATCAGCCAGGTGCCGCCCTTGCCGGAGGCCGCGCTGATATCCACCGAACCCGTCGCATCCAGGCTGTGGCCCGAGGTCTCGACCAGGCCGCCGCTGCCGGTCTGCCCGCCGCCCAGCACCGTGATGCCGCCGTGAAAACGCGTGCTGTCGGTGGACCAGAGAATGACCTTGCCGCCGTCGCCGCTGCTGAGCGCGTCGGCGTTGATACGGGCGTCTTCACCCATGTATGTCCCGACGGCCTGGCGCTCGCTGCCGCTGCCCTGGTAGTTGCCGCCGACCAGCACGCTGCCGCCGCCGGCGTCGCCCGAAGCATCGATGCGAGCAGCGTCGAACACGCCGACGTACTGGCCCAGGACCTTGACGCTGCCGCCGGTTTCGCCGGCGTTTCGGCCGGAGACATCGATACGGCCGCTCACCGCGACGATGCCGGCATCGCCGCCGTCGAGCAACACCGCGCCGTTGCGGCGCTGCAGGCTGG
The DNA here is from genome assembly GCF_056405195.1 of Polaromonas sp. P1_H6. Classification (NCBI taxonomy): domain Bacteria; kingdom Pseudomonadati; phylum Pseudomonadota; class Betaproteobacteria; order Burkholderiales; family Comamonadaceae; genus Polaromonas; species Polaromonas sp. P1_H6. The sequence continues at coordinate 38,308 of NZ_JBFUCN010000013.1, forward strand.
TCGCCTCGATCACGCCTTCGTTGTTGACCACGTTGGACAGCAGCGCATCGCCGGACCGCGCCGACATGAGGACCACGCCGCCGTTGGCCCTGAGCAAGCCCTGGTTCACCACGCTGGCGCCCAGCGAAGGGTCGCTGACCTGCATGTTGATCAGGCCGTCGCCGTTGAAGTCCAGCGTGATTTTCTCGCCGGCGCCCAGCATCACGCTGCCCAGGCGGGCCGTGATGCTGCCTTCGTTGCGCACCTGCGCGCCCAGCAAGGCCACGTAGCCGCCGTCGGCCGCGACGATGCTGCCCTGGTTGATCACGGCGCCGCCCGCGCCGCCGGCGTCAAAGCGATTGCTGCCGGCCATGAAGTTGGCGTCGGAGATATTCAGCGAGCTGGCCACCAGGCCGCCGACGTTGACGGCCGAGCCCTGGCCGAACAGGATGCCCGAGGGGTTGATCAGGAAGACCTGGCCGTTGGCATTGAGCTGGCCCATGATCTGCGAGGCGTCGCTGGAGGTGACGCGGTTGAGCGCCACCGACGAGGCCGAGGGCTGCACGAAATTCACTTTCGCCGCGCTGCCGATGTTGAAGGTGTTCCAGGTGGCGGCCATGCGGTCGCTGCCCTGCGCCACATTCATGACGTTGCCGCTCTGGCTGATGCTGCCGCTGCCGGCCGTGACCTGGCCGTTGGTCGGCAAAGCACCGGCGTCCAGCGCATGCGCGCGCAGCGGATAAACGCTGCACAGCGCCGACAGGATGGCGGCGCACAGCGGCGTCAGCGCCGGGCGGTTTTTCCGGGTGAAGGGCAAGGAAGAGACCGGTGAAGATTGGTGTGCCATGCGAGCTCCTCAGAATGTGTAGTTGATGCCGACACCGATCGCGCGGATCGTGGTGCCGACGCCTGCGGTGCCGAAGACGCCGGCGACGGCGTAGTTGTAGTTGGCCAGGGGCTGGTTGCGCAGCAACACGAACTGCCCGAAGATCCTGACCTGCTTGCTCCAGGCATAAGAAAAACCAACGGCCTGGGAGGTTGCGCCCATGCCCTCGGTCGAGCAGTTCACGCCGTTGCCGGAAATCATGCTGCAGTCGCCCGCGAAGGCCTTTGCATGGCTGGCGCGCAGCTGCCAGGCGCCTATCTTGTGCGAGATACCGAGCATGTAGGCGCGGCGGCGGTAGCTGGACATGTCGCTCGAGGTGACGCTGGTGTTGACCACGCCGGACTCGGCGTAGTTCAGCTCGTCGGCAATCAGCGACACCTTGGTGGCGCCGAAATCGTAGGCCACGCCGACGCGCACGCTGTAATCGTTGGACGACGTGCCCTGGGTTACGTGGGTGTTGGTGCCGACGCCGCGTGCGTTGCGGCCCAGGCTGGCGATGCCGAAATAGTTCACGTGCTGCTCGGCCGCGACCACGGCGGAGAAGCCGCCGTTCTCATAGGACAGGCTGCCGCCGTAGAGGTAGCCGGTGTCGACGTCGGGCGCGGCCTTCATGCCGTTGTTCGAATACGCCAGCTTGAGCTGGAAGCCGCCCATCTTCGGCGTCCAGTAGCCGTACATGCCGGCCTGGCGGCGGTTGAAGGCGGTGTCGTCGTTGTTGTTCACCGCCGCCGTGCCCACCGGCCCCGAGTTTCGGGCAATGCTGGTGGCAAAACCCGGCGAGCCGATGATGTTGTAGTGGGCCGCGCTGGTGGTGCCGCCGAAAGGATCGAAGGACGTGGTGCTTTCCTTGAGCGGCATGTCCCAGTTGCCGTACATCGCGGTGCCGGCGTCGGGATGGGCGAGGGCCACGCCGGTGTTGCGCAGTTCCTGCCGATGTGTCCAGTCCGGCGTGGCGTCGACGCCGGCGGCGCCCGCGCTCAGCGACAGGCCCAGCTCCAGCTGCCACAGCGCTTTCCACTGCTCGTAAATGGGGATGCCGCCGCGTGCGCCTATATACGACACGTTGTCGCGCGCGCGCCAGAAGCCCGACATGTTGCGCCCGTTGGGCGTGGCGAGTTTGCTCTGGTCGGCGGGCGCCGCGGGCGTCGCGCCCGAGCGGCTCACGTATTCGGGGATGATGCCCAGCGAGCCGTACAGCAGCATGCCGTCTTCGGCTTCCTCGAAATCCTCGCCCCGGCTGCCGCTGCTGGAGGCCAGGCCGGTGAAGGCCTGCGGCGAACCCGAGACCGACAGCCACAGGCGGCGCGCGCTTTTCGGTTCGCTCGTGGGGTTGACGCCGGGCGAGAACGCGAGGCTCGCGTTGAACACCAGGTCCTTGTTGTAGACATTCAGGCCGATGCCGTAGCCGTAGCGGCTCGCGCGGTTTTCGCTGTTGTCCCAAGGCTTCTTGTTGATCGTGACATGTCCCGCATCGGCGAACAGCGCGCCTTCCACGATGGAGTTGCCGACAACGCCCAGGGTCTTGCGCAGCTCCAGGCGCGCCAGCATGCCCTGGTCGCCCGCGGCTTCGCCGGCCGGGTAGGCGCGCACGCCATTGGAGCCGCCCAGGCTCATTTTTTCCGACGCGTCCAGGTTCTTGTCGGCGTACTGCGCGCTGACCGAGCCCAGCAGGGAGAAACCGCCGCCCAGCGGCTGTTGGCGGCTGAAGGACAGGTTGAGTTTTTTGTAGTCGCCGGCCGCGTTCGCCGTGAAACGGTCCAGCGCGGCATCGTTGGGGGTTTCCTTTTTCAGGTGGCCCATGCCCAGGCGCGCACTCCAGCTGTTGCCGGCCGCCGCGCCCGTCCATTCGTCGCGCCAGTCGCCGGACAGGCCGGCACTCAGCACCTGGGCGGACTTGTCGACGGTGGTGCCGCTGGTGGTGTCCTGGAAATGCCGGTATTCCGCCGCCACCGACAGGTTGACGTTGGCGCGCCGGCTGCGCAGCAGTGCGGCGCTCAGGAACAGGGTGCTGATGCGGGCTTCGCCGCTGGCCTGCACTTCCTTGAGGTTTTTGCCGATGTTGTATTGCAGACCCGCGAAGTTCGCGCCGACCGTCAAGCCGGTCGTGCCCAGGGGCTGCTGGTAGCCGACGCCGGCGATGCGCAGGCCTTCAAAGGTCTGCTGCGTGTTCAGGCTGAAGCTTTCGCCCATGCCCAGCGTGTCGTTGAGGTTCAGGCTGACGGACAGCCGGTTCGCGCCGGTGTAATAGCTGCCGCCGTTGTCTATGCTCACGCGCGAGGTGATCGCGCCCATCTCGCTGAGCTTCACGATGATGTCGGTGGCGCCCGGCTGCGCCGATGGGCGCAGCACCGCCTTGACCGACACGCCGGTGATGTCGGACAGCCGCAGCAGCGTGTTTTCCAGGTCGAGCTCCTGGATCACCTCGCCCGGCCGCAGCCCCGCGAGGTGGCGATCCACCAGGTCCCGGTTCAGGCGCACGCTGGCGTCGGGTTCGGCCGTCACCCGGCCGATGACGCCTTCACGGATGCCGAGGGCGACCACGCCGCCCTGTATTTCCTGCGCGGGCAGGTAGGCGCGCGCCACCAGGTAGCCCTGGGCGCGGTAGTAGGCCGTGATTTTGGCGGCGGCTTTGCCCAGCCCGGCGAAGTCCAGCTCACGGCCGACAAACTCCTGCAGTTGCTCCTGCAGCATGGAGGCCGGCAGGGAGCGGTTGCCGCTGAGCACAAAGCCCGTGACCTGGATGCCCGGCCCGCCGGCGGGCAAGCCCTGGCCTTCATCGCTGCCCTCCGTCTCTTTCTCGATGCGCGCGGGGCGCTGCACCGCCGCCGGCGCGCCGGTGCTTTCCGTGGGCGAGAGCTGCTGGCGGTTGGCGTCAAACAGCGTGCCGGCGCTGGGCGGCGTTTGCGCATGGGCGGTGAAAGGCGCGGCGGCCAGCATCGCGCAAATTTGCGATGCGAGGATTTTTCGCCGGGGCGCGGCAAGGCGTGAGAATTCCATCATGGTGTTCGTCTTCTGTCTTGTTGTTCTGTTTGCGCCTAATTGCCGGCGGCCGGGAAAATTTTTCCGGCGACGTCGCGCGATTCAAAAATGTCGGCAGCCTCGTGGCCCGCTTTCGGCACGACCATGACCTCGCGCGTCACGGGTGTCTGCCACTTCCGGGCCAGAAACTGTTCGTAGCGCAGGTAATTCCTGTGCCGGTCCAGCCGGTCCGTGCCCTGCATGGCGGCGCCGCAGGATTTGTCGAGCGACTCGTAGGCGGGGTCGTTGTCCTCCGCGCCCACCAGGTAGAGGACGTTGCGCGCCGCATAACGCTTGAACAGCTGTTCGCCGTCCAGGCCCTGGCCGTAGGGAACCATGTTGGCCAGGCCATAGCGGAAGTTGTTGTAGCCGGGGCACAGGACGCTGGTCACCGGCTTGAAATCCCCGCCCTCGGGACGGCTGGGGTCCAGGTACAGGTAGGAAGACGGGCTGGAGACCACATAGCGCACGCGGATGCCCGCCTTGCGCAGCGCCTCCTCGCTGTTGTTCAGCACGGCATAACGCTGCATCAGCTGCCCGCCGGCCGAGTGGCCTATGAAGACGATTTCCTTGAGCAGGGGGAAACGCTTGCCCGTGCTCAGGTAGCGGGCGATGTCGTCCAGCACGCCGCAGGAATTGATGGCTTCCTTGCCGCGGGAGTCCTGGCACTGCATCCAGTTGCCGCCGCGCCAGAGCGGGATCTTGCCGTCCGGCGACGGGTCCGACGCCGTCAGGAAATGGGGCACCAGCAGTAAGGTGCTGGATGCGTCGAGTTGCGCGGCCTTGAGCAGGCCCTGGCCCACGCCAAAGTAGCGGTCGGCATCGCGCTGCACACCATGCACAAAAATGACCGCGCGGCGGATGCCGGCGTCCGGCCGGTGCATGTCGATGTTGGCGTAGACGGCGAAGGGATACGCGGCGCCCGCCGTTTCCAGATCAATCACCTGCTCCCGGGGCTGCTCGCCGGCGGCTTTTTCCGCTGCGGCAAAAAGACGCGCACAAAAAAGCGCCAGGCCTATTGCCACGATTACTTGTAACCATCTATTACTGATGCACGTCATAGCTGATCCCATCTTGTCGAAATTCGAATCAGAAAGGCTTGACGCGTCGTGTACGAATGCCCGGTTTCCGGGTAGATGCAACACAAATGGATTACAAGTCCAGCGTTCCTTCGCGACCTTCTGTTTGGCTACGGGAGAGGCGGTTTGTAACAACCTGCTAATCCCGGCGCCGTTTTTCGCGATTCTAGGAACGCATTTGCAGCATGTAAAATATCTTGATTCGCGTTATTTGATACTTTTAAAGTATTCATCTGGATGCCCTCCGCCATCCAGCCATCTGCCGCAAGGGCTTGAAGGCCATGTCGCGGAACGCCCCAACTCCGGACAACCGGCTCGCCGTCCCAGGCTTTTGGCGGAGCGCTCCGGCCCTAGACCTGCACAGCTTTAGCCTTGGCCACCTCGTGCCTCAGTTGGTCGAAACCGGCCGCCGACACGGTCTCCGCCTAGCGGTCGGCGATGTCACCGAATCTCGCCATCAGCGCCTCAGGATGGCATTCATAGTCGGCAAGAAAAATACCCTGAGTCATGGTGATGTGCCCGCCCAAAACTGCCGGTGCCCGCCAGCGGCCCTGCGCTTTTTTGAAAGATTGTTCGAGGTGGAGTTCAGCGTCATCGCGCCGCATGGGCACCCTCTCACGTGCGCGCGCAAAGTCGACTGGCAGCAGCTCGCGCGCGAGCCCTGAGTGATGCCCGCCAAAACCTCGATGGCATGTCGCGTGATTGAAGAAGCTTTATGCAGGCCGGCCTGAGCATCGCACCGACCACAAGCTCACGCCAGGCGCAAAGCCTGGGGCAGGTCAAATCACTGAAGGTGTCGCCGGCGATCCCGCCGTCGCCTGTGGAGCTGATTTATCGCGGTGCGGTGGCGAACCCGAGGGTTGAATTGCTGCGTGAGGCGCTGGGGCTGTCCCTGGAACCACAATCGTGCCGCTTTTGGAAGCATAACCGTGCCGCTAGTGGCCGAACCGCGTAATCGCCCCTGCTCGCCTAAGACTCTGCCAAAGCCGTCGCCGATGGCAACCCTTATTTGCTGCACGGCAAATAAGGGGGCTATCGCCAGGTCGAGAACGGCGCGCCTAGCAAGGCAACGTGGCAAAAAATGCGTCAGCTAGCAATGGTATTAGCCTGCACCCGAAGCATCTGGTGCTGAATTGCGGCGAAGCCTGCTTTTCTTTCATCGGATCTTGGCCCACCCTTCGTGAGCGAATGCTGCTCCCGAAAGAGACCTTCGACTTGGTCGCGGAAGGCACTAGTTTTATGGAGGAGTATTAACTCTCCGAGCTACCGTTACGCTCTGCCCGACATTCATGATGAATCTCCTCCAATTAGAGGAGGCGATCATTTTCCTCCGCGAGGCATGATCACACCAGAGGCAGTGTTTCATTACGGGTGCAGATAATCGGATCGAGGGCCGACAGCAACTCTGTCCAAGAATCCACATAGCGACAGAGTAGGTGTAAATCTGAAGCATGTTTCCTCTCTCCGCCAATAAGATCGAAGATTGCCTGTTGAATTCCACTGAAGTCTGACCCGAGTTTTCCATCGAATTTTGACCCACACTCTTTGTGAGCAGAAGGTGCTCACGATGTGGATAAGTTCTTGGTTTTCTCCTTTTTGGGCTGAGTCTTTGCAGAGCTGTTTTTGAATCGATAGCTGTCGTTTCCAGTCTCAAGGATATGACTGTGTGGATCTGCCTCAAAGTGCGCCGCTGTTTCCGCGATTTTGTTGCCTCGATCACTAGCCAGGTGGCCAGCTTCTCGGCGTAGGGATCGAGCTTGCTAGGGGTTGCCCGCCTTTGGTAGCTGGGCTCGCTCTCTTCCGATCGCAGGTGCTTCTTCACTGTGTTGCGAGCCAGGCCTGTACGCCTTGAAATCTCGCGGATGGACATCTGATCTCGCAATGCCCAACGTCTGATGACATTCAATGTCGCCACGTCTATCACTCCTAATTTCCCCCTGCTTTTAAAACAAGCAGGGTAGTGCCTACGTGGGTCAGTTTTGGATGGAAATTACTGCGCTAAGTGGGTCAGATTTCGATGGAATTCAACAGCAACAGCGCGCCAAGACGAATCATTGCGTCACGACAGGGATTTTTGGCCCAGGCGATTTGTGCTTAATAGCCCGGACACATCACGTCGGCTCATCTGAAGTCACGCTAGGTCGTAGCTATCCATCTGGGCTCATGGAGAATATTTTCTTACTGTTGCTATGTACCCACGGCTAGTGATTAACTTTTGCACCAGCGTTGCCGGAATTGATGAGGTACCCTTTAATTTTTCTGCCATGCGGCCGGGAAATTCTTTTTGGAGCCGACATGGCGCGAACCATCTATGACAAACCCACCCGGGTGCTGCTCAAAGACATGCTTAAGGACTGGGGACTTAAACCAGGCCAGGTATTCACGACGGCGCGCGCCATCGAGTGGTTTGCAAAAAATTACCCCAAACTGAAGGCGGGCAGTATCCGTGCGCACTTGGTCCAGGCCGCGACAAATGATCGCAGCCGGCTTCACCACCCGGCCACGAACGAGACCGATGACATTTTGTTCAAGGTGGACTCGGGCCAATTCCGCCTCTACGAGCCCGGGAAGGATCCAGCGCCCATACACGAAATGGTTGAGGGCGACGTAGCGCGCCAGGAAGCGTCTGTCCTGGCCGACGAGGAAGAGGGTGAAGAGGCTGCGCCTGGCTCTTCGGAGTTTCTGCTTGAGAAGGACCTGCAGCGCTATCTTGCTGAAAACCTAGAGTGCATCGAGCCCGGGCTGCGGCTCTATGAGGATGAAGACATCAGCGGCATTGAATTCGAGGCCGGCGGTGGTCGGCGCATCGACATCCTGGCGCTGGACAAGTCCGGCGCTTTCGTTGTCCTGGAGCTAAAGGTTTCGCGCGGCTATGACCGCGTCGTCGGCCAGCTGCTGCGATACATGAACTGGGTCCGCAAGGAGCTGACTGAACCTGGCCAGCGCGTACGCGGCATCATTGTCTGCCGCGCTATCTCTGACGACCTACGCTTGGCTTGCGCCAGCATTAGGGATGTCGAGCTTTGCGAATACAAGCTTTCTGTCACTGTCTCCAAAGTGCCGCAGCTCCAGATCCCGGGCTGACAGGATGCCGTCTGACCCAGTGCCCCATGTCCGCAAGGACTGGTGGAGTCAGCTCCAGTTATGGGACAACTCAAACTATCCCTAGAAGCATAACCGTGCCGCTTTTGGAAGCATAACTGTGCCGTTGGACCAAAAAACCATCCGCATCCGGCTACCACTTCGAGTCGCTGATGCTGCTCTCCCCTAAATGGGGGATGGCGTCAAACACGCTGAATAGGTAGGCTTCTGCCAGAGGACATCCGCATCGAGGCTAGTGGCAAGAATTGACGTCGCGTGTCCTCCATGCAGCCGACAACAACCAGCATGTCGCGCAGCGTGGGCTATGAAGTTCCATGGTTGCGGTTCACGCGCAGCGCTTCTACGGGCTTTGGCCCGAGCTTTTGGCGAAGGAAGCAATGCCTCGCCCCCGATGTTTGATCGACCGCCCGAGGAGAAATCATATGCAGAACGCAGTCGCTTTCGCCAACAACGACATCATCATGGTCGCATGGAGCTATGGGCGGGCGCCCGAAGGTTGTATGGGTTTTGCGGTCTACCGCATCGGTAATGACGGTAAGGTAACTCCACTGCCCGGACAGGCCAGGTTCAAAGGGGTGACGCCCAAGAAATGGACGACAGAAGAGTTGCCGGTCCAGAAGTTCTACTGGAAGGATCCGTACGCTCGCCTGGAGGCTGAACGCACTGGCCAGCGCACCTTCCGCTACAGGATCGTGCCGATGGAAGGCAAGCCGGGTAAGCTGGCGCCCATGCCTCATCTGGCGGTGCTCACTACCAACGAGGTGGAGATCACGCCGGTTCTGGAAGATGGGCTGCGCGTTTACTTCAACCGCGGACTAATTTCCACCCAGCGTGTCGCACGCGCGCTCGGCGCGAAGAATATGAAGGATTCGCTGATCGAGCAGGTGTCCAATCCCGAGAGCAAACTACGGGAGAGCCTGTCTGGCGACATGGTAGAGGCGATCGAGGAATTTCTTGCGCGCGCCGACAAGAGTGGAAAGATCTACGCTGCGCTCTATGAACTTAAGGACCCGCAGCTCATCGAGTGGCTTTCTGGGCTGGGCCTGCGTCTGCACATCATCTTGGGCGACTCCAAGGAGGATGAAGAAGTTCTAGACAGTAAGGGCAAGCGCGTCATGGTGACAAACGCCAAGACTGGCAAGACCAAAGCCAAAACCGTCAAGGTGGACGGCAATGAGTATGCGCGCGAGACCCTCACCAATTCGGCAAAAGAAATCCACGATCGAATCATGCCCAGTGGCCGCATCGCCCACAACAAGTTCCTGGTGTACGTAGATTCCAAAGGTAAGCCGAAGGCGGTCCTGACGGGTTCAACGAACTGGACCAGCACCGGGCTCTGCACCCAAACCAACAACACCATCGTCATCGATAACGAGGACGTGGCAAAGCGCTACCTGGCGTATTGGAAGCAGTTGGCGAAAGACACGGACCAGGCCCAGGGCGAGCCCAAGAGCCTGCAGGGCATCACGCTTCGCACTTGGAACGCTGAGGGCGTGGATATCCCACTGGACGATGGCGTTGCGCTGTCGAGCTGGTTCTCTCCGAACACGCCCAAGGCGCGCAGCACGAGCGCCAAAGCTTCGGAAAAGCGACCGGCGGACATGGAGGAACTGGCGACGCTCATCAGTCAGGCGAGCCACTCGGTGCTGTTCCTGGCGTTCTATCCCGGCAGCCCGAGCCTTGCCAACTGGACTGCCCAAGCTGCGCGCGCTAACAAGAATTTGTTTGTACGCGGCTGCGTCACCAACAAGTCAGCCTCCGAGGGCTTCTACTACGAACTCAAGGGCATTACGCCGCCCGCGAAGGTGAAAGGCCAGAAGAATCCGCCGCCCCTGCAGGATCCGCGCGTATTCGGAGCCGAGGCCTTCGACTCCAAGGTGCCCGATGGCTGGAAGAAGGAGATTCTCAAGGCCGGCTTTGCCATCATCCACGACAAGATCGTCGTGATCGATCCTTTCGAGGATGACTGCGTGGTTGCCACAGGTAGCCACAACTTGGGGCACAAAGCGTCATTCGACAACGACGAGAACTTGCTCATTGTCCGCGGCAACAGGAAGCTGGCGATGGCCTACGCTACGCACGTATTGGATGTTTACGATCATTTCTCTGCGCGCTACTGGTTTAAGCGCCTGGGCGGCCAGAAGGACGCGCTGGAACTACAGAGCAAGCCAGAGCTTTGGCTGGGCAAGTACTACGACGCGAAGGGGCGGGTGAAGAATCCGCAGCTTAAGTTCTGGATGAACGCAGCGGTTGGATGATGAACGGCCGGCAACAGCCGATTTGCAGACTGGCTGCGCTAGGCCAAGCAGATATGGTGCGGCTGGCGGGGAACTACCCCGTATTCAGGCACACAGCGCAAACCCGCATGAAATAAGGCTTCGAGAAGATTGCGATTAGGATTGTGGCACAGCGATGTGGAACAGTTTGTGGAACAGTCGCAGAATCGGGAGTTCCTGTGAAATACCTGCCAATAGCCATAAGACAACTTGAGTTTGCCCTAGAGCTTTTAAATCGTGTCGAACAGGGCACCCTCGATGATGTGGCTTTGGACTACCTACGCCCTGCAAGCGCATTTGACCCCAATGGAGACCTGCAAGGTTTTGTCGAATGTAATGTTCGTATCACCTTCGGAGCGGCGGCCATCACCCTTGATCGGTGCCGAATTGAGGCTGGACTACCCTTGCCCGATCCCATCCAAACGGAGGTCGATGAATGGGTGGCGCTGGTGTACCAAGTGAGAAACGCATTCGCCCACGACATTGCGGAGCCTGTTTGGGAAATCCGTCGAAATCACCATCGCCGCCAGTACGCGGTTGCTGGAGTTACCGCTGATCTTCGGCAACTGGACGGCTCGCCCTTCGACTTTGCCGCCGTAGGGGGCGCACAAGCGATGCTGCGACTTGCCGACTTTGGAGCAGAGAGGGTTTTTCGGCACCAGTACCAAGCAATTCACGGGGAAGCATACAAGTGGGTCGTGGTTCCGCTGTGAGATAACGCGGGGATCAAGACGGACTCCATATGACGTAGATGATGTTTAGGCCACGCTCTGCTTACGGTGCAATCGGGAGACGGCTTAGCAAAGTCCTCCAAGAAAAAATGAGGCCCCTCACGACCACCACCCTATCTCTGCTGCCCATCCGACCTTTTACGAATTGCTCATGGGGTGATGCTCGGTCTTTATCCGGGTATGGTCACCAGGCAATCCCTGAATTGGGTTCTCCAGATACCATGAAGGCCCGACGCATCAAGAACGTATACCCGAGATGGCAGTTCCCGACATGCTCACACATGGCTCGGCCTGATCGGTCCTTCAGCCCTCAAAATGGCCGCTGTCCCAGGGGTGGCAGAGGGATATTGACGTCATGTAGCTCCCGCACGAGGCGCTTAAGATTTTCACCGTGCTCTGGCCCATCCGATAGATCAATATACATTCGCGCCGCGAGTTCATCTGGTAGCTGGCGTGGGTAATTCATCTGTCGAATGATGGGAATGAATTTCGCGGTGCCAACTTCCCTCATCATCTGCGCGGTCACCAACATCTGCTCGTAGCCCACGCCGCCTTGTCGCTGCTGCGCCTTCGCTACATATGTTTCGGTACAAACCATCAAAACACGGTCACTTTCTCGGACACTCCTCGCCATAAAATTGGCCAAGTCCTCGCCAAGTCGCACATGCCACTGGTCGAGAGTCACTTCGATACCGCCTTGCCTGAGCGCAACGGCTAGCTGAGTCACCCATGCCCTGTGCTCCGGGGAATCCCAAGAATAAGAAATGAACACGCGAGGAGGACGCTGCAACGCTTCCAGTGCGCCGGTAGCCATCAATCCCGCACTGTGCAATACGTGCGCAAGGTCAACGTTCTTCACGGCCCAGTGGCTGCGATTTACCTCCCACTTCTGATCGATATCAAGCTCCGGCAATAGTTTCATGAAAGTCGCATGCGGGATGGGCGCGACACTTGCATCAAAAGCGAAGGTGAAAGCGAACGCACTTTGTCGCCGGTCGATGGCGGTGATTCGGCCCACATAGGCCGGTGCATCCACATACCTCTCATAAGCAAAGAGTGTCGGCAAACCCAACAGTGCCTGCAGCGCTTGATCATCTAGCGCCTCGAATTGCTTTTTGATGTGCGCATGCGTGTACTCGAACATACGCGCGTATTCCATGACCCAAGAAGTACCTGTCCAAGCCTGCTCATTGCCTGACATCAGTAGGTTATAAAAACCTTTCAGAATTCCCATAGTCAGTTACCGAGTGAGTTAAGTACAGTGGATTTCGCATGATAGTTGCTCGATAGCCCTTTTGCCCTCTCGGCCACCCGTAGTGCTTTGGAGGCCACCCGAGCCCACCGGCGCTGTGAGCTGTTGGGCTAGCTGAATGGTCTCGTAGCTATCGGTCGTCCTCTGGTTGCGGTTTTGACTTCGCATACTAGGCGGAATAAACGTTTTATTCAGAAAATGAACAGATGCTCCAAGACATAACCACTCCATGTCTGGGAGTCGTATAGTTAAGTCGAGAGTGTCTTTCTCACTGAGTACTACGCAGGCGATACCTCAGTGGAAACTTTAGCGTCATAAGACCGCCTACTAGCTACCTATTAGGTGACTACAAGGTTACCTATAGGTACCTTACTTCCCCTGCCGGGGGCTGGGGGCTAGGGGGAGGGTTTAGATCACATTTAGACCGTAAAAACCGGCCAAAGTCTTTGATTTCATTAGCGATTTAACGCGTTCAAGACGGCTGATCGCCTACTCCCAGAAGAATATGCTTGGCCACGCCCCAGGCTGAACCACGGACAGCGTATGCACGTTCGCACGGTGCGGCAGGGAATGGCGCAAGGACTCACCGGCATATCTACTTGGGCGAGTCATATTGCCGCCTGGGTGGCCTCATTGAGGGCTTGCAGGGGGGCCTCGATCATCCGAAGACTTCCAAGCCGAAGGTTCTCGAACCTGCCCTGATCGGGGAAGCTCAAGCTCAGATAGGTGCCGGGCAATATGTCGTGCGGCTCCACCGCGTCGAACAAGAACACCAGTGATCCAGCTGCGTCCTTGCTCAGGATGTGGCGTACACACGCGCCGGAGGTGAACTCGCACGTAACCCCCTCAAGTTCCAGCAGCGACTCGTGCTCTCCGGGCTTCATCAACTTGGCAACCTTCTCAACGAGTTTCTTGGAATAAGGGTAGTCCTCCGCACTGACCTCCTTGGCAGACGGCATGCGGTCCCACAACTGTCGTGCCGCTTTGTAGACCTCCTCGTGTTCGTAGCTGGTCATGGCTTCCACGTTGTCATCAATGAAGGTCACGCGCTCAACTTGGGCAGAGTTGATCGCCACCCACTTGTTGTTCAGGGCCTCGAATTGGAACCACGGGGCAGATTTGACGAAGCCGCACCCTGCATCCCCCAACTCCTGCTCAATGCGTTGCATGGTGCCGTGCGTCACAGGGTAATAGCGGGCATCGCTTTCGGGTGCCCCAACAAAATGGATGCAGACATCGCCGAAGGGAAGCGACTCGTTTTCCTCCATTGAGGTTCCCTTGCCAAGGCGCTGAGTCATCTCTGATGTGCCGTCTTGAGGCAGGAAATACTCCACCTGCGCTCCCATACTGACCGCGAGGTCTTTTAGGTATTTGGCAGGGATTTGACCAGTAGTCTCCCAGCGTGCGATAGTCTGTTGCGAGACCCCCATTTGCTCCGCCAACTCTGATTGCAATACCCCGAGCAAGAGACGGCGCTCGCGTAGAAAATTATTCATACTCATTTTTCGGATTTGTTACTCGAAATGTGAGTATATCAACTTTTCAAGCGGTGGTGGGCTCCAGCGAGCGGGCCCGCATGATGGTCTGCCGGGTGGTCTTGTACTCCCGTGCAAGCGCCGCCACTGCTTCACCTTGGGCAAGCCTTGCTCGGACCTCGCTAAGCTCTCTCGGTGAGAAGGTGGCGGGGCGACCGACAACTTTCCCCTCGGCCTTCGCTCGCACGAGGCCAGCTTGGGTGCGCTCGATAAGTAGGTCCCGTTCGAACTCGGCGACCGCTGCGATGACCCCCATCGTCATCTTCCCCGCAGGGCTCCCCAAGTCCATACCGCCCAGGGCAAGGCAATGGACGCGAACGCCCATCCCGGCGAGTCCCTCCACCGTCGCCCGCACGTCCATCGCGTTGCGGCCCAAGCGATCCAACTTGGTGACCACGAGGATGTCGCCATCCTCCAGCTTGCCCACCAGCGCCCCGAAGGCGGGTCGCTCCTTGGCCGGTACGGAACCCGAGATGGTCTCCTTGATGACCCGCCGGGGGTCTACGGTGAAGCCACTGGCGGTTATCTCACCGAGTTGGTTGTCAGTGGTCTGGTCAGAAGTGCTGACGCGAAGGTATGCGAAGGTGCGGGACATGAGAGGACCTTGGTGTACGAAATGGAGGTACGAATCATCTCATGTGTACGAAATAAGTCAAGCCTTAGTTTCGTACATCAATCCAAAGGGGGTCCGGAACCGGTCGTTTTCGGTCACCCGTTACCATGCGATATGAGAAAACTAATCCCGCAAGCAGCTCTCGCGGTGGCTGCTGACTACGTGAACAGCAAGGAGACTCATGCGTCCCTTGAAAGCCTGTTCCTATACGCGGGGTGCCCAGAGGAGATACCCGAAGGCAGCAAACTTGTGAAGGCCTTGGCGTGGCTACGAGCCACCAACACATCCCCCGCAATCAAGGACCCACTTGCAGTATTCGGGAAGGTTATTGAGGCGTACATGGACACCGAGGTCCAGCCTTGGAATTACAACTTCGATACGGTGTCCGCTTTCCGCAAGAAGATGAACGCAACACTAGCAACGGCAGGGCTGCGCTACCGCGCTGGCGGCTTGGTTTCTGGCGGGCTTGCTGCGCCCACTCAAACCCTTGCGGGGTTTATCAAGGACAGGGACGAAGCAGCTATTACCCAAGAGTTCGAGCGGGCGGCTCAAAAGGCCGAGAGCGAACCACGTGAGGCAGTCTCGGCGGCAGCGAACATTTTGGAATCGCTGTGCAAACACTACATTGAGGCGGAAGGGTTGGACCTGCCATCTAAGCAGGTCCTAAAGGAACTGTGGAATGTAGTGCGCAAGGACCTCGGATTTGACCCAGGCCAAGTCGCAGACGATGACCTTAAGGTTGTTCTGGTAGGTCTAATTCAAATCGTTGACGGTCTCGGTGCCTTCAGGACACATGCCAGTAGCGCCCACGGTAGCGGTCCAAAGTCATACCGCCTACAGCCCCGACATTCCCGCCTCGCGGTCCACGCAGCTCACACGGCCGCGCTGTTCAT
This sequence comes from Polaromonas sp. P1_H6, assembly GCF_056405195.1. Lineage (NCBI taxonomy): Bacteria > Pseudomonadati > Pseudomonadota > Betaproteobacteria > Burkholderiales > Comamonadaceae > Polaromonas > Polaromonas sp. P1_H6. The sequence goes on from NZ_JBFUCN010000013.1 coordinate 53,672, forward strand.
ATTAGAGAGTTGGGACAATAAGAAGAACGGCACCCGTACGGCTTGAACAAACGGCAACGCTCTTACTAGTTCGACTCCCGTGATTCCAGGGGGCAACTCGAAGCCCCCTAAGGGGGAAGTTGTCATTGCGGGTTTCTGGAAAGACCTCTGACATTTTTTCGGCAAATTTTGCCGGGTCTTCCAAGCCACAACATTGATTCGCGCGACCCCCGAGTATCAGTCCTTGGGGTCTTCATCTTCGACCTCGTCGGGCCCATCGGGTGCAACCTGCGCACGACGCTCGGCTAGCCACTGCAACCGCTTTGCTTGGGTGAGCAGAGTGTTCCGAATACCGCTACTGACACGCCGCTCACTGATGCCCGTCGCTAAGGCGGCGAGGGTCTGTGCCCTGCGGGCGATGCGGATGTCTGGGTGGTCGCGTAACTCAATAATCTTGTCGGTAGCAATCCTGCGCTCAAGATACGGCGGGATATCAACCGCTCGTTTTGGTGCCGGAGGTGGCTTCTCGTTTAGCACCGCCCCAAACCTGGACTTTGTCAGCAGCTCCTGAAACACGTTGTGCTCAAGGGCGTCTATAGTTTCCTTAGCCTCGACGTCTTTAGCGCCGCGGCCCTGAAGACTTGGCATCGGATAGACCCGCACTGTGCACACTTCAAAGGGGTCAAGGATGTTTTTAGCGACGGCATCGCTCCGCCGTCCTGTCAGGTGCCGTCCGATGCGACTACTCAGGCTCTCGCGAGTCTGCCCTACGTAGATCGGCTCTTCGTCATAGTCAAAAAAAGCGTACACGCCCCATTGAACGTTGCCAAGCGGCATGTCTGAGTCGCCGACTGTGTAGGGCTGGCGAAGAAACTCGGTGAGGGCTTGTATTTGCTCTGCAACCTCAAATGGCAGGGCAACGGTATTGTCCTTCGACACGAGCGCTCCTCCCTTGGTTCCCTTGGGAGGTTTCGCGCTCATGCCGCTTTCCGGCGGTTCACTACAGAGTTTGCAGCAAGGATAGGTTCAAGCACTGTGCGACCGATGTGCGCAACTACAGGCACGACCACGCCGTCGCCCGCTACGTGATAAGCGTCGTTGTATCGCGGCGGCAACTTGTAAGAGTCGTCCAGTCCCATCAATCTCGCAGCCTCGCGCGGCGACAGCAGGCGTGTACGGATACGAGGGCCTTCGACCACAATGATTGTCTGGCGACTAGAGCCTCCGGAGGGCGTCCGCAAGCATCCTGCGATACCGTCAAATCTCACCTCGGCACGTTGCACACCCAGGCGTGTTCGGCGATAGATTGTGCCTACCGTCAGGCCACCTAACGCCTGAGCCTTGAGTACCTTCTCGCGGTGTAATGGAGCCATCATCTCAAGTAAGCGCTTGGTCTCGGCTGACGTGTGCCAGGTGACCCCTTTCGGCTCTCTCTCGATGATGTCGTCTAACGTCTTTAGCCGCAGCTGTGGTGCCGGCGGGTTAAGCCATACCCAGTCCTTTTTAAACTTAGGGGCGAGCCTGTTGTGCGCCCTAATGAGCGCCTCGGGATGCCAAGCAGGCGTAGGACCCGCACCAACCATGCTTTCCGGCAAGCGGTAGCTTTTGTCCACACCCAAAATGAACACTCGAGGCCGCGATTGAGGCACGAAATGGACTGCGTCAACCACTACTACGCCGGCCATATAGCCCTCGCCGACGATAGCCTTGATGATGGCCTCGAAGTCTGCTCCATCATGACTCGTCAGCGCTCCGTACACATTCTCCAGAACGACAAGCGGCGGCTTGCGTCCGCTCTTGTTCAACCCTTGGATCAGTTTCCAGAACCCCCAGAAACAGCCCGAGCGGTCCCCCACAAGCCCCGCACCAGCGCCGGCAAGTGAGAGGTCTTGGCAGGGGAAGGAGCCCCATGCCAGGTCCGGTTGACCGGGAAGCCCCGCCGCATTTAAATCATAAATATCGCCAACGCGAAGATGGTCCGCACCATAATTTTCGGCATACGCCGCAGCTTTCATGGGGCTGATGTCATTCGCTAGAAGGCAATCCCAGCCTTCCCCGAGGCCGGCACGAGCCATTCCGCCACCGGCAAAAAACTCGTAAAAGGTGCGCTTGTTTTGCATGGAAGGGATTGTAGGGCTCCGACTGGTTGTTTGTACAGGTCTCAACAGCCGTCCTCGCGGCGTCTAAGGGTAAGAGCTAGTCTTTTTACAATCCGCTGCGGCTCGCGGAAGGAGTGCTCCCAAACCCGCAACACTGACCAGCCTTCCTTGCGAAGTTGGCGAGTCACACGGCGGTCACGGGCCGCGTTACGGGCAACCTTTCTGACCCAATACTCAGCGTTCGCTTTTGGCATCGTCTTGGCGCAATGCGGGCAACCGTGCCAAAAGCATCCGTCAACAAAAAGCGCCACACGGGATGCGGGCCATGCAAAGTCGGGTTTACCTGGAAGGGCCAGATGGCGACGCCAGCCGCTCAAACCAGCCTTCCGTAGCAATGCGACCATCTTCAACTCGGTACTGGCATTACCAGTTGCACGGACGGAGCGCATAGTCCGTGACCGTGTTGCGTCAGGCGCTACAAGTGCGGGCGCAGGGTTGGGTTTGATCCTGCCGTCACTTGACGATTGCTGGTGAGCCATGGCTAATTGCTACGTGAGGTGACGCGGCATGGGGACATTAACGGGCATTGCTAGTTTCTGGAGTTCCACCATTTTCTTGGTAAAGGGCTCGGGGCCGAAGACGTAGTGGCGGTCTTGAATCGCAGTTGTTGTACCGTCGCTATGTCCGGTGATTTCCTTGGACACTACCCCCTGGTTACGGCATTGGGTGACGAAAGTCTTGCGTAACGTATAGGCACCAGTGACTTGCTCCCCAGGCGGGGCGGTGCGGGTATAAAGTCCCACGGTTCTCAAGAGCCCCGCGATGAGCCCATAGTGTGCCGTGAAGGGGTTTCCGCCCTTTACTCGCCATGTCGGAAACATGCGGTCACAGCCCGCCGCCTTTACGCGCTGGAGATAGGAGGGGAACCCCAGGCGGACAAGCTCTGCATGTAACGGTACCCGCCGCGCCTCTCCTGTCTTGATGGATTTCTTGACGCCAACGCCCGCTGCGCTCTTCTCGTCTAAGTCGATATACCAATGCCCGCCCACCTTGCCAAAGTCAAACTGCGGATTCAATTGGCACAGCTCGCGGGGACGTGCCCCAGTAAAGAGCATCGCTACCAGTAACCAGTAGAGCGGCTCCTGCTTTGGATCCTGCGCCACCTGAACGAACGCTTCGCCCTCAAACAGAACCTTCAGCTCAACATCTGTCAATGCTCGCTGCTGGTCTTCTTCGGGAAGCCTCTTACCCATATACCTGATGCCATCAACTGTGAGTGGCCGAAACCCGTCATCGCCAAAGTTCCGGGCGGCATCCCTGAGGAAAGTGCCCAGCGGCCCCCTGTAGTTACTCTCGTATGTCGTGGGGCTCATCCCCTTCTCGGTTTCTTCAGCGAGCATTGCAGCAATGGACTCGCCACCGTCGAACCTCCGCGCCCACGCAGCAGGTAAACGACAGATGTCGCGCATGAACTCGGTAACAGATTTTTGACGTAACTCACTGACCTTTAAGTCGCGCCCGAGCACCTCTCCAAAGAGTTGGAGGCACCTTCGCACCTTGCGCTGAAAGTCATTGGCAGCTAGCCCTTTGAGGTAGTGTTCAATGACCTCTCCCAGGGTTACGGCTTTTGCTTCCGCACGCGGCTCAGCTGCGATGCTAGAGGTAAGGCGCACAGGGGCAACAGGGCGTGGAGGCGTTGGAACGAAGTCGTCTCCAATGCGCCGGCTGATGTCCTTCAGGGCTTGGTACAGGCCCTCTGTGGCCTTGTATGCCGCTACTTCCCACGCAGGAGAGCCCGGTGCGATGGACAGCCCGACATCCTCCAGCAACTTTGCCATCCGCTGCCTCTCATATGGCCCAACTACCACTCTCCCCGACTTGAGGCCGTCGATGGAGTCGCTAAATTGGTCCGCCCGGATACCTTCGTAAGCTTCTCGGGAGTCATCGTCGGGGCGTGCCATTCGCACTGCGTCATCCTCCTCCAAGATATGAGCGCGAATCCGCTCTCGAACATAGCTTTGCTCGTCCGGTGTGAGGTCTTCAAGCTGGAGGGGCGCGACGGTTTGCTTGCTGAGGATGGCCTTGGCCTTCTCGAACTCGGCGGCCACTTCAGCATCGCGGTAGGCGGCTCTGGTTCGAGCCACCTCCATGTCCGAGGTTCTAAGCGATTCGCGGAACTCACCACGACCCACTATCGGGACAAGCAATTCTGGGACACGGCGGCGATACCACCACTGGCCTCCACGGCGTTCGGTATGAGGGGGTTTCTTCACGTTTTGCACACTCCGATTTTGACCCGATGTGGAACAGGTCTGTGGAACAGTGCAATCCTTGAGAAGGTCCTATTCGCTTGGAACCCGCGCAATTGCTGGATTCCCGGGAGTTGTGGTGCGGCTGGCGGGGATCGAACCCACGACCCTTGGCTTCGGAGGCCAATACTCTATCCACTGAGCTACAGCCGCAACGCTGGAAACGGTTTGCGCCGGAATTCGCGGCCGGGAGGCGCGGAATCAGGGCGATTTGCATTGCGCAAGCGGTTCACGCCGCGCAACGTGCCCGATTCTACCAGCCGGCCGCGGCGCCCTCTTGGCCCCGCAAGGCCCCAGTTATAATGTGAGGTTGCTGAGCAAGCGCTGCACAGGCGCGCCCCACCAATACGCGATAGCCCCCGATTTTTAGTTTTTTGAGGACGCCATGAGCGCAAACGACCACACCACGGCCCACGAAGAAGCCCACACTGGCCCGATCAAGACGCCCCAGCAACTGCTGGCAGCGGTTTTTTTCTCTTTTGTCGTCCCCGTTTTCGCCATCATCGGCCTGGTTTATTACGTGGCCTCGGCCAACAAGCCTGCCGCCGGCGCCGACGAAGATGCCAAGGCCGTCGCCCAGCGCATCCAGAAAATCGGTTCGGTTGAAATCCGCGATGCGAACCGCCCCCTCAAATCCGGCGAAGAAGTCTATAAAGCCCAGTGCGTGACCTGCCACGGCACGGGCGCCGCCGGCGCACCGAAGTTCGGCGACGCGGGCGCCTGGGCCCCACGCATCAAGACCGGCTTCGATGCCCTCTGGCACTCGGCCCTCAAGGGCAAGGGCGCGATGGGCGCCCAAGGCGGCGGCGACTTTGAAGATGTCGAAGTCGGCCGTGCCGTGGTCTATATGACGGCAGCCGCCGGCGGCAAGTTCGCCGAGCCCGCAGCACCTGCCGCCGCGGCATCGGCTCCGGCCGCCGCTGCGACGGCCGCCGCCCCACCGGCAGACGTCGTAGCTGCCCTGGCCGCCGCCAACAAGGGCGCCGCACCTGCTGCAGCGCCGGCTACCGCCGCTGGCGCCGTCCCCGCGCTGTACGGCCAGGTGTGCGCCGCCTGCCACGTGGCTGGTGTGGCCAACGCTCCCAAACTGGGCGACAAGGCCGCCTGGGCCCCGCGTGTGGCCGCCGGCGTCGATGCACTGACCGCCAGCGCCATCAAGGGCAAGGGCGCAATGCCTCCCAAGGGCGGCTCCGCTGCCCCCGACAGCGAGATCAAGGCTGTGGTGCAGTACATGGTCAACGCCGCCAAATAAGCGCCTGCCTCCTCCACAAAAAAAGCCGGTCGTTGACCGGCTTTTTTGTTGCCCCCTGCACATGTCAAACGGCGGCGGGCTGCTGCTTTTCGTTCAGGGCCTGCGGGCTGCGCACATACCCAAAGCGCCCCGGCAAATCACGGGCGGGATATTCCTCGGGCACCCACAGGCCCTGCTCCACCGCGTCGGCGGCATGCGTCATGTCCTGGGTGTGGACCAGGCCGAAGCCAAGGTCGGTTTCGAGGTAAACACGGCCCACCTCATCGACGATGCAGCGCTGGATGCGCGCGGGCGCGCCGGTGTGCGCGGCGACCGCGAACGTGGGCGCCGGGCCGACGCGCCAGACCAGCGGCGTGGCTTCGAGTTCCACATACACGCGCTGCGGGCCGTTCTGGAAGAACCAGCGGCCGGCGGCGTCGCTCTCGTAGTTTCGCTGGATGAAGTCGATCAGCTTGTCGTGCTTGAGCAGCGAACCCTTGGCGGCCTGGTTGCGCGCGGGATCGGCGCCGGGCACACCGCTGAAAGGGCCGGCGGCCTGGGCCCTGTCGTCGCGCATATACCAGTTGCCGCGCGCGTCCAGCCCGAGCCAGCCGTAGCAGTCGGGAACGTTGGGCCACTTGGCGATCGCTTGCCGAACTATGTCGTCCATGGGTGTATTTTGCGCCGCGATGCTTTTCTTATAGCTGCGCCGCGAGGAAACCCGTGACCGCGTCGGGCATGGCGCGCACGTGGCCCGGAAACGGCGCGGAGGGAAAGCCCACATGGCCGCCCTGGGCCGGCTGCCACAGCGTGACATGCGGGCCGGTTTCCGCGGCCTGGGGCAGGCTGGACGCCGGCACAAAGGGATCGTTGAGCGCGTTCAAGGCCAGTGCGGGCACGGCGATCCGGTGCAGGTGCGGCTTGGCCGACGCGCGCGACCAGTAGTCGTCGGCGTCCTTGAAGCCGTGGACGGGTGCGGTGAAGACGTTGTCGAAAGCGTAGAGGTCGCGCGCGGCCAGCAGCCGGTCGCGGTCGAACAGCCCGGGGTGCTGCTCGAGCTTCAGCAAGGCCTTGGGCACCATGGTCTTGAGGAACATGCGGGTGTAGACCTGGCGGTTGAAACCCCGGCCGATGGCCCAGCCGCTGGCGGCAAGGTCCAGTGGCGAGCACACGGAGGCGATGCCGGCCACGACCTGCCGGGCCTCGGCGCCCATCTCGCCGGCCCAGCGCATCAGCGCGTTGCCGCCCAGGGAAATGCCGACGGCCATCACCGGCCCGGTGCGCCGGCCCACGAAGCGCCGCAGTATCCAGTCGATCTCGGCGAAATCGCCCGAATGGTAGGCGCGCGGCGCGAGGTTGAGCTCACCCGAACAGCCGCGGAAGTGCGGAATCGCGCAGGCCCAGCCGCGTTCGCGCGCAGCATCGGCAAGCGCTTCGGCGTAATGGCTGGCGGAAGAGCCTTCAAGGCCGTGGAACACCACGAGCAAGGGCTTTTGCGCGGAGCTTGCGTCATCAGCCGAATCGCCGGTGACCAGCCAATCGACGTCAACGAAATCTTCATCGGGCGTCGTCCACCGCTCACGGCGAAACAGCGGCTGCGGGCCCAGGAAGCGGCGCGAGCGCAAGGCGGCCCAGATGGTTTGCAGGTTGCCACCCGGGAGCCACCAGGGCGCGGCATAGTTCATGGCGGGTTCCACGCGAAGGCCGGGTCAGTGAAGAACGGTGGGTGTTTCCGACACTTCCTGCATTTCGCGCGGCGTGCCGGGACTGGCATGGTGGGCCACCAGGCGCCAGCCTTGTGCGGTCTTGTGGTACACGTTGGTGGCGATGACGTAGGCGTGGCGCGGGCCTTCCCCGGTCAGCACCTCGATGCGCTCAAGCACGCTGTGCACGCTGGCGCTCATGGTTTCGACCTTGCGCACCTTGATGGCCTGCGCGCGTATGGTGCCGTTGGAGAACATCGCGTCGAACGTCGCGCGTATGGCCGCCGGCCCCACAAGCCGGGCGCCCCCCGGGTGCACGCAGACGATGTCGTCGTCGTCGCCCCAGCAGGCCATGAGCTTTTCAATGTCGCCGCTTTGCAGCGCCTCGTAAAAAGCCGCTTCGATGTCATCGGCGTTGCCGGTGCTGGCGGGCGGGACTCTGGGTTTGGGCATGGAGGCGATCAAAAGGGTTCTGGCAAGGGAGGCGCCGGCGTCAATCCTGCCCGGCATTTGGTGTTGAATTCTGCGCGGGATTGCGCGCCGCAGCAAGCCAGGCCTGCACCACGCCTTGCATGCTACCGCCGCCCAAACGCCCACCGCCGCTCTGGTTGGCCTGCCACAGCAATTCCGGCGCGGCCACATGGGTGCCGGGCGGCAAGACCTGCAGCGCGGCATCGACAAACTCGGCGAGCTTGGCGGGCCGCACCGGCTGCTCGGCCTGAGGAACCATGAACTTGAGGGTGGACAGCATCCAGGACGCGACCCTCTCCAGAAAGTTCTTCCCCGCCGCGTCCTGCGCCTTGCGCGCCGAGCGCACCAGCAGCAGGCGTTCAAACCCCAGGGCGGCGACAGCCTGCTCGTCAAGGTTGGCCAGGCCGCGCTTGAGCGCGTCGGGCAGGCGCCCGGTGGCATGCGGCACCACCACGACCAGGGTCTGTACGCCGCAGCGCTTGAACCACTGCGCCAGCGCGGGCAACTCTGAAGGCGCCGGCGTCCAGAGCGTGCGCTCACGTCCGTAGTACATGCGTGGCGGCTCGAACATGACCAGCCCGGTATGCGCCGGCAGCGGCCTGGCGGCCCATTGTTCTATCGGCAAGGGCGCACCCGTGAGCGCGATGCCGACGCCGGACAGCCCGGTCGCCATGGCTTCGGTGGCCAGCACTTCGGTGTGCGCATAGCGGCCGCTGCCGGCCAGGCGGCGCAGCACCTCGTTGCCCAGCACGCCGGTGGCGCCGGCCACCAGCAGGCGCGGCTTGCCTGGGGCGGTGGATACGGGGCGCATCGCGGACTGCAAGGCCTGCAGCGGGCTGCCCGCGACGGGAGGCTGGGAAGGAAAGGACATTCGACTATGTTAGTGTTGCGGCTTGCATTTTCGGAGCAGCGACATGACGATATCCCGCTTTTTGACATTCACCTTCGCGGCCCTGCTGGGCCTGCTGCTCACGGGCTGCGGCTACAACGACTTCCAGCGCCTGGACGAGCAAAGCAAGTCGGCCTGGTCCGAGGTGCTGAACCAGTACCAGCGCCGCGCCGACCTGGTGCCCAACATCGTGGCCACGGTCAAGGGTGAAGCCCAGTTTGAGCAGGACACGCTGACCAAGGTGGTGGAGGCGCGCGCCAAGGCGACGTCGATCCAGGTGACGCCCGAAACCCTGAACGACCCGGCCGCCTTCCGCAAATTCCAGGCGGCGCAGGGTGAACTCGGCGGCGCGCTGAGCCGCCTCATGGTGGTCAGCGAACGTTACCCCGACCTGAAGGCCAACCAGGGATTCCGCGACCTGCGCGTGCAGCTCGAAGGCACCGAGAACCGCATCACCGTGGCGCGCAACCGCTACATCCAGACCGTGCAGGAATACAACGTGCTCGCACGCAGCTTTCCGAGCAACCTGACGGCCATGATGTTCAGCTACCAGGTCAAGCCCAACTTCTCGGTGCAGAACGAGGCGCAGATCTCCACGCCGCCGGTGGTGGATTTCAACAAGAAATAAAACGCAGCGGACCCGGCCGTGCAGCGACCCGCGCTACTCCTTCACCGCGGCGCCCTGCTGGTGCTGGGCCTGCTGCTGGCCGCCTGGCTGCCGCTGGCGGCCTGGGCGCAGGGCGGTGTGCAGGCGGTACCGGTGCTGACGGCCCATGTCATGGACGGCACCGGCACACTGGACGCGGCGCAGCGCGATGCGCTCGAGGCCAAGCTCACGGCGTTTGAACAAAGCCGGGGCGCCCAGGTCGTGTTCCTCATCGTGCCCACAACCCAGCCGGAAGACATCGCCGCCTATGCGCAACGCGTAGGCGACAGCTGGAAGATAGGCCGCAAGGGCGTCGGCGACGGCCTCTTGCTGGTGGTGGCCAAAAACGACCGCAAGGTACGCATCGAAACCACGAAGGCGCTGGAAGGCGCGATCCCCGACCTGGCGGCGCGCCAGGTGATAGACACAGCCATCACGCCGCGTTTCAAGCAGGGCGACTTCGCCGGCGGACTGAACGCCGCGGCCGACCAGCTCATCGCGCGGATCAGCGGCGAAAACCTGCCCGCGCCCGAACGCCGCAGCGGCAGCACCAACGACGGTTTCGAATGGACCGACCTCGCCGTCTTCCTGTTTTTTGCCGTGCCGATAGGCGGGCGGATTGCCGCCATGGTCCTGGGGCGCAAGTTCGGCTCGCTGGCCACCGGCGGTGTGGTCGGTGTGCTGGCCTGGGTTTTCACCAGCAGCCTGATCGTGGCCGGCCTTGCCATCCTGGTGGGCACGGTGTTCGCGCTGGTCGCCAGCCTGGGCGCCCTGGGCAGCGGCGGGCGCTCCTCAGGCGGCTGGAGCGGCGGCAGCAGCAGTGATGGCGGTGGTTTCAGCAGCGGCGGTGGTGGTGATTTTGGCGGCGGCGGCGCCTCGGGAGACTGGTAGGCACATGCTCAACAAACTCAAAACTATCCTCAAGCATCTCTGGCTTGACGCATCCGACGCCAGGCGCGCCATCCCGCCCGACATGCTGGAACGGCTCACGCGGCGCGTGGCGGCCAGCGAGCAGCGTCACAGCGGCGAGATCCGTATCTGCGTGGAAGCTTCGCTGCCCCTGAGCTATCTGCGGCGGCTGGGCAAACAGCTTTCCATCCCCACACTCACGCGCCAGCGCGCGGTGACGATGTTCGGCAAGCTGCGGGTCTGGGACACCGAACACAACAACGGCGTGCTGATTTACGTATTGCTGGCCGAGCGTGCGATCGAGATCGTGGCCGACCGCGGCGTGGCGCGGCAGGTGGGCCCGAACCAATGGCAGGCCATGGTGGCCCGCATGGCGGTGGCCTTCCGCGAGCAGCGTTATGAAGACGGGTTGACGCAGGCGCTGGAGGAAACCTCGGCCGTGTTGATGCAACACTTCGCGGTGGATGCCGGCAGCCCGGAGGCGAACACCAATGAGTTGCCCGATACGCCGCTGCTGCAATAAGAACGGCTCAGGGCGACAGCAAAACGCCCAGGACGAATAAAGCTGTCAGCACGACGAGTACCCGCCGTACCCAGGTCATGCGCGAACGCTTCCCCCTGCGGTGCGGTGAAAGCTCATCCCCCCATGTCAGACTGTCCAGCGTGCTGTTCATAGCCTCACCTCGTTGCTTCAGTTGAAATCCTGTGCCAACGATAAGGCGGGGGTATGCCGGCTGGCTGTCATTTAGCGTGTCGAGTTGTTATTTGCGGCATTTGCGCAACAGCATGAGCGCTAAAGGCCTACCGTCCGCACACCTCCCAACGTGCCACCCACAAAAAAGCCCCTGGCTTTCGGCAGGGGCTTGATGCGATCCGGTGGAACCGGAGGCGTGTGTATTACTTCTTCTGACGGTACTTGCGCAAGGCGGCGATCTGCGCGGCCATGACGGCGAGTTCAGACTGGGCCATGGCGATGTCGATGTCGCTCTTGGCGTTCTTCAGCGCTTCCTCGGCCGCAGCGCGGGCTTCGCTGGCCTTGGTCTCGTCCAGGTCCTTGCCGCGGATGGCGGTGTCGCTCAACACCGTCACGCAGTTGGGCTGCACTTCGAGCAGGCCGCCGGCCACGAAGACGAATTCTTCCGTGCCGTCGGCTTTTTCAATGCGCACGGCGCCCGGCTTGATGCGGGTGATCAGCGGCGTGTGGCGCGGGTAAATGCCCAGCTCGCCGGCTTCGCCAGGCAATGCCACGAACTTGGCTTCGCCCGAGAAGATGGACTCTTCTGCGGATACGACGTCGACGTGAATGGTGGTTGACATAAGCGATCCTTAGTGAGAAAAAGTTTTGGGGCCTGAGCCTTAGACCTTCTTCGCCTTTTCGAATGCCTCATCAATCGTGCCGACCATGTAAAACGCTTGTTCCGGCAGGTGATCGCACTCGCCGGCCACAATCATCTTGAAGCCGCGAATCGTTTCGGCCAGGCTGACGTACTTGCCGGGCGAGCCGGTGAACACTTCAGCGACGTGGAAAGGCTGCGACAGGAAACGCTGGATCTTGCGGGCGCGGGCCACGGCCAGCTTGTCTTCAGGGGCCAGTTCGTCCATGCCCAGAATCGCGATGATGTCGCGGAGTTCCTTGTAGCGCTGCAGCGTGCCTTGCACGGCGCGGGCCGTTGCGTAGTGGTCTTCACCGACGACGTTCGGGTCCAGCTGGCGGCTGGTGGAGTCGAGCGGGTCGACCGCGGGGTAGATACCCAGCGAGGCGATGTCACGGCTCAGCACCACGGTGGAGTCCAGGTGGGCGAAGGTGGTGGCGGGCGACGGGTCGGTCAAGTCATCGGCAGGGACGTAAACGGCCTGGATGGAAGTGATGGAGCCGACCTTGGTGGAGGTAATACGCTCTTGCAGGCGGCCCATTTCTTCGGCCAGCGTAGGCTGGTAACCCACGGCGGAAGGCATACGGCCCAGCAGCGCGGACACTTCGGTACCGGCCAGTGTGTAGCGGTAGATGTTGTCCACGAAGAACAGCACATCGCGGCCTTCGTCACGGAAGGATTCGGCGATCGTCAGGCCGGTCAGCGCGACGCGCAGGCGGTTTCCTGGGGGCTCGTTCATCTGGCCGTAGACCATGGCCACTTTGGATTCGCCGAGGTTCTCGAGGTTCACGACGCCGGAGTCGGCCATCTCGTGGTAGAAGTCATTGCCTTCGCGGGTACGCTCACCCACACCGGCGAACACGGACAGGCCCGAGTGCGCCTTGGCGATGTTGTTGATGAGTTCCATCATGTTCACGGTCTTGCCGACGCCGGCGCCGCCGAACAGGCCCACTTTGCCGCCCTTGGCGAACGGGCAAACCAGGTCAATCACCTTGATGCCGGTTTCCAGCAGTTCCTGCGATGGCGAGAGTTCGTCATAAGCAGGCGCCTTGCGGTGGATGGGAGCGGTCAGGGTCTGGTCGACCGGGCCGCGCTCGTCGATGGGCGCGCCCAGCACGTCCATGATGCGGCCCAGCGTGGCCTTGCCGACGGGAACCGTGATGTTGGCGCCGGTGTTGTACACCATGTTGCCGCGGCGCAGGCCGTCGGAGGTGCCCAGCGCGATGGTGCGCACGATGCCGTCGCCCAGCTGCTGCTGGACTTCCAGCGTCAGCGCGGAGCCTTCCATTTTCAGCGCGTCATAGATCTTGGGCATCTGGTTGCGCGCGAATTCCACGTCAACCACCGCACCGATACATTGAACGATTTTGCCTTGAGCTTGTGAAGCGTTATTCATATTGAAACTCCGTTATCAGATTTTTGACTCATTCCACCGAGATGGAAGGATCGACTACTGCGGCCACATGGCGCGCAAACGTCTCATACATTTGCGCATTGCGCGCGGCGGTTCCCATGCTTCCCCAGCTCGCAAGGCGGAACGTCACGTTGATCTGGCTGCTCTTGAGGATTTTGCCGGCCGCGTCCTTGACGATGACATCAGCCACCACAAAGTCATTGCCGGCGAACACGCCGGCGAAGTAGACGGCCGCGCCATTGCGCACGCGCAGATCAGTCACGTTCACATCGAGGGTCTGCGTCGAGCCGGGCAGCAACAGCTTGCGCTTGGTCAGGTCACCCGTGATTGCCGACTGCAACTGGTCTTCCTTGAAGCCCGGATTGTCCCGCATGCGGATGCGTGCGGCGTCCGAGATCTTCATGCTCAGGCCAGCGACATTGGCCGCCGCCGAAGCGTTGCTGCTGAGCGTCTGCGTCTTCGACGTGACACCGCAACCGGCAAGCGCCAGAACGGAAGCCAGGATAGCTGTGAGAATGATTTTCATGTGAATCAAACCGCAGCAGCACCGGCAACGATTTCCGAAAGTTCTTTCGTAATCGCCGCTTGACGCGTTTTGTTGTAAACCAGCTTGAGTTCGCCGATCACGCTGCCGGCGTTGTCGGTGGCGGCCTTCATGGCCACCATGCGGGCGGACTGCTCGGACGCCATGTTCTCGGCAACCGCCTGGTAGACCAGCGCTTCCACGTAGCGGACCAGCAGGTCGTCGATCACGGTCTGCGCGTCAGGCTCGTAGATGTAATCCCAGCCGTGCTGGTCCTTGTCGGCCTGCAGGTGCGCCGCTGTCAGCGGCAGCAGCTGCTCGACCACCGGTTCCTGGCGCATGGTGTTGATGAACTTGGTGTAGCACAGGTACACCGCGTTGATCTTGCCTTCGCTGTACGCATCGAGCAGCACCTTGACGGGGCCGATCAGTTTTTCCAGGTGCGGCTTGTCGCCGAGCTGGGTCGCGTGCGACACCACCTTGGCGCCCACACGGTTCAGAAAACCGAGGCCCTTGTTGCCGATGGCGACTGCCTTGGCATCATGGCCGGCGGCCTGCACTTCCTTGAGCTTGGCCGTCACGGCGCGCAGCACGTTGGTGTTCATGCCGCCGCACAGGCCCTTGTCGGTCGTCACCACGATGAACCCGGTGGCCTTGGCGTCGTTGGACTCCATGAACGCGTGGGTGTACTCGGGGTTGGCCTGACTCAGGTTGGCCGTGATGTTGCGGATCTTGTCGCTGTAAGGACGGGCAGCGCGCATCCGCTCCTGCGCCTTGCGCATCTTGGAGGCGGCCACCATTTCCATGGCCTTGGTGATCTTCTTGGTGTTTTCCACCGATTTGATCTTGCCGCGAATCTCTTTACCTGCTGCCATAGGATTTCCTGGAGGTTCTTGCCTTAACTGATGTAGCCGTCACGCCTTCAGGCGAACGACTTCTTGAACTCGGCCACGGCCGTGTTCAGTTCAGCCTCAGCATCCTTGTCCATGGCCTTGTTGGCTTCGAGCTTGGCCATCAGGGCCGCGTTCTTGTCCTTCAGGTAAGCGTGCAGGCCGTGCTCGAAAGCCAGGACCTTCTTGACTTCCACGTCGTCCATGAAGCCCTTGTTCACGGCGAACAGCGTGGCCGCCATGTTGGAGATGGACAGAGGCGAGTACTGGGCCTGCTTGAGCAGTTCGGTCACGCGGGCGCCGCGGTCCAGCTGCTTGCGGGTGGCTTCGTCCAGGTCGGAAGCGAACTGCGCGAAGGCAGCCAGTTCACGGTACTGGGCCAAGTCGGTACGGATACCGCCGGACAGGTTCTTGATCAGCTTGGTCTGGGCTGCACCACCGACGCGCGACACCGAGATACCGGCGTTGATGGCGGGGCGGATACCGGCGTTGAACAGGCTGGTTTCCAGGAAGATCTGGCCGTCGGTGATCGAGATCACGTTGGTCGGAACGAAAGCGGACACGTCGCCGGCCTGCGTTTCGATGATCGGCAGCGCGGTCAGCGAACCGGTCTTGCCTTTGACCGCACCCTTGGTGAAGTCTTCAACGTACTTCTCGTTCACGCGGGCTGCGCGCTCGAGCAGGCGGCTGTGGAGATAGAACACGTCGCCGGGATAGGCTTCGCGGCCTGGCGGACGGCGCAGCAGCAGCGAAACCTGGCGGTAGGCCACGGCCTGCTTGGACAAATCGTCATACACGATCAGCGCGTCTTCGCCGCGGTCGCGGAAGTATTCGCCCATGGTGCAGCCGGAGTAGGCGCTGACGTATTGCATGGCGGCGGATTCGGAAGCGGAAGCCGCCACGACGATGGTGTATTCCATGGCGCCGGCTTGCTCCAGCGAGCGCACCACGTTCTTGATCGAGGAAGCCTTCTGGCCGATCGCGACGTAGACGCAGGAAACGCCTTTGCCCTTCTGGTTGATGATGGCGTCGATGGCCACGGCCGTCTTGCCGGTCTGGCGGTCGCCGATGATCAGCTCGCGCTGGCCGCGGCCGACGGGCACCATGGAGTCGATGGACTTCAGGCCGGTCTGCAGGGGCTGGTCGACGGATTTACGGGCGATCACGCCGGGCGCGACCTTTTCGATCACGTCGGTGAGCTTGGCGTTGATCGGGCCCTTGCCGTCGATAGGCTGGCCCAGGGCGTTCACCACGCGGCCGAGCAGCTCGGGGCCGACAGGCACTTCCAGAATGCGGCCGGTGCACTTGACGGTGTCGCCTTCGGCGATGTGTTCGTATTCACCCAAAATCACGGAACCGACCGAGTCGCGCTCGAGGTTCAGTGCCAGGCCGTAGGTGGGGGTACCGTCGGCGGTTGCGGGGAATTCCAGCATTTCGCCCTGCATCACGTCGGACAGGCCGTGGATGCGGACGATACCGTCGGTCACGGACACCACGGTGCCCTGGTTGCGGATGTCGCTGCTGCCGGTCAGGCCTTCAATACGGCTCTTGATCAGTTCAGAAATTTCTGCGGGATTGAGTTGCATGACTCTTTCCTTCTTTCTATGTTTGTTGGCTTAAAACCTGCGGATGGCGCCTGGGCACCGGCTCAGGAGATCAGCGCCACTTTCATTTGCTCTAAACGGGCTTTGACCGAGGTGTCCAGCACCTCGTCACCCACCACGACTCGCACGCCCCCGATCAGGGCCGGCTCCAGCTCAACCTGGAGGTTGAGCTTCTTGCCAAAACGTTTTTCCAGCGTTGCTGACAGGCCGGCCAGCGCTGCGCCGTCGAGCGCGAAAGCGCTGTAGACGGTCGCATCGGACGAACCGCTCTGCGCATTTTTCAGGACACGGAACTGCGCGGCGATTTCCGGCAGGGCGCCGAGGCGGCCGTTCTCGATCACTGTGCGCAGGAAGTTTTTCGCGGCGTCCGGCAGCTTGGTTTTGGCAACGCCCGAAATCACGTCGAACGCCTGCGCCGAAGTGACGCCGGGGTTGCCGGCGAACTGCTGCAGCTGCGCATTGGCAGCGATGGCGGCCAGCTCGTCGAGCCAGACGGCGGTGCCGCCCAGGTCGGAGCCGGAGGCCTTGAACAGCGCTTCAGCGTAGGGACGGGCAATGGTGGCTAGTTCTGCCATGTTGATGCTCGCTTAGAGTTCGGTCTTCAGGCGGCCCAGCAAGTCAGCATGCACACCGGCATTGACTTCCTTGCGCAGAATCTGCTCGGCGCCCTTGACGGCCAGCGCTGCCACCTGCTCGCGCAGGGCTTCGCGTGCCTTGACGGCTTGCTGCTCGGCTTCGACCTTGGCGGCGGCGATGATCTTGCCGCCTTCTTCGGTGGCCTTGGCCTTGGCCTCTTCGATCAGGGCCTGGCCCCGGCGCTCGGCTTCAGCCAGGCGCACGGCCGCTTCGTTGCGCGACTTGGCCAGCTCTTCTTCCACGCGCTTGTTGGCGACGGAGAGTTCGGATTTGGCTTTGTCGGCAGCAGCAAGGCCGTCAGCGATTTTTTGCGCGCGCGCGTCCAGGGCCGCCGCGATGGGTGGCCACACAAACTTCATCGTGAACCCGACCAAAATCAGGAACACGATCAGCTGGACAATTAGGGTACCGGTAATGCTCACTGCTCATCCTTTCCCTTGGGGCCCAGCCAGAAGCCGGCCCGAAGGAATGACATTCTTGGGACTTTGATCAATGCTTACTTGGGCAGGTTGGCGATTTGCGCCAGGAAGGGGTTGGCGGTGGCGAACCACAGCGCGATACCCGTGCCGATAATGAAAGCGGCGTCGATCAGGCCGGCCAGCAGGAACATCTTGGTCTGCAGTTCGCCCATCAGTTCAGGCTGGCGTGCAGCTGCTTCGAGGTATTTGCTGCCCATGATGCCGATGCCGATACAAGCGCCGACTGCGCCCAGGCCAATGATGAGGCCGGCGGCCAGAGCGACAAAACTAATAACTTCCATGATGACTCCTTAGGACTTGGTTACGAGAGAAAAACAAAAACGAAAACGGGGGATAACTGAGCTGTTGCCTGACTAGTGGTGATCGTGCGCCTGGCCGATATACACCAGCGTCAGCATCATGAACACGAAGGCTTGCAGCGTGATGATCAGGATGTGGAAAATCGCCCAGGCCGAGCCCGCGATGATGTGGCCGATGGCCAGGCCGATGCCGGTCGCCGACAGCGACCAGGCGCCGCCCATCAGGGCGATCAGCAGGAAAATCAGTTCGCCGGCATACATGTTGCCGAACAGTCGCATGCCGTGGGAGACCGTCTTGGCGACAAACTCGATGACCTGCATCAGGAAGTTGAAGGGGTACAGCGCCCAGTGGTTGCCGAAAGGCGCGGTGAACAACTCGTGGATCCAGCCGCCCACGCCCTTGATCTTGACGTTGTAGACCAGGCAGGTGATCAGCACGCCCATGGACAGGCCCATGGTGATGGAAAGGTCGGCGGTGGGCACCGAGCGCATGTAAGCGTGGTGCGCGTCATGGCCGGCAGCACCATACACCCAGGCCCACAGCACCGGCAGCAGGTCGACCGGCAGCAAGTCCATGGCGTTCAGCAGGAAGATCCAGACAAACACGGTGAGGGCCAGCGGCGCGACCAGCTTGCGGCTTTCGGCGTTGTGCACGATGCCCTTGGCTTGCGCGTCGACCATTTCAACGAGGATTTCAACCGCGGCCTGGAAACGGCCGGGAACGCCGGAGGTGGCTTTGCGGGCGGCTTTCCAGAGCAGGAAGCAGCCGATCACACCCAAAAGGATGGTGAAAATGGTGGAGTCGATATTGATGACGCTCAGATCGAACGGGCCAACAAGTTCCTTGTTACGCCAGTGCGTCAGGTGGTGAACGATGTATTCACCAGCGGTTGGACCGCCATGTCCAGCAGCATTCTCAGCAGCCATTTATTGCTCGCCTCAAAGTTTATTTTTCCTGACCGCGAACAACAACGCGATCCAGGACGTTTTCATTGTCACCACCAGGCCGACCAGCATGGCCGGCCAACTCAGCATCGAAACCAGCCTTGGCGCGGCAAACAGCATTGCCACCGTCAAGGCGATCTTGACCATTTCCCACAAAAAGAATCCAGCCACCGCAGTGCCTGGATTCATAGACCACACTTTGCCGGTCAAACCGCGCGCAAAAAGCGCCGCCGGAATCACCACCGCCAGCGCCCCGTAGAGCGCCGACCAGCCGGCGGACCGCTGGCCTGTCAGGGCCCAAGTGACACATGCCACCAGAACACCAACCGCCAACTGCCCCGCCAACACCGACCAAGGGGAAAGAAGCGGAACCGTTTCACGAAGCTTTTGGGCTTCTTCACGGGTCAGGGGCTTGAAAGCCTCCACATCCGCCTCAAACTCATCTGTAACTGCCCGGGAGACCGGGTTCGTTGCCGACTTCGCCGAATTTGTCATTTTGAAACCTACAAATTACGGGAAAGTTACAGGGGCCGCTATTAGCAAAGCCCTTGATTATACGTAGAAACCCCAGCGCTCCGACAAAAACCCCGGCTCGGGGTTGAATTAGGGGCCTTCCTCGCGTGCATCGGGGTAAACACCAGGCTGCTGGTTCACAATGGACTGACAACACGGCCCGACGGCCGGCGCCGCCCACCCCCACTGAAAGATCCCCTCATGCACGCCCTGATGAAATTCCTGCACCTCGCCGCCGCCATTGCCTGGCTGGGCGGAATTTCCTTCATGCTGTTCGCCCTGCGCCCCGCCGCCGCCGAGCAACTCGCGCCGCCGCAGCGCCTGCCCCTGATCGTGCAGGTGCTGCGGCGCTTTTTTGTGGGGGTCTGGGTTTCCATCGCGATCCTGCTGCTGACCGGTCTGGCCATGCTGCTGGCCGTCGGCATGAAAACCGCGCCCACCGGCTGGCACCTGATGTTCGGCCTGGGCCTGTTGATGTTCGCGCTTTTCGGCCACCTGTATTTCGGCCCTTTCCGCCGCCTCAAGCTGGCTGTCAGCGCCTCCGACTGGCCCGAGGGCGGACGCCGTGTCGGGCAGATCGCCACCCTGGCCATCGTCAACCTCGCACTGGGCGCGCTGGCCATCGCCGCCGTCATTTTTCTCGCGTGAAGAAGAAGCCGCGGCACAAACCCCGAAAACCCGCCGGCTGGCTGGAACGCCTGAAGGCGTCGGTGCCGACCCGCGAGGCGCTGGCCGCCCATCCCTGGCTCAGGCCGGTGGCGCACCGTGTGCTGGACCCACAGCTGTGGCGGCTGCAGCACGAAGCCGTGGCGCGCGGCGTGGCCATCGGCATCTTCTGGGCTTTTGCGCTTCCGTTCGCGCAAATCGTGGCGGCCGCGGCCCACAGCGTCTGGTGGCGCGCCAACATCCCGGTCGCGGCCGGCATTACGTTCATCACCAACCCCTTCACCGTGGGCTTCTGGCTCTGGCTGGCCTACCAGGTCGGCAGCTTGGTGCTCGATGCGCCACCGCCGGTGCATATCTCCGAAGGCGTGGGCGTGGTCGCCTGGCTCGCCTCCTTCGGCGGGCCTGCCATACTGGGCATGGGCCTGTTTGCGGTGCTGGGTTCGACCGCCGGCTACCTGCTGGTCAAGCTGGCCTGGCGCCTGCGCGTCTGGTTCAAGCGCCGCCACCGCTAAACACCGGACAATCCGGCATCCACTTTTTCTCTTCTTCAACTTCACCATGACCACGCCTTCCCCCAGCCTTCCCGACACGCCCTGCTACCTCAACGGCGAATTCACTCCCCTGAAAGACGCCAAGATCAGCGTGATGGACCGCGGCTTCATCTTCGGCGACGGCGTGTACGAAGTGGTGCCGGCCTACGGCGGCCGGCTGTTCCGCTTTGAGCAGCACATGGCGCGCCTGGACCGCAGCCTGGCCGAGCTGCGCATCCCCAACCCGATGACGCGTGACGAATGGCAGGCCATGGCCCTGAAACTGGTCGCGGCCCACGCGCAATCCACCGGTACGCCGGCCGAAAGCGGCAACCAGCTTGTCTATATCCAGCTCAGCCGCGGCGTGGCCATGCGCGACCACCCCATGCTGCCCGGCCTCACGCCCACCGTGTTCGCGGTGGCCAATGCCATGAAACTGCCCAGCGCTCAGCAGCGCGAGGCCGGTGTGGCCTGCGTGACGGCCAACGACTTCCGCTGGGAAAAAGCCCACATCAAAAGCACCAGCCTGCTGGGCGCGGTGTTCGCGCGGCAGATCAGCGTCGACGCCGGCGCGGTGGAAACCGTGATGTTCCGCGGCGAGCACCTGAGCGAAGCCTCCTCGAGCAACGTCTGGATCGTCAAGGACGGCAAAGTCATGGGGCCGCCCAAGGACAACCTGGTGCTCGAAGGCATACGCTTCGGCCTGATCGAGGAAATCTGCCGCGCCGCCGGCATTCCCTTCGAGCTGCGCCGCATCACACGCGACGAAGTGCTGGCGGCCGATGAAATTCTGCTGTCTTCGGCCACAAAGGAAGTGTTGCCGGTCACCCTGCTCGACGGCCAGCCCGTGGGCCACGGCCTGGAAAAAGGCCGGCCCGGCCCCATCTATGCCAAGCTGTACGCCCAATACCAGCGTGTAAAACAGGCCTGAAAGGACCCCTTGCCATGACGACATCGCCCAATACTCCGAACACCCCGAAAATCATCGGAGTCCCCGGCTCCGAGCCTTCGCGCCAGGAGTCGCTGATCGAATATCCGTCGCAGTTCCCCATCAAGGTCATGGGCCCCAAGGTCGAAGGCCTGGTCGCCGCCATCACCTCGGTGGCGCACCAGTTCGACCCGGCCTTCGACGCTTCCACCATTGAATTGCGCGAAAGCAAGGGCGGCAACTACCTGGGTGTGACCATCACCGTCACGGCCACCAGCCGCGAGCAGCTCGACGAGCTTTACCGCACGCTGTCCACGCATCCCATGGTCAAAGTGGTCCTCTAAACAAGACGGACCGCGGATGCAGGCCGAAACACGCCACCTGGGCCGGGTCGACTACCTGCCCACCTATGAAGCCATGCAAGCCTTCACGGCCGCCCGCCACCCGGCCGGCGCCGCTGAAGGCGGGCTACAGGCGGCGCAGGGCGAGCCCGACCAGCTGTGGATCTGCGAGCACCCGCCGGTCTATACCCAGGGCCTCGCGGGCAAAAGCGACCATGTACTCAATCCCGGCGCCATCCCGGTGGTGCAGACCAACCGCGGCGGCCAGGTGACCTACCACGGCCCCGGCCAAGTCGTGGCCTACCCGCTGGTAGACCTCAAGCGCGCCGGCTACTACGTCAAAGAATACGTCTACCGCATCGAGGAGTCCGTCATCAAGACCCTGGCGCATTTCGGCGTCACCGGCCACCGCGTGGCCGGCTCACCCGGCATTTACGTGCGCCTGGACGACCCGGCCTCGCACGCCGCGCTGACCGGCCCGCTGAACCCGGCCGACCCGTTTCGCGGCCTCGGCAAGATCGCCGCCCTGGGCATCAAGGTCAGCCGGCATTGCACCTACCACGGCGTGGCGCTGAATGTCGCCATGGACCTGGAACCCTTCTCGCGCATCAACCCTTGCGGCTATGTGGGACTGCAAACCACAGACCTTTCTACAATCGGGGTATCGGCAAGCTGGCAGGAAGCCGCGGATGTGCTGGGCCGCAAGCTCGTCACCTACCTGGCTCCTTAAGAACCTGCCGCCAACACGAAACACATTCATGAGCACACCCGACCCCCTCCAAACCACGGCCAACCCGGTGGTCCGCGAAGTCCAGGCCCTGGAAGGCTACAACCCGCTGGCCAAACAGAAGGCCGCGGCCAAGCTCTCGCGTATCCCCGTCAAGGTGGTGCAGGGCGAAATACTCAAGAAGCCTGACTGGATACGCGTCAAGGCCGGCAGCCCGACCACGCGCTTCTATGAGATCAAGCAGATCCTGCGCGAGAACAAGCTCAACACCGTCTGCGAAGAAGCCAGTTGCCCCAACATCGGTGAATGCTTCGGCAAGGGCACGGCCACCTTCATGATCATGGGCGACAAGTGCACGCGCCGTTGCCCCTTCTGCGACGTCGGCCACGGCCGGCCCGACCCGCTGGACAAGGACGAGCCGCTGAACCTGGCCAAAACCATCGCGGCCCTGAAACTGAAATACGTCGTGATCACCAGCGTGGACCGCGACGACCTGCGCGACGGCGGCAGCGGCCACTTTGTCGAATGCATCCAGAAAATTCGCGAACTCTCGCCCGCTACCACGATTGAAATCCTGGTGCCCGACTTCCGCGGTCGCGACGACCGCGCGCTCGAGATCCTCAAGGCCGCACCGCCCGACGTGATGAACCACAACCTCGAAACCGCGCCGCGCCTGTACAAGGAAGCGCGCCCCGGCAGCGACTACGCCTTCAGCCTGAACCTGCTCAAGAAATTCAAGGCCCTGCACCCCGACGTGCCGACCAAGAGCGGCATCATGGTCGGTCTGGGCGAGACCGACGAGGAAATTTTGCAGGTGATGCGCGACATGCGCGCCCACAACATCGACATGCTGACCATAGGCCAGTACCTCGCGCCCTCCACCAGCCACCTGCCGGTGCGCCGCTACGTGCACCCCGACACCTTCAAGATGTTCGAGGAAGAGGCCTACAAGATGGGCTTCACCCACGCCGCCGTCGGCGCCATGGTGCGCAGCAGCTACCACGCCGACCAGCAGGCCCATGCGGCCGGTGTCGCCGACAAGGCCGACGCGGCCATCGCCGCCATTTGATATTCGCGTGATGCACGCGCCGCAAAACTCCCTGTCGCTGCGCCACTACGGCGCCTCGCACAGCAGCCATGCGCATGGGCACTTCCAGGTGTTGCTGAGCCTGGACGGCGTGCTTGAACTGGAAGTGCAGGGGCGCGGGCACCGCATCGCGGCCGGCCAGGGCTGCGTGATCCCGCCCGGTGAGCACCATGATTTTGAATCTCGCGGAGGTGCCCGCTGCCTGGTGCTGGACACCACGCAGGCCGGCTGGGCGCGCTGTGCTTACGACCCGGCCCACACCGCGCAAGCCCTGGCACTGGGCAATTACCTGGCGCATGCTTTGCAGCAGCGGGGCAGCCTGGCGCAGCATTACGGCCCGGCCTTGCTGCTCGAGGCCTGGCAGTCGCTGCCGGAGGTTTCAACACCCGCGCGCTACCAGCGCCCCATTCAATGGGAACAGCTGGCCACCTGGACGCAGCAGCGCCTGCATGAGCCGCTCAGCGTCGCGCAACTCGCCGCGCAGGTGTTCTCAAGCCCCACGCAATTCGCCGCGCGCTGCCGGCGCGAAACCGGCCTCAGCGTCATGCACTGGCTGCGCCGGCAACGCCTGGACCTGGCGCTGCAACTGCGCGGCCGCGGCATGAGCGTGGCCGACACCGCGCTGCACTGCGGCTACAACTCGCCCTCGGCGCTGACTGCCGCCCTCAGGCGGCGGTCAAGCGCAAACCCGGCAAATCAGTAACGGTTGGGATTGTTGGGCCGGCGGTCGTAGCGGTCGCTCACGCCGTCGCCGTCACGGTCGTAGCGCGGGCCGCCGTAGCCAGGGCCGCCGCCGCGGTAATGCGGCCCATTGTCATAAGGCACGGGATAGGCCACGCAGCCTGACAAGGCCATAAAACCGATCACCGACAGCAAAAGAATGGAAAGCTTTTTCATGGGGTCTCCTCGAAGTGGGATGAGAGCCCTCATTTCAAGCCCGGCCCGTGCCCGCCAAGTGTCCGCCCCGCGCCTGGGAGGTGAAGCTGGTTACCGGATGTAGGCATTCCTGTAGGACACAGACCCCCCGTTAGGCCCCGTTTGCGCGACGGCAGACCGTGCTTGCGCGACGACGGCGGGCACTGCGACTTTTATGCTTGCGGCCATGCCAGCCAATCTTTATGCACTGGGCGCCATCGCCCTCTGGGCCCTGTTTGCCTCGCTCGGGGTGTCACTCAAACACGTACCGCCTTTTTTGCTCACCGGCGTCGCGCTGTTGATCGGCAGCGTGCTGGCCCTGCCCTTTGTCTTGCGAGACCGCACGCAATGGAAAATTCCTGCCGCCACGCTGGCGCTTGGCGTGTATGGCCTCTTCGGGTTTCACTTCCTGATCTTCATTGCGCTGCGGCATGCACCGGCGGTCGAGGCCAACCTGGTGAACTACCTTTGGCCGCTCTTCATGGTGGTGCTGGCGCCGCTGTTCCTGCGCGGCGTGCAGCTGCGCGCGGTGCACGTGGCCGCGGCCCTGCTGGGTTTTGCCGGCGCGGCCATCGCCATCCTGGGTGCAGCTGGCGGCACCGCCACAGGCGGCTGGTCATGGGGCTACCTGCCGGCACTCGGCTCGGCCTTCATCTGGGCCAGCTACTCGCTGCTGACAAAACGGGTGCCGGCCTTCCCCACTGCGGCCATGGGCCTTTTCGGCCTGGTGTCGGGCGTGCTGTCGCTGCTGTGCCACTGGGCGCTGGAGCCTGCCGCCACGCTCTCGGTGCAAGACGCGCTGCTGCTGGCCGTGATGGGCCTCGGTCCACTGGGCGCGGCGTTCTTCCTCTGGGACAAGGCCCTCAAGCTCGGCGACGCCCGGCAGATCGGCATCCTGAGCTATCTCACGCCGCTGGGCTCCACCGCGCTGCTGATGGGGGTCAGCGGCCGCGCGCTGAGCTGGAGCATAGGCTTGGCGGCCGTGATGATCATAGGCGCGGCGGTGCTGGGCACGCGGGCACGCTAGGCGCCGCGAGCGCACGGATTGCCAGCGCCAAAGCCAGCGCGCCGACGGCCAGGACTGACGCGACCGCGAAGGTGATCCGCATGCCCGTGGCCACCGCCTCGGGGTTTGCCGCCGTGATGTCGCTGGCCGCCGAAGCGAACGCGAACACCGCGCCCATGACGGAAGCGCCGGTGACCAGCCCGAGGTTGCGCGACAGGCTCAGCAGGCCGGACACCACGCCGCGGCGGTCCGGCGCGACCTCCGCCATGACGGCCGTGTTGTTGGCGGCCTGGAACAGCTGGTAGCCGGGCGTCAGCACGGCGATGGCGGCGATGTAGCCCGCCAGGCCGAACAGTCCCGGCAGCAGCGACAGCGCCACCGAGCCGGCCACCATGGCGGCCAGGCCCGCAATCGCCGTGCGCGGCGCACCCAGGCGGTCGACCAGCCGGCCCGCCGGCACACCACTCAGCGCGGCCATCACCGGGCCCGCCGCCAGCACCAGCCCCACCAGCGCCGTGCCCAGCCCGAGCGCGCGCGACAGGTAGAAAGGCCCGACCACCAGCGTCGCCATCATCACCGTCGCGACCAGCGCGTTCATCGCGAGGCTGGCGCTCAGCACCGGGTCGCGGAACATCGCCAGGCGCACCAGCGGCGATGCGACCCTGGCCTCGGCGAACACAAAGAGGCCGGCGCCCAGTGCCGCCGCCGACAGCAGCGCGATGTTGAGCACACCGAAATTGCCACGCCCCAGGGTCACGGCCAGCGCATAGGCCGCCAGCGTCAGGGCCAGCAACAGCGTGCCCACGGCGTCGAAACCGGCCCTGCCGGATTGACCGGCCCCGGCCTGGCGATCCTGCGGCAGGTGGCGGTAAGCCAGGAACAGCGCGAGCAGGCCCAGCGGCACATTGACAAAAAACAGCGCGCGCCAGCCGAAGCCGGCGATCAGCACCCCACCCATCGAGGGGCCCAGGGCCGTGCCCACCGCGGACATGGTGCCGAGCAGGCCCATGGCGCTGCCGGTCCTGGCCTTGGGCACCGTCTCGCCGACAAAGGCCATGGTCAGCGCCATCATGGCGGCGGCGCCCAGGCCCTGCGCCGCTCGTGCCGCGACCAGCAGCCAGAGCGTGGGCGCGACAGCACACAGCACCGAAGCCGCCGTGAACAGGGCGATGCCCGCCAGCAGCAGGCGCCGCCGCCCGACGATGTCGCCGAGCCGCCCGGCGCCGACGATCAGGGTGGTGATGGCCAGCAGGTAGGCCAGCACGATCCACTGGACTTCCTGGAAAGAGGCGTTAAAGGCCTGCGCCAGGGTGGGCAGGCCGACATTGGCGATGCTGGTGCCCAGCGAGGACAGCAGCATGGACAGTGACAGGCCGGCCAGTGCCCAGCGCACGGAGGCTGGCATGGAGGGCGGGGCGGCCTTATCGGGTTTGGCTGGGATTGGCTTGGACATGGACTGCGCTTTCTATTTCGTTGGCAACTCACGGAATGGAGTTACCCGAGGTCTCAAGCCTAAGTTTTTGCCTCACATAGCGGAAGACGCAGCATTTGCACTTTATTCGTGCATCAAACGCCATGTCACAGGCAAATGCGCTATGGTTAGTCCATGTCCACCCCCGATTTCAACCTGCTCGCCGTGCTCGACGTGTTGCTCGCCGAAGGCAGCGTGGCCGGCGCGGCCAAGCGCTTGCGGCTCAGTCCCTCGGCCATGAGCCGGGCGCTGGCCCGCCTGCGCGAGACCACCGGCGACCCACTGCTGGTCCGGGCCGGGCGCGGCCTGGTGCCCACGCCGCGGGCCATCGAATTACGCGAACAGGTCGGGCAACTGGTGCAGGACGCGCAAGCGGTGCTGCGCCCTGCCGAAAAGCTGGATCTCACACGGCTGGTGCGCACCTTCACGCTGCGCACCCGCGAAGGCTTTGTCGAGAACTTCGGGCCGGCGCTGCTTGCCCGCGTCGGCCGCGAAGCACCCGGCGTGCGCCTGTGTTTTGTGCAAAAACTCGACAAGGACAGCACGCCTCTGCGCGACGGCGCCGTCGACCTGGAAACCGGCGTGATCGGCAAGACCACGGCGCCTGAACTGCGTGTGCAGGCCTTGTTCCGCGACCGTTTCATAGGTGTCGTGCGCATGGGCCACCCGCTGAGTGAGGGTGAAGTCACGTCAGCCCGCTATGCGGCCGCCCGGCACATCGCCGTCTCGCGGCGCGGCCTGGGCGCGGAACCGGTGGACGAGGCGCTGGCGCCGCTCGGGCTGCAAAGAGAGGTCGCCGCCATCGTCGGCGGTTTTTCCGCAGCACTGGCCCTGGCCCGCGAGTCCGAGCTGGTCGCCAGCGTGCCCGAGCGGCATACCGGCAAGCTGCGCGCCGGCATGCTGAGCTTTCCCCTGCCGGTCGCCACGCCGGACATCACCGTGTCCTTGATGTGGCACCCGCGGCTGGATGCCGACCCGGCGCACCGCTGGCTGCGCGCCTGCGTGCGCGAGGTCTGCTCCGGGCAGCCCGCCAGTGATGAACCAGCCCTATGATCGGGCCCACCCAAAACAACGAGTCTCCCCATGGAAAAGATCAGCCACGGCGCAGGCCTGTTCACGCTCAAGGAATTCCTGACGCCGCAGGAATGCGCCGTCTACATCGGTGGCAGCGAACAAACCGGCTATGAAGAGGCCGCCATCCAGACCGCCAATGGCGCTGAAATAGCCAGGGAAATCAGGAACAACGACCGGATTGTTTTTGACGACCCGGCGCTCGCGAAAACCCTGTTTGAACGCGCGCGGCCTTGCCTTCCGAACGAGCTCGACCAGTGGACGCTGTCGGGGTTCAATGAACGGTTCCGGTTTTACCGCTACGTCCCCGGCCAGTATTTCAAATGGCACAAAGACGGGTTTTATTTCAAGAGCGACGATGAGGTCAGCCTGCTGACTTTCATCATCTACCTCAACGAAGGCTATGAAGGCGGGAACACGGAATTCCAGTGGGAAATCATCAAGCCGTCCACAGGGATGGCCCTGGTTTTCCCCCATGCCATGAGGCACCAGGGTGCGCCCATTGCCAGCGGCACAAAGTACGTCCTGCGTACCGACGTGATGTACAGCAAAAGCGCGCAGCCAGCCGGTTGAAGCGCGGCTAGCGCCACAGCACCTGCACAGCCAGCCCCGGCGCCGCGTTGCTCAGCTCCAGCTGGGTGCCGTGCGCCTGCGCCACCAGCCGGCACAAATACATACCCAGGCCGACACCGCCGGTGGCGCGCTGGCGTGCGCCGTCGGTGCGAAAAAAAGGCTCGGTCAGGTGTTCCAGCTGCGCCGGCTCCACGCCGGGGCCGAAGTCGCGCACCTCCAGCAGCACGCCGCCGCCCTCCGCCGCATGCAGCGACACGCGCGGCGGGCTGGCCGCGCCGGCGCTGTAGCGCAGCGCGTTATCCAGCAGGTTGCGCAGCAGCAGGCGCACGCGCATGCGGTCCAGCGCCAGCGGCGGCAGGTCAGTCGCCAGGTCCAGTTCCACGCCCGCCGCCTGCGGCATGTCGGCCACCACCTCGCGCGCCAGCGCGGCCAGGTCCACCGTCTCGCGCTGCAAGGCGGCGTGCGGGCTGGCCAGGCGCTCGCTTTCGAGCAGGTCGCTGATCAGGTCGCGCATCTCGCCGAGGTCGCGCAACAGCGCCTCGCGTTCGCGCGGCGCGCTGCCCTCGCCCGCCACCGGCAGCAGCTCGGCATTGAGGCGCGCGCGCGTCAGCGGCGAGCGCAGCTCGTGGCTCAGCGCCAGCAGCAGCCCGCGCTTGGCGTCCAGCATGGCCTTGATGTCGTGCGCCATGGTGTTGACGCGCCCGGCCAGGTCGCCGAGTTCGTCGCGCCGGCGCAGCGGGATGGGCGTGTCGAACACGCCGCGGCCGAAACGCTCGGCCCCGGCGCGTATGTCGTCCAGCGGGCGCAGCAAGCGCCGCACATAGGAATAGGCGCCCACCAGCAGGCCCAGCAGCAGCGCCAGCGTGATCCAGCCGAACATGCCATGCGAGGGAATGGTGCCGGGGCCGAAGATCACCTTGTGGCCGTCGGCCGTGGTGCGGCTGAGCCACTCGCCGGTACGGCCCTCGAAGCGATGGCGCTCGGGGTGCGACTGCCAGTTCACCTGCGGACCCTCGATGCGGATCGAAATCGGCAGCCGCGCCGCCAGCGCCTGCGCGCGGCCCAGGTCGGGCGGCGAGCCCAGGTCGGCCACCAGCCTGTCCGTGTAGTCGATGATCAGCGGCCTGGCCGCATCGCGCCAGCCGCTGGAAAACGCGCGCTGCATGCCGCCCATGAAGACCGCGCCCATGGCCAGCGCCAGCAGCAGGAACACCGTGATCAGCCGCAGCCGCAGCGAGTGCCCCCAGCGGTGGCGCCAGCGCTCGGGCCGGGATGGGCGGCAGCGCTTGGGCCGCCTCATGGCGCGCCCGCCTTGCCCACCGCCAGCGTGTAGCCGGCGTTGCGCAGCGTCTTGATGCAGTCCAGCGGCTCGAGTTTTTTGCGCAGCCGGCTCACCACGATGTCGACCGCGCGTGTGTACAGCTCCGCCTCGTGGCCGCGCAGGCGGTTCAGGATGTCGTCGCGGTTGAACACCTTGCCCGGGTCGGCCGCCAGCAGCGCCAGCAGCTCGAACTCGGTGCCGGTCAGCTCGACCTTCTCGCCCAGGCGCAGCACCTCGCGCGTTTCGGTATTGATCACCAGGCCTTCGAACACACGGCGCGGGCCGGCCGGCGCCACGGTGCGCTGGCGCCGCAGGATGGTCTGCACGCGCGCCACCAGTTCGCGCGGCTCAAAAGGCTTGGGCAGGTAGTCGTCGGCGCCCAGCTCCAGGCCGACCACGCGGTCCATGACGTCGCCGCGCGCCGTCAGCATGATGACCGGGATGTCGCTTTCCTTGCGGATCTCGCGGCACAGCGCGAAGCCGTCCATCTCGGGCAGCATCACGTCCAGGATGGCCGCGTCATAAGCGCCGGCGCGCAATTTCGCCAGGCCCTCGCCGGGGCGCAGCGCGCTGTCCAGCACGAAGTCAAAACGCGCGAAATAAGCGGCCAGCGGCGCGGCCAGGTGCTCGTCGTCGTCAATCAGGAGTATGCGGGGCATGCGGCCATCATATGAAACTCGCGCGGCGTGCAAAGTACAGGCCCGCCAGCAGCAGGGTCACCAGGGCGAGGTGGAACACCAGGTCGGGCGCCGACTGCGGCCCTATGCCGATGAAGATGGTGAACAGGCCCACCAGCGTGCCGATCAGCGCGAAGGACTGCCCCAGCAGCGCCAGCTTGCGCGTGCGCCCGGGCAGCACAAAACTGAGCCCCCAGGCCGCCAGCAGCACGGCGGCGATCACCGCCTCGGCGATGCGGGCCTGGCCGTGGGCATGGCCCCGCAACAGCAGGCCGCTGTGCACCAGCGAGGCGGCCACCAGCAGGCCGGACTCCAGCAACAGGAAGCCGCGCAGCATGCGCCAGGAATGGGCCGTTTTCACCATGGGTCTTGTGGACCCAGCCGGCCCAGATGGGTATGGCCGAAACCCGCGCTGTACTTGAGGCCGTAGCCGAGCAGGCGGTCAAAGCCGATGTGCGCGCACCAGACCAGCCCCGCCGCCAGCAACATCGGTGAAGCACCAAGCACGCCCGCGGCCAGCAAACCGACCGCACCTAAATAAGAATGCGCCGCGTTATAGGCCAGTGCGCCCCAGCGCGGCCCCGCGAGGTAGGCCAGGAAGGACAGGTCGGGCAGCAGGAACAGCGCCGCGAACCAGCCCCAGCCCGCGCCGAACTGGGCATAGGCCGCCACCGAAGCGGCCAGCACCACCAGCCCTTCAGCGCGCAGCAGCAGGCGCACGCCGCCACTGGCGCTGCCAGTCCCGGCCACGGTGCTCACGCGCCGCACAGCCCGCGCCATGCGGGCGGGCGGAAAGAACAGCGCCTCAGCCATGGTGGCCCCAGCGGCGGCCGCGTTCCATGAAGTCACGCACTTTCTGTTGCTGCTCGGGGCGCAGGTTGTCGAAGAAATCGGCCGCGGCGGCGATCACCTCGGGGCTGCCGGCCTGCAGGGCCGCGGTTTTTTCATCGATCAGTTTTTTCGCACCGGCCTGGTCCAGCTTGTTGCCGGCGAACAGGCCGCGAACCGTGTCACGCGGCTCGGTGGTGCCGCGCAGGGCGGTGCGCTGGGCCTGCAGCTTGTCGGCCAGCACCGTGAGCTTCTGTTTTTGCGCGGCATCGAGGTCCAGCCGCGAGCCGATTTTTTCGACCATGCGGGCACGGGCTTCGGGCGAACCCATGTCGCCGTGCATGCCGCCGGGGCCGCGCTGCGCGCAGGCGCCCAGGCTGCCGATGATGAGCGCCCCGCCGAACAGGCCGAGCAGCGTTTTTTTGATGCGGTGTTTCATGAAGAGCCTTGCAGAGGTTGGAAGGTCTTCATGGTGCCTGCGCCGGGGAGGCAGGTGTTTTCGCCCGGGTTACGGCATGTTTCGCTTTGTTTCGGCGGGACGGTGCCCCGGCCCCGCTCAGTCTTGCAGCAGGGCAGCCGGGTCTTCGCTGGCTAAAACCCGTGCGGCCCAGGGCTGCAGCTTGGAGGCATCGGCGCGCAGGATCTGCTGCTTGACCGCCAGGATTTGCGAGGGGTGCATGGAAAAACTGCGCAGGCCCAGGCCCAGCAGCAGCCGCGTCATGCCCACGTCGCCGGCCATTTCACCGCAGACGCTGACGCCCTTGCCCTGGGCATCGCATTCGGCGATCGTGTCGGCGATCAGGCGCAGCACCGCCGGGTGGCAGGGGTCGTAGAGGTGCGACACCGTCTCGTCGGCGCGGTCTATCGCCAGCGTGTACTGGATCAGGTCGTTGGTGCCTATCGACAGGAAGTCGAAGTACTTCAGGAAGAGCTTGAGCGTGAGCGCGGCCGCCGGGATCTCGATCATCGCGCCCAGGCGCACCGGGCCGTAGGGCGTGCCGCTGTTGTCGAGCATCGCGCGTGCGTGGTCTATCAGCGACATGGTCTGGCGGATTTCTGTGGCATGCGCCAGCATGGGCACCAGCAGGTTGACCTGGCCGTGCGCCGCCGCGCGCAGGATGGCGCGCAGCTGCGTGAGGAACATCGGCGGGTCCGCCAGGCTCCAGCGTATGGCGCGCAGGCCCAGCGCCGGGTTCAGGTGCGTGTCCTGCGCCTTGGCGTGGCGGTCCAGCGGTTTGTCGGAGCCTATGTCCACCGTGCGTATGGTCACCGGCAGGCCGTGCATGCCTTCTATCGCCTTGCGGTAGGCCTGGTATTGCTCTTCCTCGTCGGGCAGCTTGCCGCTGCGCCCCATGAACAGGAACTCGCTGCGGAACAGCCCGACGCCTACCGCGCCGGCCGTCACCGCGCCCACGGTGTCCTCGGGCATCTCGATGTTGGCCAGCAGCTCGATGCGCTGCCCGTCAATCGTCAGCGCGGGCGTGTTCTTCAGGCGGTTCAGGCGCTGGCGCTCGAGCTCGCCCTGGCGCTGCTTGAAGCCGTACTCGGCCAGGATGATGGGCGAAGGGTCGACGATCAGCACGCCGGCGTCGCCGTCGATGATGACCCAGTCGTCCTGCTTGATCAGCTGGCTGGCGCTGCGCGCGCCCACCACGGCTGGGATGTCCATGCTGCGCGCCACGATGGCCGTGTGCGAGGTCTTGCCGCCCACGTCGGTGGCGAAGCCGGCGAACAGGCTTTGCTTGAACTGCAGCATGTCGGCCGGCGAGATGTCGTGCGCCACCAGCACCAGCGGCACGTCGGTGGTGTCGTCCAGCAGCAGGTCCTGCTGCGAAAGCTTGCGGCCCGCGCCCGCCTGGCCGGCCGGCTGCACCGGCGAGGCCACGCCCTTCATGTGGCGCAGGATGCGCTCGACCACCTGCTCGAGGTCGGCCTTGCGCTCGCGCAGGTACTCGTCCTCCATGTCGTCGAACTGGCGCGCGATGATTTCGTACTGCGTGGTCAGCGCCCACTCGGCGTTGTAGTGGCGGTCGGTGATCCAGTGCTTCACGCCGCTGATCAGCTGCTCGTCCTGCAGCAGCATCAGGTGCACGTCCAGCAGCGCGGCGAGTTCATGCGGCGCGTCCTTGGGCAGGTCCTGCTGCAGGCGTGTGATTTCCTCCACCACCGCATTGCGCGACACTCGCACCCGCGTGATCTCGTCCGCCGTCTTGGCATCGTCGACAAAATAGTGCGCCACGTCGGCGCGGCTGGACGCCACGAGCACGGCACGGCCGATCGCGATGCCGCGTGAAACAGCCAGGCCGTGGACGGAAAAAGTCATGCGGCACTCCCTGTTTGCGGCGTGGCGGCCGCGTCCAGCACGCATTCGAAGGCCGAGAGCCTGGCCCCCGGCTTGGCGCCCAGCCAGGCGTCCAGCGCGCGCCTGGCCTGGCCGGCTTCCTGCGCCGCGATGCCCAGCCGCCACGAATCGCCGCTGGGGGCCGGCTCGTCATGGTTGTGGCCGCCGTCGGCAAACGGCCGGCCTTCGGAGCAGGCCTTGCACAGGGTATGCAGCGTTTCCGACCAGTTTTCCATGGCCACACGCTCGGCATCGCAGCGCGCGCGCAGCTCATCGAGGTCGGCGCTGGTCGCGCCCTCGACGACTGCTTCGAAGGTTGAATAGGCGGAGGCCTGGAGCAGCTGCAGCTCATCAAAGACGGCGGCTTCCCGCGTGCCGATCTTGCGGTAGCCGTTGGGCGCGCCGTCATGCAGCAGCAGATCACCGTGTCGGCGGCCCGAAGCCGCCAGCGGAACGCTTTCGATCACGGCCCGGGCCGGGTCTATGCGCCGGGTCCAGATCACCTCGGGCTCGCCGTCGACGGCCACTCGTACCGGCGTCGCACCGATGGGGTAGTCGACCGGCCCATCGCCCTCGCCGACGTTGATGCCGTACTGCTTCCAGGCGCTGCGCGCGCGGGCCCAGTCGCCCAGGGCGGTGGCGGCAATGCCGGCGTTCCAGATCGCCGCTTCGCTGGACGGGTCCAGGCGGATGGCCTCCAGGTTGGCCTCCAGCGATTCGCGCCATTCGCAGCGGTATTTGTGCAGCAGGCCGATGTTGTACCAGGGCTTGGCCCAGTCGGGCCTGTAGCGGATGGCTTCGCGGTAACAGGCCAGGGCGAGCTCGTCCTCATCCCCGTCACGACACTGGATTCCGCGTTCATTGGCGCGAAACGCCAGGCCCGACCTTGAAATCCGCTTGGGCACGGTTTATTCCCCTTCGCCGAACTTGTCGGCGATCAGCGCGAGGATGGCATCCATGGCCGCCTGCTCGTCATTCCCGTTGGTCTCGACCTCGACGGTACTGCCCAGGCCGGCGGCCAGCATCATCACGCCCATGATGCTTTTGGCGTTGACGCGGCGCTCGCCCTTGCTCATCCAGACTTCGCAGCCGAAGCTGCCGGCGAGTTTGGTGAGCTTGGCGGAGGCGCGGGCGTGCAGGCCCAGC
The DNA here is from genome assembly GCF_056405195.1 of Polaromonas sp. P1_H6. NCBI lineage: Bacteria > Pseudomonadati > Pseudomonadota > Betaproteobacteria > Burkholderiales > Comamonadaceae > Polaromonas > Polaromonas sp. P1_H6. The sequence goes on from NZ_JBFUCN010000013.1 coordinate 88,212, forward strand.
TTATTGCTGATGGTCGTGCTGGTCTTGATCATGGTTTCGGCGTACCTGGTTCTGCGGTGCGGTGATGGCCACCTGCATCACGCCCTGTGTGGCCCCGATGAGGGCGCGCGCCACCAGGGCGTCGAGGGACTCGTGCCGGTAGGAGATGGTGCGCAGCAGCATGGGCAGGTTGATGCCGGTGATGAGTTTGGAATGAACGCCGTCGACAAGTTTTTGCGCGACGTTGCAGGGCGTGGCGCCGAACACGTCGGCCAGCACCAGTGCATGCGAGGTGCCCAGTTGCGCCAGCATGATGCGCGCCTGGGCCAGGGTTTCCTCGGGCGGCATGTTGGGCTGGACGTCCAGCGCGGCGACGCCGGGGGCGTTGTCGGGGAATACATGCAGCACGCACTGGCGCAGGGCGGAGGCCAGCGGGGCGTGGGCGATGATAAAAATGCCGTTCATGGGTTTGCGGGTTCCACTGAATTATCGGCGCGGACACTGAGGAAATACCCATATGAGGCGATACAACAACACAATAACACCGCCATGGCCGCCTGGAAACTGGCCACCTGCCCCAGGCCCAGGGCCGCAAACACGTCGATCAGCAGGCCTATGCCCCACTGCACCACGAACACGCCGGCAAAAATCATCAGGTTGTAGGCCGACAGCGCCCGGCCCGCCAGCGCGGGCTTGAAAGCCATGCCCACCGCCGGCTGCGCCAGGCCCATCACGCTGCAGCCCATGCAGAACAGGGCCCAGCCCAGCCAGCCGGTGGATGTGCCGGCCGCGATGTTGAAGGCCAGCACCGCGATGCTGACCGGCACGCCCCAGGTGATCAGCCGGGTCGCCGACCAGCCATGGCGCGCCAGCCAGGGATTGACCATGCCCCAGCTCCAGAAGGTCACCAGCATGGTGGCATTGATAGAGAAGAGGCCGGTGGCGGCCTGCAGCGGCGTATAACCTGCCACCTTGACCATCCAGGGACCGGCCCACAAGGTCTGCACCGCGACCAGCCCGCCGTAGTTGAAAAAGGCCATGGGCGTCATTTTGCGGAAATAGCGGCTGCGCCAGATGGGCGCATAGCCGGTCTCAGCCTCGGCTTCAGCCGGCGCACCCGGCGCGCTGGAGCTGCTCAGCTTCCAGGTCGGCACCACCCAGGCAATGGCCATCATGCACAGCAAAATCATGGCCGCCAGGATCCAGAACAGCGGCCGCCAGCCCGTGACCGGCATCAGCCACTGCACCGGCAGGGTCGAGGCCAGCATGCCCAGCGAGCCCGTCATCAGCATCCAGGAATTGGCGCGCAGCACCGTGCCCGGCTCGAACCAGCGGCGGTAACCCGTGAGCGGCGCCATCAGGCAGGCGCTCACGCCCATGCCCACCAGCACACGCGCGGCCAGCAGCCAGGCAAAGCTGGTCGCCAGCGAAAACGCCAGGCAGCCCAGCACCGCCAGGCTTAAAAAACTGAGGATCACACGCTTGGGGCCATGGCGGTCCAGCCAGGTGCCGAGCGGCAGCTGCGTCGCGGCAAAACCCAGGAAGTAGCCGCCCGCCAGCAAGCCCAGGTCACGCGCATGCAGTGAGAAATCCTGTGTCAGCACCGGCGACAAGGTGGCCGTGATGGCCCGCACCAGCGCCGAACAGAAATAGGCCGCGGCAAAAGCCAGGAAGACAATAGCGCCGGTCCAGGCGTCCAGCCGGCCGGGCTCGGACGCGGCGGATGATGCCCTGTGCGCGGCGGACAAAGAGGTTTCGGCGGTCGTCATTCGACTCATTCGAATTTAAGGCTGGAGAAAAAGGTCTCGGCGACTTCGGGCGCGATGCGGTCGGCATACAGCACCACCTGGAAGGCCTGCGCGCCCTGGGCAAAGTAAGCCGCCTGCCCGCTCACCGCCGTGCCGTCGGCGCGCTGGCCCTGTGCCTTGACCAGGATGGCATCAGCCGCCCCGGGCAGCTTGAGCGGCGAGACCTGTGCCGGCCCGGCCTTCATGTTGGCCAGCGTAAGGTTTTGCCACTGCGCGAGCACAGGCCCGGCCTGGGCCGCATCGCCCAGTTGCACCACTGCCACGGCAAAGGTGGCGCCGCCCGCATCGCAGCCCAGCATGGACAGCGGCGTCGCCGGCCCGCCCAGGGGCACGTTTTTTTGCGCCTTGTCTGGCTTGCAGGGCAGCAGCAGCGCCAGGCGCGTGCCCTCGGGCCGCACTTCGCGCCAGTTCAGGGTGGGGCTGCAGGCCGCGAGCAGGGCCGTGGCAATCAAAAGAGCCAAGGAGGGCCGCGGCAAGGAGCGTATAGCGGCCCCGGAAATCATAAGCATGCCTTGGACTTTACAGGGATTCCCGCCTGGAGGCGGCGTTTTGCACCGCTTTGGCGCGCAAAAAGCATCCAGCCTTGCACCAAGCTGGGCACCTTGCTTGCTCATGCCTGGCATATGCCCAGAACCCCTATCGAAGAAGTTCAGGACTTCGCGCCATGATGCGGGCCCGCCATCGCGGCCGTCTGAATTGGGCCCTGGCTTGGTAAGCTTGGTCATGGTCAATTTCAAAACACACTCGTTCATGGCGGCAATGCTGCTATGCGCCGCAAGCCCTGTCTGGGCTTTGGAGCTGCAGAACCAGAACTTCAGCGACGATGAAATTTTCTCGGCTGTCGTCAACCGGTTCAAGAAGCCGCTTCAACATCGGTTCAACCCTGCCGCTACGGGCGAGCGAAAACCTTTGCTGGTGCTGGGCCCCGCGCTGAAATTCGGCAAAAAAATCCAATCCCAATCATTTACCCACCTGACGCAGCAGGAGCTGGTTGAGCAGCAACAGGCGGTTTTTATCTTGATAGAAAAATCGGGGCGAGATGCCGAGCGAAACACACTCTATGTGGACTACGACATTCCGAGCAATGCGTCTTATGGCGTGCTGAAGGTTTACCCCAAGGATGGCGTGCTGGTGGCTGAATCCCATGACAGCTACCGGTCATCCTCGGGCGCAAGGGCCACTTATGGCAAGTTGTACAAGGGTGTGGCCTGCCAGGACAACACCGAAATGGCCTATCGCTGGAACTATTACGCACGCAATGGCTTAGGCGGGCGTTGCGCCGGCACCCTATTTACTGAATTTACGGACTAGGAGCCTGTTAACCCGCTACTCCGCAATCTTGCGTAGGCCAGGTCGCGAAGCTAACGCAAGCTGAAGGACAAAAGGATGCCTTTCAAACGCCGCGAGTTTCTTGCCGCGATGTTTCCAGTCGCCACCCAGTTGACCGGGTGCGGGAGCCTGCAGCTTATGGCCGAATCTGCCGAACCGCCGCCAGCAGTTCAGGCTCACCCAACACTGCTTGCCAGCGAAACCGATTGGTCTTCCCTGCCTGATCGATGCAAAGCCGACCCTGATCTTGCCCGTTTCACCGCAGCACTGCTGGCACGCGCCCGCACCGACATCGCCCTGCCTCCTCTAGCGCACAAACTCGAGGACGGCCGCCTGCTGGGTGTCTCGCGCGAGTTCATTCGCCGAAGCCTGCAGTGGGCTTTCGCTTACCGCGTGACAAGGGAGCGGGTTTTCCTGGACCGCGCCCGGCAGGAAATGCTCGCCGTCGCTGCATTCAGTGACTGGCATCCGGATCCCTTCCTGGACCTCGCCGAGATGACCACGGGCATGGCCATTTCCTACAGCTGGCTTTTCAACGATCTGTCGGCCACTGACCGCGCCACCCTGCGCGCCGCGATTGTCGACAAGGGCATTGCCCAGGCGCGCAACGGCCACAAAACGTTCAGGTCCACCAACAACTGGAACCAGGTTTGCATTGGCAGCATGGTCCTGGGGGCGCTGGCCGTGGAGGAAGATGAGCCCGCACTGGCTATCGACCTTCTCGCGGCGGCGCGCCAAGGCGTATTTATCGGGCTGAATGCCTATCGGCCGGATGGGATCTACCCGGAGGGGCCGGACTACTGGAGCTATGGAAGCAGCTACACGGTGATGCTGGCCGCCGCACTCCGCGACACCAGGGACGACGGCTGGGGCTTGCTCGATGCGCCTGGATTCAAGCGCAGTGCGGAGTTCTATGCACACGCCATCGGCCCGTCCGGGAAGTATTTCAATTTTGCCGACGGCAACGAGACGCAGGGCCTGCCATGCGCCATCGTCTACATGGCCCGTGAACTGGATCAGCCCGCGCTGTTGACGGCCAAGCGCCAGATGATCCGCAACGGGCAGGGCCTGTCTGACCGCTTCGCGCCCCTCTCGGTGTTGTGGTGGCCCACAAGAACCGCGGCAAATACCGCGCCCACCCGTTTCTCGGGCCAGGGGGCGCAGCCGCTCGCCATCTGGCGTTCATCATGGTCCGACCCGGACGCGTGGTGGTTCGCCATCAAGGCGGGCGGCGCGGCGCACAGCCATGGGCACATGGATGCGGGCAGTTTCGTGCTCGACCTGGATGGCCTGCGATGGGCCAAAGACCTCGGCGCGCAGGACTACGGCAGCCTGGAATCACGCGGCATCGACCTGTGGAACATGAGACGGGAGTCAACACGCTGGCAGGTCTTCAGGCTGTCAGCTGAAGCGCACAACACACTGACGCTGGGCGGCCAGGCGCACAGTGTGCGCGGCATGGCCACGCTGCGCATGGTTGACGAGCGCGAAGCCTTGATAGACCTGACCGCAGCGCTGTTGCCGGGCCAGGTCACGCGCGCCACCCGCCGCGCCCGTTTCCTGGGCGATGCGGTGCAACTTGACGACGAGCTTTTCGGCGCCCGTCCGGGCAGCACAGTCCGGTGGGCGATGGCCACCGAGGCGGAGGTCAGGCTGGAAGGCCATACCGCGTTTCTGACGCAAAAAGGCAAACGCCTGGCCGTGCAGTTTGAAGGCGACGCAATCCAGCTGGACGTGCTCGATATCTCGGCGCCCCGCCGCGACTTCGACCAGCCGAATCCCAACGTTCGCCAGTTGGTGGTGTCCGGAAAGCCCAGGGCAGACGGCAGCTGGAAACTGGGGGCCCGCTTTTCGCGGGGCTAGACGCTATTGCGGTTTTCGCACCGCCCTGGCGCACTGTGCAGGCCAGGGCCTGCACCAAGCTGGGCACGCGGCTTGCTAATGCAGTGCATGTTTGAAGACATCGCCATTCCGGTTATGCCCGTCACAGCGACCACGCCGGTGACGCCGCCCACCCACCTTCCCGGCGTCAACCAGCCGCTCTGGCGCGACCGGCTGTCGCAACTGCTGGAATCCACCGGAGAGGGCATCTTCGGCATCGACATGGACGGCTGCTGCACCTTCATCAACCGCGCCGGCGCCGAGCAACTGGGTTATGAAGCGGAGCAGGTGCTGGGCCGCAACATGCACGAACTCGCGCACCACTCGCACGCCGGCGGCGCGCATTACCCCGAGCAGCTGTGCCCCATCTTCAACGCCTTCCGCAAGGCCCTGCCCTGCCGCATCGACACCGAACTGTTCTGGCGCAAAAACGGCAGCGCCTTCGCGGTCGAGTATTCCTCTTACCCCATCGTCGAAGGCGGCGTGGTGCAGGGCGCGGTGGTCACCTTTGTCGACATCTCGGCGCGCCGCCAGGCCGAAGATGCCTTGCGCCAGGCCCATGCGGTGCTGGAGCAGCGCGTCAGCGAACGCACCCATGCGCTCTCGGAAGCGCTGCAGCACCTGCGCGAACTCACCGCCTACACCCACACGGTGCGCGAGGAAGAACGCACCCGCATCGCGCGCGAGGTGCACGACGAACTCGGCAGCCTGCTGGTGGCCCTCAAGATGGACGTGGGCTGGCTGGACAAGCGCCTGGGCGAGCAGCAGCAGCGCGAACCCGAAGCGGCCCAGGCCATGCGCGACACCATGCGCCACAAATGCCAGAACATGGGCCGGCTGATCGAAAGCGCCGTCGACAACGTGGGCCGCATCATCACCGACCTGCGCCCCAGCATCCTGGACCACCAGGGACTCTGGGCCGCGCTCGACTGGCAGGCGCACGAGTTCGTGCAGTCGGCCGAACTGGCGCTGGACTGGCAGATGGACGTGGCCGGCGCCGCGCCCCTGCCCGAGCCGGGGTCCATCGCCATCTTCCGCATCTTCCAGGAAATGCTCAGCAACGTGGGCCGGCATGCCGCCGCCAGCGAAGTCGCCATCCGCATCCACGCCGATGCGGCCGGCATCAGCATCGCGGTGCAGGACAACGGCCGCGGCGCCGAAGCCGCCGCCTTTGAAGCGGCCGATGCCTATGGCGTGATGGGCATGCGCGAACGCGCGCGGCATCTGGGTGGCAGCCTGGAGATCAGCAGCGAACCCGGCTGCGGCTCGCTTTTCCACCTGCGCATCGCGCTGCCGGCCGCAGCCGCCACCCCGCCATGAACATGCTCAAAATCCTGATCGGCGACGACCACCGCATCGTGCGCGAGGGCCTGAAGCAGGTGCTGGCCGACGCCCCTGAAATCGAGGTCGTGGCCGAAGCCGAAACCGGCCCCGACGTCCTGCTGCGCGTCGAAGCCCTGGGCGGCGACAAGGGCCTGGACGCGGTGCTGCTGGACATCGCCCTGCCCGACCGCGACGGCCTGGACGTGCTGCAGGCCCTGAAAAAAAGCTGGCCGCGCCTGCCGGTGCTGATGCTCAGCACCTATCCCGAAAAACAATACGCCGTGCGCTGCATCAAGCTGGGCGCGGCCGGCTACCTGAACAAAAGCGCGAATCCCGACGACATGATCGCGGCGGTGCGCAAGGTGGCCGGCGGCGGAATTTATGTGTCGGCGATTGCCGCCGAGGCCCTGGCCAGCGCCATGGGCGGCAGCGCCGCCGGCAGCGGCAGCGGCGGCACCGAATCGCTGTCGCACCGCGAGCACCAGGTGTTCCGCCTGCTCACGGCTGGCAAGTCCGTGGGCGAAATTGGTGCGCAGCTGGGCCTGGCAGCCAACACCGTGAGCACCTACCGCGCGCGCATCCTCGAAAAAACCGGCACCCGCAACGACGTGGAACTCGCGCTGTATGCCGAGCGCCACGCCAAAACGCCGAATTTGTAGGGCTGGCCCTACAGCGCTTAGGGCGGGGCCCGGCGATTTGCGGCGGCGATGCCGCAAACCGCGCCCACAGGCCCGCGCCTTGCATGGAAACCTGCATCTTTGCCAAAGGGGTTTGCCATGTCCAACCGTTTCGATGCCTATGATGCCGACCGTCCACTGATGCTGCGCTGCGCCTGCGGCGAAAACCACGCGCCCGGTGAACACGGCAGCGCCGCCGACAACCCGCAGGAACTCTCGCACGGCTTTATGGAAGCCAGCCTGGTGAAAGCGCTGTTCCCGATCGACAGCGTGCGCCGCGGCTTTCTGCGCGCGGTGGGCGCCAACACGGCGCGCGCCGCCATTGCCTCGGTGCTGCCGCTGGGCGCGCTGCAAGCCATGGCGCAGGAGCGCAAGTCGCTGGAGAAGAAGGACCTCAAGATAGGCTTCATCGCCATCACCTGCGCCAGCCCGCTGATCATGGCCGACCCGCTGGGCTTCTACAAAAAAGAAGGCCTCAACGTGCAGCTCAACAAGACCGCCGGCTGGGCGCTGATACGCGACAAGATGATCAACAAGGAGCATGACGCTTCGCACTTCCTGTCGCCCATGCCGCTGGCCATGACCATGGGCCTGGGCTCCAACCAGGTCAACATGAATGTCGCCAGCATCCAGAACACCAACGGCCAGGCCATCACGCTGCACGTCAAGCACAAGAACAACCGCGACCCGAAAAACTGGAAGGGCTTCAAGTTCGCGATCCCGTTTGAGTACAGCATGCACAACTTCCTGCTGCGCTATTACCTGGCCGAGAACGGCTTGAACCCCGACACCGACGTTCAGCTGCGCGTGGTGCCGCCGCCCGAGATGGTGGCCAACCTGCGCGCCGGCAACATCGACGGCTTCCTGGGCCCCGACCCTTTCAACCAGCGCGCGGTGTATGACGAAGTCGGTTTCATCCACATCCTGTCGAAAGAAATCTGGGACGGCCATCCCTGCTGCGCCTTCGGTGTCAGCGATGAATTCATCAAGCAGAACCCCAACACCTTTGCCGCGCTCTACCGCGCGGTGCTGGGCGCCTCCTTCATGGCCAGCCAGCCCAAGGACCGCGACCTGATCGCCAAGGTCATCGCGCCCACGCAATACCTGAACCAGCCCGAGGCCGTGCTGCAGCAGGTGCTGACCGGCAAGTTCGCCGACGGCCTGGGCAACATCCGCAACGTGCCGGACCGCGCCAACTTCGACCCCGTGCCCTGGCAGAGCATGGCGGTGTGGATGCTCACGCAAATGAAACGCTGGGGTTATGTGAAGGGCGAAGTCAATTACAAACAGATCGCCGAGAAGGTCTTCATGCTGACCGACGCCAAGAAACAGATGGCGCTGGCCGGCTTCAAGCCGCCTGAAGGTGCGTACAAAAAGTTCAAGATCATGGGCAAGGAATTCGACCCAGCAAAACCTGAAGACTACGTCAAGAGCTTCACCATCAACAAGCTCTCATGAAGTCCCTGAACCTCAAGGCGGGCCTGGTCTCGCTGCTGATCTTCCTGGCTTTTCTCGCCATCTGGTACACGGCCACCTTGCCCGCACCCGGCACGGTCGCGGCCAGCACCGCGGGCCTGAGCGCCGAGCAGATCGAGTACCAGAAGATGATGGGCAAGGACCCGGGCAGCACCAAGACCACCGGCTTCCCCACGCTGGGCCAGATGGGCACGGCCATCTGGAAGCAGGTCTCCAATCCGCTCTACGACAACGGCCCCAATGACAAGGGCATCCTGATCCAACTGGGCCATTCGCTGGCGCGTGTGGGCCTGGGCTTTTTGCTGGCCTGCGCGGTCGCCGTGCCGTTGGGTTTTGTGATCGGCATGTCGCCGCTGCTGCGCCGGGCCTTCGACCCCTTCATCCAGGTGCTCAAGCCGATCTCTCCATTAGCCTGGATGCCGCTGGCGCTTTACACCATCAAGGACTCGTCGATCTCGGGCATCTTTGTGATCTTTATCTGCTCGGTCTGGCCCATGCTGATCAACACCGCCTTTGGTGTGGCCTCGGTCAAGCGCGAATGGCTTAACGTGGCCAGCACGCTGGAAGTCAGCCCCCTGCGCAAGGCCTTCCAGGTCATCCTGCCGGCGGCCGCGCCCACTATCCTGACCGGCATGCGCATCTCCATGGGCATCGCCTGGCTGGTGATCGTCGCCGCCGAGATGCTGGTGGGCGGCACCGGCATCGGCTATTTCGTCTGGAACGAGTGGAACAACCTCTCGCTCACCAATGTGATCTTCGCCATCCTGGTCATAGGCATTGTCGGCATGCTGCTGGACCTGGCGTTTGCGCAACTCCAAAAAGTGGTGACTTATGTGGAGTGATTCCATAGCAAGAACCGCACTAGAGCCGCTCACAAAGCCCAGCGAAGCGGTCCTGGCTAGGCGCGTCGCCGCAGACAGTACACCAGTACGGCAAGGCGGCGCAACAACGCCAGGAGGGCTTTTTGAGGGGCGCCCTCCAAAGAAGGAACACAGCATGCAGGGATTTCTCAAGATCGAGGGGCTTAGCAAAAGCTTCACGCCGGGCCGGCCGGTGTTTGCCGATGTGTCCTTCACTATCAGCAAGGGCGAGTTTGTCTGCATCATCGGCCACTCGGGCTGCGGCAAGACCACCATCCTCAATGTGCTGGCCGGGCTGGACAGCGCGAGCGCCGGCCATGTCTTTATGGACAACCGCGAGATAGGCGGCCCCAGCCTGGAGCGCGGCGTGGTCTTCCAGAGCCACGCCCTCATGCCCTGGCTCACGGTGCGCAAGAACATCGCCTTCGCCGTGGTCTCGCGCTGGCCCGACTGGACCTCGGCGCAGGTCAATACCCATGTCGAGAAATTCGTCGCCATGGTCGGCCTCTCGGCCGCCATCGACAAAAAACCCTCGCAGCTCTCGGGCGGCATGAAACAGCGCGTGGGCATTGCCCGTGCCTTCGCGATACAGCCCAAGATGCTGCTGTTAGACGAACCCTTTGGCGCCCTCGACGCCTTGACCCGCGGCACCATCCAGGACGAACTGATGGCCATCGTGCGCGAGACACAGCAGACGGTCTTCATGATCACGCATGACGTCGACGAGGCCATCCTGCTGGCCGACCGCATCCTCTTGATGAGCAACGGAACCGACAACGACGGCGTCTACGCGCCAGGCCGCATCGCCGAAGAAGTCGTCAATCCGCTGCCCAGGGAACGCACCCGCGCCGGCCTGCACCACCTGCCCGGTTATTACGAGCTGCGCAACCACATCGTCGATTTCCTGGTCACGCGCGCCAAGGCGCATTGACTATTCCATTTCTTTTTTAAACCACCTCAAACACAGGAGCCAAAAACCATGAACCGCAACGACATCACCGAAAAAATCATCACCGTCAAAGTCAGCAAAGGCATCACCTGGGAATCCGTTGCCAAGAAAGTCGGCCTCAGCAAGGAATGGGTCACCGCGGGCTGCCTGGGCCAGATGACCTTCGACGCCAAGCAGGCGAAAGTGATCGGCAAGATTTTTGGTTTGACGGCCGAAGAACAAAAATGGCTGCAGGTTGTGCCCTACAAGGGCTCGCTGCCCACGCCCGTTCCCACCGACCCGCTGATCTACCGCTGGTATGAAATCGTCAGCGTGTATGGAACGACCATCAAGGAGCTGATCCACGAAGAATTCGGCGACGGCATCATGAGCGCCATCGACTTTTCCATGGACATCGTGCGACAACCGGACCCCAAGGGGGATCGGGTCAATGTGGTGTTGTCGGGGAAGTTCTTGCCGTACAAGACTTATTAGGCTACTGGCTAAGCCTACAAGTCATGGGATATAGCGAAATAAACGAGAGGGGCTAGCCGGCACGGCGCCCCCTCAATTCCCGCATTGATTCTGAAGCACGTGGATTTAGCGCCCAGGTAGCGTGAAGCTCCAGCATTCCGCGCGTGGCGTATAGAGACAACTTGCTTCGGTTGCTCGGCAGAAGCGTTCCTGGAAGCCCCTCGTGCAAGAGTGAAGTGTCGGCGTGCGGCGGTGTAATAACTATCCAGAAATAGAAGCCGTATATCGCAACAAGACGAAGCTTTGCACCTGGGAGGGGGGTTTCGGGCATTTCCACCCGAGCACAACGTATAGAGACTGCTGGAATTTCCTTTGCCGTCTCGCTTCCAGGCGACCAGTTTGGATTCGGCGATGAATGAATTAGTTCGAGTCGAATCTGTACATCTGTAGGCAGTTCACCGCCGTTGAGCATGAACTCGACGTGCTTAGAAAGCACCTCAACATCTGACTCGTTCATCCTTGCTGAGTTGTATGAGATTTTAAGGAGCCAACGCAGGAGCACCTCGTAGTTATAGATGAAAGTTCTGGGTTTTCGTCGAATGGCCGGACGACTGAACTGAGCATCGAACAAGTCGCAGATGTATGCGTCAAGTGCGCTGAGTGGCCCGTTGTTGCAGACAGAACAAACATCCTTGATCGTAAGTTCGGCGTCAATGAACTTTTCGAGCTTGCCAAGGTAACTGGTATTGATACCTTTAGCGCGCTTGATGATGCCACCGGGCCAAATGTGCTCTTTAGTAAGGGGGCCGGGTTTCATGCAATATGCACAGACGCGCGAGGCGCTCATTTTTTGCGCCTGTCAACGTCGATGGCAACTATGAACTGTAGTTTGGCGAAGCAAGCTAATAAGGCTTTCGAATTGACTGCTTGGCAAGTTGTCTTGATGGATAAATTCATCTTTAGATCTCTCTCCACAAGCAACGAAAGTGCACTACACAAGAAAGAAAGTGCTAGATGGCAAATTTCGCACTCAAAGCGGCCAACCTTGCCTCATGAACCTCTGGCAAGCGCTTAGCGAGCCAGATTAAGACTTGCCACAATTTCATTTGCCCTAAGGACCAAACGACAAGCCCGAAATGCTCATCACCCTCAAACCGTTTCACGATGGCTTTCGCCTGAGCCACCGTCAGTTCGCGTCCGAGCTTGGCCAACACGTAACAATATGAGATGCCATCGACTCTTTCAAGCTCCCCGACGGTTTCAGGCGCAACTTCTGCCAATCGGAGGTATAGACGAGACCGCATCCATCCCGCCGACAAAGCCGGCATAAGGTCCCATCGCATTACAAGCAGATGCTCTGATGGGAGCAGCTTGATAAGCAACAACGCAGACTCAGGGTCTCGATACATCTCCCACGTGGACAAGAGTAGTTCGGCCTGGACCCATCCCACTGCATTGGCCGCCTTGTAACCGCGACGTCGGACCCCGACATAGCGGGAAGAAAAGAATCCAGCCTGGATTCGCTCCTGCTCTTTACGAGGCAAAGTTGGGTGCAGAGAAGAAAGACAGTAGCCCAGGCCTTGCCTGGCACGAGCGTCTGCCGAAGAGAGGTCCTGCAGCAGGGTCTCCGTCAACTGGAGATGCTCGGCACATATCTCATGTGCCGCATCGCTCACGACTTTTCGGAGTAGCGCATCTCGTAGCTTAGAGGACTTTCCCGCCTCGATACGAAGAAGATCGATAGCCTCATGCGGAGAAAGACAATGGACACACGCACGGAAAAGGCCAAAATCATCGATGACAGAAATGGACACTGCAAGTCCACGGAGATACGAGCCGCGGTCGCCTTGAGTGTTTTCCATACCGGCTACGCCCCCTCAGACACATAAGCGATGAAGGCTTTACCCATCTCCGTAGTGCGTGACTCCACCATGCCATTACCCGTCATAGTGACATTGAGAAACTGGCCTTGATGGATCAGTCCTCGGGCTTGAAGGTCGCGAACGATTTGCTCGCAGATCTCGCGCCTACCGCGAACTGCGGGAAGGCAGTGTTCAACAACGGCCGACACGCCACCCATACCCCAACCGGGATACGGAATCTGATGCTGTTCCATCCAACGAACAGGGCCATTGAGTACTGCAAGCATTACCAAATGCAATGGCGTAAGTTCGTCAACAAACTGCAGAAACATTAATTGAAGCTGCTCGTCCGGTCCGCCCGGGAGTCCGGCATGAAGAATCGCACCCCTCAATGCACTGATCTTCTCATCTTGATGGTTGCGCAGTGCAATTTGTGTTGATTGAAGAGCAATAGTGATGAAAAGCTCGTTTTTCGATAGCTTCTCGACGGAGAGATCTTCAACTCGCTGCTCCAACTGCGAAACAACTTCGGCAAGTTGTTTGAACCACTTCTCTTTTCGCCGTTCGATAGGAGGGGAAAACAACGTCTCAAGCAGCACGGACAGTGGCCCACCTGCCGTCGGTACGGCACTCGCGATACTTTTCACTATCGCATGGACGGTATCGCCCGTCGTTTTTTTTGGAGGGTTTTCCATCCCTAATCCTAAGTCGTCGCGCTAGGCAAGAACGCGCAGCTTCATCCGTTGGAGCCTTCTATACCGATGGCAATTGCCGCCGAGATGGGGCCAGATCTTTCCGAGAATAGGCTTCGCATGGTGTTCTGGTCTTCCGTATTGATGATTTTTCCTTCTTTACAGCCAAGAACCAGATCAGCTACGAAATGATCAAGACGCCAGCCTGCCATATGACGACTGCTGCCCGTCAGTCCGTGCATATCTTGGAACGAAGGAGTAAACGTCGGTGACTTGCCTACCATTTTCTGCGCAACTAACGCTGCGGGCACTACGCGAGTTCCCGCGTTGCCTGCGCCGATCAACTTAGGTTTTGACGTCAAGGGGGTTTGCACTTCGAATGGGACTTCCCATGGGTTGTAGAGCAAATAATGCACCGGAATATTCCGCGTTCTTTCAAACTCGGCAATTGCACTGGTCTGGTGATCCCCAGCCTGCAGAGACTTATATCTGGATGACTGTGAAAAACGAAATGTAGTTGGACTGGATAGCGCAACCGTGATCTCATCGGAAGGCAAAAGCCTACCGAATCCTATGTGATAGTCGTCAATGGTATCGGGCGTTACCGTGCCACCGCTGGACGGGAAGAGACGCTTAGACTGCAGAAGAGCGACTTTCTTTGCACATACACGACCACCGATTCGAACAAAGACGAGGAGACCAATATCTGCAACTTCCCATGAGTGAAAGTGTCGTCGACCTCCCAAAAAATGGGTATCGATGCGAACAGTCCAGTTCGGGGCCACCAATGAGGGCGACGAAAAAGCCGCAAGTCGATCGATCAGCGCCATATCCAGGGCGGTTTCGTGAACATTTGGTACTCGTGCAATTCGAAGACTCAACTCTTTATCGCATGTGCGAAAGACCCTGCGAACATATGCGACGACCTCTTGAGGTAGTGGTGGGATCACGTTTTTCCGCACTCTGAAGTTGGAAGCAAAGAGCGCCTTGCAACTTGGTTATGCCTCATGTGAAGAATGCTTTCGCCTGCGAATCTCCAACGCGCGCCGGGAGTCCTTTTGCCTTGGCCATGTCTCTCACTAGGCTTTTGTAGTCGCTCTTGTTCCCCTTACAGAAAAACTTCACATGATTCAGCGCTTCTGAATAAGCGCTAAAGATTTGGAGTTTTCCACCGTTGGCTCCGGTTTCGTAGGGGTCACACGCATCGCACCACCAATGCGGGACTATGTTGTCCAGATAGACGCTGAGGCGAGTCGCGGTATTCGTGCAGTTACGACCCCAGCACTTCGTGGTGTACAGCTTCTTATCGAATTTCTGGACGAGATGCTTAGCCTCGCTTTTCATGGCGAGAAGAGGTCCCGTGGGAGTTTGACCGAGGAGCCAATGAACATAAGCCGGCTCCTTCAGAACAACCTCCTCCATCGACTTGCCTTTGTGTATGCCAACTAACGCTTGCATAGCCCCCTCCCTTATGCATAACTTGCACAGCAATGCCTTCGCAGAATCTCGCAACTACGGCTTGAGTTAGCCACGCGATCCTCTAAAGCAGTCAGCCCTACCAGCTTTTTGAGGATTGCCTGAACCTACATAGCGAGGAACCAAGCAATCCATCAGCATTTGACAAAAAATTTTAGTCCCCTATCGAGTTCAGTCCATCCTCCGATCGGAGGAGTACGTCGTCTTTTTTTTCGCCGTACACGAGATATCGATTGATTCAGCGCGCGGTCTCGAGTCTCAACGCGCCTTGGCTTGGCGTCGGCGCGCCGCGAGCTTAGCCAATATTGCTCATAATTCGTCGCTAGAGCTTGGTTGGGTCGCCAAACGTCTTATTGAGTCGCGCCGCTTCCTTGGCAAGGCGGCGCGACAAAGCGACGTTGACCTCATCACCCTCGTGAAATTCTCTCGTCGCCATTTCGTACTTGCCGCCGGGCTTTAGCAACGGGTCCATCTCGCGAAGGCGTTGACCCCGCCAGAAGCCGAACAGCACGCGGCTTTCTTCAGCACGAATGAGCAGCACTGGCCCGTTCGACAGATAGACCAGGTGGCCCCATTTGATGGCTTCGTCCAGCGCGATGCTGCCGCACAGGACGGTCGCACGCAACTGCTCAACCGTGACACGCTGCCAGCCGAACAGCGCGGCCATATAAGCATCTGGACTAGCAGCGGGGATGTTTTTCTTCATCATGGCAAAGGTTGGGGCCTTGTGTAGATCAGGCGCATCTTATGTCCACCAAGAATTCTTCGATTGCATCTTGAGCGCGATTGACCTCAATATGGATGTCGTGCGTCAGCCGGACCGCAAGGGGAGTTAAGCCTTATCTGACGGCCGAAATAACGCGAAAAGCTTTCGACGAAGATCTTCATCACAAAAATCTTCCATATCGAGCATTCGAATCAAGGCTTCCACCTGCTCTTCACTTCTGTGCTGGTACGCTAAGAGGCGCTTCAACTTTTGCTTCGGAAGATATCGGCCAATGTATTGGTAAGGGTTAATGTCTTTTCGCGCACGCGTGAGCACCAGGTTCCACTCGAACTTCTTACTTAGTCCTTCGTACAGCCTCTTGTGCTCAAGATATGTACCTACAACGCCTGAATACTCGTCGAGAACAGCCCCCTTGTGCCAGGCGTAGAACTTCTCAACATACTCTCGGTAGCCGGCGAACAGCTCGTAGACATCCATGGTGTCTTTTGATTGATCGATAAACTCTCTTGCCTTTGAAGTCCAACCACTCCACGCGAGCAGCTCCTCCTTCGTTACTTGAAATCGAGCCTCTCGCTTCTTCTCTTGAAAGTCATGTGTAATCTGCCAATTTGTTTGAGCGATTCGCCAATGAGTGTTGTAGTTGCGGAAGCACTGCAGAAACTCATGAAGGCCGGGAACTGAAAACTCCTCTTTCAACCTCTCGTCGTACTTCGCGACGGGCGTTTGTCGTTGAAAGTTGCGTGCGTGGTCCACGAGGGTCATTAGCGCTGACGTGCAGTTGAATAGTTTTCGCTTCACCGCACGTGTATGAGACTCCGCTTCGTCAGCATTTGCTGTGTGCCAGAACATCTGATACTTGCTTCGGTCACCGAACAAGCAAATTTCATCAAGCAGATCTGTCACGCTGAAGTGAAAGATCCAGACCGTCTCATCAAGTTCTTCCAAGCGACGCCATAGCCGTCCTCCATCGGTATCTTCGATCGCCGATCGTGCCTCTGTGAAATTGTCAAAGAGGGCCTTTTGGATCGCATCACGGGTCCACGGCTGGGGAATTGCGTCGAGGTAACGAGTCATGAGACCTAACTTTGATGTATCCCAAAAACTGCGCGCCAACATGGCGTCGTGCGAAATGGCAGGGTCTTGAGCCTCTAACATTTTTCATGAGAAACAGCAGATTACATCAACCTTCCGTGAAAGCACACAGGTATATTGAATTCGACAAAGTCGCCGATGATCTCGGCGCGTTATACACCGCCCGCTCCGATGTAAAGGCAAAATGCCACACATGAACTCCCTAAGCGGCATCCGCATCCTCGACCTCTCCCGCGTGCTCGCGGGCCCCTGGTGCACCCAGACTTTGGCCGACCTGGGCGCCGACGTGATCAAGATCGAGCGGCCGGGCAGCGGCGACGACACGCGGACCTGGGGGCCGCCGTTTTTGAAAGACGCGCAGGGCGCGGACACCGAGGCGGCTTATTACCTGGGCACCAACCGCAACAAGCGCTCGGTGACCTGCGACATTGCCCAGCCCGCCGGCCAGGCGCTGGTGCGGGAGCTGGCGGTGCACTGCGATGTGTTTGTGGAGAACTTCAAGGTCGGTGACATGGCGCGTTATGGGCTGGACTATGCCTCCCTCAAAGCCATCAACCCGCGCCTGGTGTACTGCTCGGTGACCGGTTTCGGCCAGAACGGGCCTTATGCCGACCGCGCGGGCTATGACTACGCGATCCAGGGCATGGGCGGACTGATGAGCGTGACGGGCGAGCGCGACGACCTGGGCGGCGGGCCGCAGAAGGTGGGCGTGGCGGTGGCGGATTTGATGACGGGCATGTATGCGACGGTGGCGATACTCGCCGCGCTGCGCCATGCCGAAAAAACCGGAGAGGGCCAGCAGGTGGACATGGCGCTGCTGGACACGCAGGTGGCCATGCTGGCCAACCTGGGCGCCAACTACCTGGTCAGCGGCAAGGCGCCGGGCCGGGCCGGCAATGCGCACCAGAACATCGTGCCCTACCAGGTGTTTGAAGTCGCGCCTGCAGCCGATGGCAGCA
The DNA here is from genome assembly GCF_056405195.1 of Polaromonas sp. P1_H6. Taxonomy (NCBI): domain Bacteria; kingdom Pseudomonadati; phylum Pseudomonadota; class Betaproteobacteria; order Burkholderiales; family Comamonadaceae; genus Polaromonas; species Polaromonas sp. P1_H6. The sequence continues at coordinate 105,755 of NZ_JBFUCN010000013.1, forward strand.
AGGATCATCTGATTCTGGCGGTGGGCAATGACTCGCAGTATGCGAAGTTCTGCGCGGTGGCGAATATCCCTGAACTCGCAACCAACCCGCTGTTCGCGAAGAACCGCGACCGCGTGCTGAACCGCGGCCAGCTGGTGCCGATATTGGAAGCCGTGATGAAAACGCGCGGCAAGGCCGACTGGCTGGCGGCGCTGGAGGCGGCGAAAGTGCCTTGCGGCGCGATCAACAGCCTGGCGGAAGTGTTTGCCGACCCGCAGATAGCGGCGCGCGGCATGGTGACCGAGTGGACGCACCCGGTGAAGGACGACTTGAAGCTGGTCTCCAGCCCGATTCGCATGAGCGCGACGCCGGTGCGCACCGACCTGCCGCCGCCGCTGCTGGGCCAGCACACCGATGAGGTGCTGCGCGAACTGCTGAACTATTCCGACGCCAAGCTGTCGGAGTTAAAGGGCGGCAAGACAATTTGACGCGGCAAGTCCGCACAAAAACCTGATGCAAATACCTGATTCAAAGAGGTGACGCGATGAAACACAATTTTGTTCTGGTGCACGGTGCCTGGCATGGCGGCTGGTGCTGGCGGCGGGTGGCGCAGGTGCTGCAGCTGGACCACCACAAGGCTTTTGCGGTGACGCTGACGGGCCTGGGCGAGCGGGCGCATCTGCTGTCGCCGGCCATCAACCTCGATACCCACATCAACGACGTGATCAATTTGATCGAAGCGGAAGAGCTCCACGAGGTGACGCTGGCGGTGCATTCCTACGCGGGCATGATAGGCACGGCCGTGGCCGACCGCATGGGCGGGCGCCTCAAGCACCTGGTGTATGTCGATGCCGTGGTGCCGCAGCCGGGCGAAAGCTGGAGCAGCACACACGACGCGGCCACGCAGCAAAAGCGCATGGCGGGGGCGCAAGCCACAGCCAATTTCAGTTTTGCGCCGCCCGACCCGGAAGTGTTCGGCCTGCAGGGCGCGGACCACGACTGGGTGCAGCGCCGACAGACGCCGCACCCAGGCAACACCTACCAGGCGCCGCTGGATTTTGACGTGAAGCGCGTGGCGGCGGTGCCGCGCACCTTTGTGAGTTGCATAGCACCGGCGCTGGCGACCATTACGCCCAGCCGGCTGCGCGCGCGGGACCCGGCCTTCTGGGACGGCGCCTGGCTGCCGAATTCACGGGTGGTGGAACTGGCCACCGGCCATGACCCCATGGTGACCGAGCCGGCAGCGCTGGCGCACATCCTGCTGGAGTGCGCTGAATGAAGGCGGTGGGCCGGCGCGGTTTTACGGCGGCGCTGGCGGGCAGCCTGGCCTGGCCGCTGCAGGCCCAAGCCAAGGACAGCGCCCTGCCGGTGCCGGCCTCGCTGCCGGAGGCGGCCGGGCTGGCCGCCGCACGCGGCGAACCGCTGGTGCTGCTGGTCACCCTGCCCGGCTGCCCTTATTGCGAACTGGTGCGGCGCAATTACCTGCTGCCCGCGCGCAAGGAGACCGGGCTGGAGGCCTGGCAGCTCAACGTCACCGACAGCCACACGCCGCTGACGGGCTTTGACGGCAAGGCCACGACCGCGGCCGCGCAGGCCCGGACCTGGAAGGCGACTTTCACGCCCACGGTGCTCTTCCTGGGCCCGCAGGGGCAGAAGCTGGCCGAGCCGCTGGTGGGCGCGGCGATCCCGGATTTTTACGGAGCCTACCTGGACGAGCGACTGCTGCTGGCGCGCCGGGCGGTGGTGGCGCTGCGCTAGGGCCTGATAACGCCATGACGGACGCCGGGTCGCTGCAGGCCGCTATCCATGAGGAGGTGACGCTGCGGGCTTACGACCCGCGCTGGCCCGGCCTGTTCGAGGCCGAGCGCGAGCGGTTGCTGTCGCTGTTTCCCGATGATTTCATCGCCATTGAGCACATAGGCAGCACGGCCGTGCCGGGGCTGGTCGCCAAGCCGGTGATCGACATCCTGGCTGGTGTGGCCTCGATGGCGGCGGCCAGGGCGTTGGTGGCGCCGCTGTGCACGCAAGGCTATACGGCCTCCGCCGAATTTAATGCCACGCTGGTAAACCGCCAATGGCTGATGCGCTGGGCGAACGGGCACCGCACGCACCACCTGCACCTGGTGGTGCATGGCGGCGGGGTGTGGGCGCAGCGCCTGCGTTTTCGCGATGCGCTGAGGGCGGATGCCGCGCTGGCGGCGCGTTATGCGGCGCTCAAGGCCGACCTGGCGACCCGGTTCCCGAGCGACCGCGAGGCCTATACCGAGGGCAAGGCCGCGTTTGTGCGTTCGGTGTGTGAAGGCTGAACGCCACCCTACTAGCTACTATTAAGCCGCTGAATCAACCCGCTGGACCTGTACTGGATGACGGATTCGCGCTTGGCAACTGCGGCTTCGGTGGTAAATTCAAACCGTTCAAGCAGGAGAGCGCTGCCCCCAGGGGGCGGCCACCGAAGGCGCAAACTTCCATAATCGCTCAGGTCCCGTACTGCCCGGAAACACACAGCCGTCTGGAGAGACGCCGCATGCAAGGTGCGGCGCACCGAAGGAGCAAGGCCGTTGCGAAAGCAGCGGCTGAATCTCTCAGGTACCAAGGACAGTGGAAGCGGCCGCAAGCCTGTAATGGCCTGGCGGTTGCCATGATTCTTCTTTGACTCAAGCACCTCCAAGGCATTGCGCTTGCGCAACAGCCATTTCTGCTTGAAAAAAGGAATCGCCATGAAAGTCATGGTTTTGGGTGCGGGTGTCACGGGGGTCACGACGGCCTGGTATCTGGCGCAGCGCGGGCATGAGGTCACGGTGATTGAGCGGCGCGGCGCGGCCGCGATGGAAACCAGCTTTGCCAACGGCGGGCAGATTTCCGTGAGCCACGCGGAGCCCTGGGCCAACCCGGGCGCGCCGCTCAAGGTGCTGCAGTGGCTGGCGCGGGAAGACGCGCCGCTGCTGTTCCGGCTGCGGGCCGATGTGAACCAGTGGCTGTGGGGCCTGGAGTTTTTGCGCAACTGCACGCCGGCGCGCACCGCGCAAAACATCCGGCAGATCGTGAACCTGGGCATGTACAGCCGCGGCGCGCTGCAAAAACTGCGCGCCGAACTGGGCCTGCAGTACGACGCGAAGACCCAAGGCATCCTGCACTTCTACACCAGCCAGGCCGAGTACGACGCGGCGCAGGAGCCGGCGCGCATCATGCGCGAGCACGGCTGCGAACTGGACATGAAAACCGCCGACGAATGTGTGGCGATTGAGCCCGCGCTGGCGCAGTGCCGCGCCAGCATTGTGGGCGGCAGCATGACGCCCAGCGACGAGTCGGGCGACGCGCAGGCTTTTACCACCGCACTGGCCGCGCGCTGCGAGCAGGCAGGCGTGAAGTTTCTCTACAACACCAACATCCTGGATGTGCTGGCCAGCGGCGGGCAACTGGACGGCGTGCTGGTCGCCGGGGGCCACGGCGAGGCGGGCGGGCGCGTCGAGATGCTGAAGGCCGATGCCTATGTGATGTGCCTGGGCGCCTTCAGCGCGCCATGGGCGAAGCGGCTGGGACAGAGCCTGCGCATCTACCCGGCCAAGGGTTATTCGGTGACGCTGCCGGTGATCAACGAGGCGGCTTCCTACCAGGTGAGCCTGACGGACGACGAGTACAAGCTGGTGTTCTCGCGCTTCGGCAATCGCCTGCGCATCGCGGGCACGGCGGAACTCAACGGCTACAACACCGAGCTGAACCTGGTGCGCTGCAATGCCATCGTGCGCCGCGTGAAGCAGCTCTTCCCGGAGATGACGGACGGCGAAGGCGCGCAGTTCTGGACCGGGCTGCGGCCGGCGACGCCTAGCAACGTGCCTTACATCGGCAAGAGCAAAACCTCCAATCTGTTCCTCAACACGGGCCACGGCACGCTGGGCTGGACGCATGCCTGCGGCTCGGGCGCGGCGATTGCCGACATCGTGAGCGGGCGTGTGCCGGAAGTGGATTTTGCGTTCACCGGCATGCAATCGCCGGGCCGCCCTATGGCCCTGCCGGGCATGGCGAAGGCCTGAGGGCGGGCGCCCATGCAGCGTTTGAACGGACACGGTAATATCGCCCTCCGTTCATTCGCCGCCTGCCGCCATGACATCACCCACCACCACGCCGCCCGACGGCCTTCCCGCCTACCGCCTCCTCACGGGCCCGGATGACGCGAGTTTCTGCCACCGGGTCAGCGAGATGCTGGCGCTGGGCTACGAGCTTTACGGCTCGCCGACGGCGACCTTCAATGGCGAGAGGGTGATCGTGGCGCAGGCGCTGCTCTGGCCTTCGGTTCGGAGCGACAAGCCATGAGCGCTCCCTTGAATACCGCCACCCTGCAGGCGATGGCGAACTTCCCGAACCAGCTCGAGCAGTTTTACGCGGCCATTCCCGAAAGCCACAGCGACTGGACGCCTTCGTCGTGGGAGGGCATCCCGAGCGAGACCTTTTCGGCGCTGGGCCAGGTCTGCCATGTCAGGGACATCGAGATCGACGGCTACCATGTGCGGCTCCAGCGCACGCTTACCGAGACGAACCCGGTGCTGGCATCGCTGGATGGCTATGAGCTTGAGAAGGAGCGCCATTACGCAGCAGCCGACGCGCGGGAAGCCCTGGCGGCGTTCCGGGCGGCCCGCCTCAAAACGATGGCGATGCTGTCGGCTGTCACGCCGCTGCAGCTGGACCGCACGGCGGAATTCGAAGGCTACGGCGCCCTGACCTTGCGCAGCCTGGTGCACTACCTGTGCAGCCACGACCAGCAGCACCTGGCCGGCCTGCAGTGGCTGCTCGGCAAGATTGACGCGTCGCGCGCCGCGAGCGCCGGGCGAAATTTGTAACACCGGCCTTATCAGGAAAAGGGCTTTTCGCGCTACCTTGGTGCGCCCTTTTTCGGCGAAAAAACCACGGATCGCCCGGGGTATTCCCGCTTTATGTCCCTTCAGCGTCAGTCGGCTTGTAAGTAAAAGTTAACTTGGGCGCACACTGCTTGTACGGCTTCGTGGCCGTGCTGTCCGCGGTTGCGGTTCAAGCAATAACTTTTGGGATGAACGACATGATGACGGTTTATTGGCGTAATGCGGCGGTGCTGGCCGGCACAGCCCTGGCTCTGGGTTCCACCGTGGCGCAGACCGAGAACCCGCGTCCCCCCAAAACAAAAGCTGCCGCCGCGCCGGCAGCCGAAAAGTTTTCAGGCCCGCGCGAAAAAATGGTGGTGGCCATGCCCAAAACCTACGGCAAGACCGAAACCATGGCCTTGTGGGGCGACTACTTCAGCCACCTGTCGCGCTGCGCCAATGTGGAACTGCAGAACGCCCAGGGCGACTCGCTGGAGCGCACCAGCAACGTGGACATCCTGGGCGAGAAGGAGCTGATCGAGGCGCTTTCGACCGGCAAGGCCCAGATCGGGCAAGTGAACCCCGGCCTGGCCGCGCAGATGGTGACCGCCGGGCAGGCCGCGCCTTTCGCGGTGCCGGGCAACAAGGCGACGGGCCAGCGCAATTCCTACAAGCTGATCCTGATCACGCGCATCGACAGCCCGTACCGGGAACCCAGGGACCTGGTGGGCAAGAAGATCGCGCACACCACGCCGACCTCCAATTCGGGCAATCTGGCGCCGCGCGCGCTGTTCCCGGCCCTGGGCCTGACGCCGGACAAGGACTACGAGGTGGTTTTCTCCAACGGCCACGAGCGCTCGGTGACCGGCGTGATGCACGGCTTTTACCCCGCCGCGGCGGTGGCCAGCGATTTGTACCAGCGCATGGTCGTGAAGGGCGACGTCAAGGGGTCGAGCATACGCACGATCTGGGAAAGCCCGCCTTTCATGACGGAAACCTGGACCATGAACAAAGAGGTGTCGCCGGAGCTGCAGGCCCGGGTCAAGAAGTGCTCGTTCAGCTACAGCTTCTCGCCCACGCTGAAGAAGCAGCTGCCCGGCAACGACACTTTCCTGCCGATCAATTTCGACCGCGACTTCGCGACGGTGATGCAGGTCTACCGCTCCACGCAAAAGAAGTAGAGCCAGAAGTAGAGCCCCCACGCTCCCCCACTTCGTGTGGGTCGCTGCCCCCCGAGGGGGCCGCCCGCCTGTGGCCCGGCAAAGCCGGTTCCACGGCTCATGCTGGCTTGAAGAGCCCAACTCAACCGCTGCATTCGGCCCAGCAGGGGCCGCGGAACCGGCTTTGCCGGGCCGCTAGCGCCGTCCCCTGCAAGGGGAAAAGGGCTACACGAAGTGAGCCCGATAGGGGTGTGCCAATCTTTCGGCTTTGCCGGCCCCAGGCGCCGCCCCCTCGAGGGGGGAACAAGCTACACGCCAGTGAGCTTGGACGGGGGGGAGTCAATAGTCAGCAGCGGGTGCACCGTGCCCCACAGGCTTTCGTCAAGCACGCGCTGCAAGGTGCGCAGCAGCTGGTTGTTGGAGGTGTAGGCCTTCACCAGCACCGCTTCCACACGCTGGGTTTCCGTGGCGACCTCGTCGCTCGCGGAAAACACCACCACCGGCGGCGCGGGGTTCAGCGCCTCTATCGTGTCCAGCAGTTCCCAGCCTGAACCGTCTTTCAAAGTCAGGTCGAGCAGCACCAGGTCATAGTGGTGCTTGCCGAGCTGTTCGCGCGCCTCCTGCAGGCTGCCGGCAAATTCAAAGGTCGCGAAGTCCTGGGCGATGGTCGCGGCGATGCGCTGGATGTCCAGGTCGTCCTCGACATGCAGGATGCGCGGCCGGCCTTCGGCCATGTTGGCGATGGCGCGCTGCAGGCTCAGGATCAGCTTGTTTTCGTCGATGGGCTTTTCAAGCCAGGTCGACACCGCGAGCGGCTGGTTGTTGAATTCGAGTTCGCCGGCTTCGGCGTTGGCGGACACTACCACGATGGGCAGTTCCCGCGTGCGCTCTTCGAGGCGCAGCGCGCGGATCAGGCTGATGCCGTCCAGGTCCGGCAGGCCCAGGTCGACCGTCATGGCGGCGTAGGGCCGTTTCACCACTTGCTCCATGGCCTGCGCGGCGCGGTAGACCATGTCCGAATCGAATCCGCCCTTGTCGAGCATCAGGTTGATCAGGTGGGCGATGTCGGGGTCGTCCTCGCAGACCAGGATCAAGGGCCTGGGCGGCCCGCTGGCCTTGCTTCTGTTTGCATCGATGCTGGCTTCTTCCACCCGCGGCGCAAGTGCTTCGGGCAGCTCAAAATAGAAAACGGTTCCCACGCCGGTTTGCGAGGTGAAGCCCACGCTGCCGTTCATACGCTCGACAATGGCGCGCGAGATGTTCAGGCCCAAACCGGTGCCGCCCTTTTGCCGGGTGTCCGAGGTGTCGGCCTGCGAGAACTTCTGGAAGATGCGTTTGCGGAACTCTTCGGGAATGCCGGGACCGCTGTCGGCGACCTCGACCCGGATCCGCCCGCCGCTGCGCAGCAGCCTGACGTACACACAGGACTCCGCCGGTGAGAACTTCACGGCATTGGAGATCAGGTTGGTGAGGGCCTGGGTCATCCGGTCGCTGTCGACGCTGACCTTCACCGCATCGGCCTGGACGTCCAGGGCCAGCTTGACGTTGTGCTGGCCCGCAAAGCCTTCATTGGCCGTCAGGATCTGGGCCAGCAGGGGCTGCAGTTCCACGATCTGCAGGTCGAAACGCATCTTGCCGGACTCGATTTTCTCGCTGTCCAGGATGTCGTTGATCAGCCGGATGAGCCGCTCGCAATTGCTGGTGGCGATGCCGACGAGGTTCTTGGCCATGGGCGGCAGCTCCCCGGCCACGCCGCCGACGATCAGGCCCAGCGAGCCGCGTATGGAGGTCAAAGGCGTGCGCAGCTCATGGCTGACGGTGGAGACGAACTCGCTCTTCATGCGGTCTATGCGCTTGAGTTCGGTCACATCGGTGCCCAGCGAATAAAAACCGAGCACCTTGCCTTCGTCCTCGCCTTCGCCGTAGCGCGGAAAGTACTGCATGACGTAGTCGCGTTGCTTGCCGTCGGCGCTTTCCTGGGTGCGGTCATACTGCGCCGCGTAGCCGTCCAGGGCTTCCTCGATCTTGCCGCGCTCCTTTTCGTAGAGCTCGCGGCCCATCATCTCGCGCATGGTCTTGCCATGGATCTGCTCGCGCTTCAGGCCGAAGCGTTCCTCATAAGCGAGGTTATAGAACTGGAAGCGCTGCTCCGCGTCGATGTAGGCGATCAGGGCAGGCACGGTGTCGGTGATCTGGTGCAACTGCGTTTCACTGGCGTTCAGCGCGATGGTGCGCTCCTGCACGCGCTGCTCCAGGGTCTCATTGGCGCCCTGGAGTTCCTGGTTGACGCGCTGGATGGTGGAGTGGCTGCTGAGGAGGTCGACCGCCGCGTAGAGGAGCAGCGCCACCAGCACCGCCGAAAAAATCAGCAGGTAGCGACCATAACGCTCGCCTTCCGCCCCGGCCTGTTGCTGCTCGGCCGTCAAGGCATCGTTGGCCTCATCGAGCAGTTTTCCGGTCGGCGCCGCGGCAATGCCCACGAGGAGCTCATTGACTGTTTTCTGCTCGCGCAAAATGGTCTGGATATGCGCGCTGAAGATGCCCAGCCTGTCCCTGATGTCTGGCGGAAAAAGATGCAGGCCGCCTTCCAGCCGGCTTAGCTCGTCCCGTATCTCCGCGCCCCTGTCGCCGGTCGGGCTCTGGCTGTACAGCATGCTCGCGAGCAAAAGCCTGTTCACGCCCGCCGAGATCTGCTGAAACGCCGGCTGCGCGGCACCGCGGCCCGGCACTAGCGACTGCTTGACGTCTTCCGCCGCGGTGGGAAGAAAGGCCAGCGAGTTGCGCAGCACCGAGTTGTTGGATTTGAATTGCTCGATCAGGACGGCCTTGTCCTGGACGGCGCGTTGCAGCGCCGCCAGCTTGGCGGCCTGCGCGGGTGCATCGTGCTTGTGGGCCTCCGCTTCCGACCGGAGCTGCTCCATGAGCCGGGCCATCTCGCCCTGGTTGTCGGCCAGCGCATCGTAGTGCGTGTTGATGCCTATCCTGGACTTCAGCACGTCCAGCTCCCATTGCGCGTCAAGCTGCTTCAGGTGGCGCAGCACGGCGATATCCTCAAAGTAATGCGACTCGTCGAAGCTCTGGGTTTTAGCGTACAGAAACACCAGGATGGACAGCAGCACGGCAGTGACCGCCGCCATCGGCAGCCAGGCCAGTCGATTCGGTTTTTTCACGGTTTGACGTCCAGTTCACCGGTGAGGGTGTTGAGGAAACGGATGATGGCCTCCTTGTCCTCTTTGGAGGCGACGCGGCCGAGCTGGTAGCGGAACATGATGTCGACGGCCTCGTCCAGGGTTTTCGCCGAGGCATCGTGGAAGTAAGGCGCGGTGAGCGCGATATTGCGCAGGCTGGGCACCTTGAAGACGTATTTGTCGCTTTCGACCTTGGTGACGAGGTAGCGGCCCAGATCGGCTTCCGTGGGATTGCCGCGCTTGGCGAAGTAGTCGCCCATGACGCCGAATTTCTGGAACATATTGCCGCCCACGTTGACGCCCTGGTGGCAAGCGACGCAGCCGTACTGCTTGAACTTCGCATAGCCGGCTTTCTCGGGCGCGGAGATCGCATTGGGGTCGCCGCGCAGGTATTTGTCAAAGCGCGAGTTGGGGGTGATCAGGGTGCGCTCGAAAGTGGCGATCGCGTTCTGGATGTTCACCTTGGTGACGCCGTCCTTGTAGGCGGCGGCGAATGCGCTCTTGTATTTGGGGTCCTGCGACACCTTCTGGACCACCTCTTCCCACTTCGAGCCCATCTCGACCGGGTTCTGCATGACATGGTCGGCCTGGGCTTCCAGCGACTCGGCGCGGCCGTTCCAGAACTGCTTGAAATTGAGCGCGGCGTTGAGCACCGTGGGGGCGTTGACGCTGGTGAGCCCGCCGTTGAGCCCCACCGAACGATCACGCCCGTCACCGCCGCCCTTGCTGATGTCGTGGCAGCTGGCGCAGGACACGCGGCCGTTGCCGGACAGGCGCGTATCGCGAAACAGCTGCCGACCGATTTCGGCGCGGGCCGGGTCCTGCTTCAGCGTCAGCGGGACCGGCTGTATGGGCTCATCGAGCAGAGGCGCCGCAGTGGCGGCGTGGGATGCGCAGAGCACCGCGGCCGCCAGCAGAAGTCCCGCCAGGCCGGAAGCCCTTGCGGCCGCGTGTGCGCTTGCCTGCTGAAGCGGCGCCCATGGCCCGCCGCGATAGCCGCGCGCCAACATCCCTGTTGTTGTTTTCACGGCTGCTGTCCTCCTGATCGTTGCTGCAACCAGCCACCATCAGATCACGTTTATCAACCGCGCCCCTTAAGGCATTTCCCGTGTGGGCATATTTACCAACACTATGTAAGTAAATGCTTCGTTTTCACTTCGAAGAAAACCGCAGGCCCAGCGGTGCCCCGCACTCAACTTAGAACTTTTTATTTCATCGATCCGAAGACTTTTTTGAGAATCGCGCTGCCGGTGCCCACGGGATCCTGGCGGATCTTCTTTTCTTCCTCACCGATGATGAGGTAGAGGCCGTCCAGCGATTTGCCGGTGACGTATTGCTGGATGTTGGCGTCTTCTTTTTTGACCAGGCCGAAACCGGCGGCCTTGCCGGCGAATTCGTTGTATTTGTTGGCCAGCCCGACTTTTTCAGTGGCCTTGGTCACCACGGGCAGGAATTTCACACCCAGCGGCGCGCGGGTTTTTTCGGCGAAGAAAGTGGTGACCGAGGTCTCGCCGCCGGTCAGGATGTTCTTGGCGTCGTTCACGTTCATGGTGTGCACCGCGTTGACGAGCAGGTCCTTGCCCATGGGCACGGCCGCTTCGGCGGCGCGGTTGATGGAGGTGACCAATTCGTCGATACGTTTGCCCTGGCCGAAGTTTTTCAGCAGTTTCGACGCGTCTTCGAGGTAACCGGGCAAAGGAATGCGAACTTTTGGGTTTCCGAGGAATCCATCCGTCTTGCCCAGCAGGGCGACGGCCGCGATGGCGCCCTTTTCCAGGGCGGTTTTCAGGCCGGCGCTGGCATCGGCGTTGCTGATGCCGGACAGGTCTCCCAGCGACAGCGCGTGGGCCTGGTGGTAGGTGGCCAATATCAGTGCGCCCAACGCGCTGACGCCGGCCTGGTTAAAATTGCGACGTTGCATGATGAGGTCTCCCATGAAATTGACATCCAGCCGGACAGTATGCCGCATGGCGCTGGCCGGCGTTTTTGCGCTGGCGGCGCTCGCCAGCCTGCCCGGGTGCACTGGCGCGCAGGCAGCGCCTGAGTCGACCTTCGTGCTGCTGGACGGCAGCAAAAAAACCACGGCCGACCTCAAAGGCAAAGTCACCCTCGTCAACTTCTGGGCCACCAGCTGCGTGACCTGCGTGGCGGAGATGCCAAAAGTCATTTCCACCTACAACAAATACAAAAGCCAGGGTTACGACACCCTGGCCGTGGCCATGAGCTACGACCCGCCCAGCTACGTCGTCAACTACACCGAAACACGCAAGCTGCCCTTCAAGGTGGCCATCGACAACACCGGCGCGGTGGCCAAGGCCTGGGGCGACGTCCAGCTCACGCCCACGACCTACCTGGTCAACAAGCGCGGTGAGATCGTCAAGCAGTATGTGGGTGAGCCCGACTTCGCGGCGCTGCACCAGCTGATCGAGAAGCTGCTGGCTGAGACCTGAAGCGTTTCGCATCCCCCAAAAGAAAAGCCGGTTCAAACGAACCGGCTTTTTTATTTCCCCCTTCAAGCAGGGGCCGCGGGACTGGCTTTGCCAGACCGCAGGCGCCGCCCCCTTGAGGGGGGAACAGGCTACACGCAGTGAGCCTGGACGGGGGTGTTATTGATTTCTGAAAGAGTCGTGGCAAGCCTTGCAGGTGCCGGCGGTCGAAGCGAATGCCGTCTTCAGCGTATCGAGGTTGCCGGTCTTGGCGGCGGCGGCCAGCTTGGCGGTTTCGGCGACCAGCTTTTCATGGCCTTCCTTGAACTTGGCCTGCTCGGTCCAGATCTCTGGCTTGGCCTTGGTGTTGCCGCCCTTGTCGGTGCCAGGCGCGAAGCCGGCCCACGGGAGCTTGGCCATGTCGGCCACGATGTCGGCGTTCTCCGCGGCGACTTTGGCGTCGAAGGGGACGCGGCCGTTGGCCATGGCACCGATCCGGCCGAAATGCTGGCTCATGACAAACAGCGCGCTCTGGCGGTATTTGATGGCGTCTTCGGGTTTGGCAAACTGCGCGGAGGCCGGAGCGGCGATGGCCACCAGGGTGGCGGCCGCTGCGATGCAGGCGAAAAGTTTCATGGTTTTCCTCGTGAGGTTTTTTTAGGATATGGTCGGTGGCACGCATGGCAACGCGCTGGGCTTGTTGCCATGTGGCTGAGTTTAGCCAGACCTGATAAGTTCCGCAGGAACTTATGCACTACGGGAAAGCACCAAGAGTCGAGCGAGGCGGCCGGAGGCAAGCCCGGCATAGAGCAACCCACATGAACGAGGAGTGAGCGTGTACACCAACAAGAATCTGCACAAGGTGCGTGTGTGGGACCTGCCCACGCGGTTTTTCCATTGGGCGCTGGTGGCCTGCGTGACCGGCCTGGCCATCACCGGCACCGTGGGCGGCAACGCCATGGTCTGGCACTTCCGTTTTGGCTACACGGTGCTGGCCTTGCTGCTGTTTCGCATCGTCTGGGGCCTGGTGGGTGGGCGCTGGTCGCGCTTTGGCGCGTTCATCTATGCGCCGCAGAGCGTCATCAACTACCTCAAGGGCCAGGGCAAGCCGGAGCACGGCGTGGGCCACAGCCCGATAGGCGCCGGGTCGGTGTTCGCCATGCTGGGTTTCCTGGTGGCGCAAGTCGGCACGGGCCTGCTCAGCGACGACGAGATCGCTTTCGCCGGCCCGCTGACGCGCTTTGTCTCCAATGCCACCGTCAGCCTGACGACCAACTATCACAAGAACATCGGCAAATGGGTGCTGCTGGCGCTGGTGCTGTTGCACATCGCGGCCATCGTCTATTACCTGAGCCGCAAGCACAACCTCGTGGGCGCCATGCTTCACGGCGACAAGGAACTGGTGGTGCAAGCGCCCCCCTCGCGGGACGACACGGTGTCGCGCGTGGCCGCGGCGCTGATCCTGGCGATTTGCGGCGGCGTGGCCTACTGGGTTTCCACCCTGGCGGCGCCGGCGTTCTGAGGCCGTCTGCCCATTGCGGCGGACCGGACGCCGCGGCTGATGGCACTGGCAAACCGCGTTAAACTGGTTGCCGACTTTTCATCGCCGATCCGTGCAACGCCCTTCCATCCAGTTCATCACGCCCGACACGCCGGAGCAGCTGGCCGCGACGCGGCTGGTTTTTCGCGAGTATGCGGAGCAGCTGGGCGTGGACCTGTGCTTCCAGAACTTCGAGGCTGAACTGGCCGAGCTACCCGGTGAATACGATGAACCCGAAGGCACGCTGCTGCTGGCGCTGGTGGACGGCGAAGTCGCCGGCTGTTGCGCACTGCGCGCGCTGGACTCGGTCGACTATCCGAATGCCGGCGAGATGAAGCGCCTCTATGTGCGCAAGCCCTTTCGCCGCTTCGGCCTGGGCCGCCAGCTCGCGGAGGCCATCCTGGACGCGGCGCGCGTGGCGGGTTACCACTCGGTACTGCTGGACACGCTGGACGACATGGAATCGGCGCGCGCGCTGTACGCAGAACTCGGCTTTGCCGAGATCCCGCCCTACTATCACAACCCCATCGCGGGGGCGCATTACCTGAAAGCCGATCTCTAGGCTTTCCCAAAGCGGAAACGAAAAAGCCACCGGGCTCGCGCGCGGTGGCTTTTTTTCTGGCGAAGAATCCGCCCTCAGCCCTCAGCCCTTGGCTTGTGCCAGCAGCGTGGCGGCATCGCTGACTTCAAACTTGCCGGGGCCTTCTACATTGAGGCTGGCGACCTTGCCGTCCTTGACCAGCATGGAGTAGCGGTTGCTGCGCAGGCCCATGCCGCGCGCCGTCAGGTCCAGTGTCAGGCCGGCGGCTTTCGCGAAATCCGCACTGCCATCGGCCAGCATGCGCACCTTGTCGCCGGTCTTCTGGTCGCGCGCCCAGGCGCCCATGACAAAAGCATCGTTGACGCTGAGGCACCAGATCTCGTCGACACCCGCGGCCTTGAGCTCGGCGAATTTTTCGACGTAGCCGGGCACATGTTTGGCCGAGCAGGTGGGCGTGAATGCACCGGGCAAGGCAAACAGGGCAATAGTCTTGCCGGCAGCGGCCTTGGCCACGTCGACCGGGTTGGGGCCGATGCTGCAGCCATTGCCTTCGACTTCGGAAAATTCCATCAGGGTGGTGGCCGGAAGGGTGTCGCCTACTTTGATCATGGTGTGCTCCTCAAAAATAATGGGTGGGTTGAAAATCAACCCCCGCAGTGTAGTGCGGAGGCGGCTAGCGTGCGCTCACTGTGCAAAAGCCGCAGAGGGCTTGAAGGTCATGCCCAGCCGGTACACAGTTGGGCAAACGCCGGCACAAACAAAAACGGCCCACCGAGGTGAGCCGTTTTTAAAGAGTGACTTGACGCCAGCCCCAGGTAGACCCGGGACTTAAACGATCACAGCCTTTTCAACCAGACGGGTCACAACCCAGTTCTTGGTCTTGGAAATCGGGCGGCTTTCGGTGATCTCGATCACGTCGCCCGTGTGGTACTCGCCCTTTTCGTCATGGGCGTGGTACTTGCTGGACAGGGACACGATCTTGCCGTAGAGCTCGTGCTTCACACGGCGCTCGACCAGAACCGTCACGGTCTTGGCGCGCTTGTCGCTCACCACCTTGCCGATCAAGGTGCGCTTGAGGGATTTTTTAGCTTCCGTCATTTTTTGGCTCCTTGCTTGACGATGGTTTCGGCCAGGATGGTCTTGGCACGAGCGATGCTGCGACGCGTGGAGCGCAGCGTGGAAGTGTTGGTCAGTTGCTGCGTGGCTTTTTGCATGCGCAGGCCAAAGTGGGCTTTTTGCAGCTCTTTGACTTCGGTTTTCAGGCCGGCAACGTCTTTTTGGCGCAGTTCAGTAGATTTGGTCATTGTCATTTCCCCTTACTGGCCGATCATGCGGCTGACGAAGGTGGTGCGCAGCGGCAGCTTGGCGGATGCCAGGCGGAACGCTTCGCGGGCCAGCTCTTCAGGCACACCGACGATTTCAAAGACGATCTTGCCGGGCTGGATTTCAGCCACGTAGTACTCTGGATTACCTTTACCGTTACCCATACGCACTTCAGCGGGCTTTTGGGAAATCGGCTTGTCCGGGAAGACACGGATCCAGATACGGCCGCCACGTTTGACGTGACGGGAAATCGCACGACGTGCGGCTTCAATTTGACGAGCAGTCAGGCGACCACGGTCGGTGCATTTGAGACCGAAGTCACCGAACGCAACCGAGGAACCCCGGGTTGCGACGCCGGTGTTGCGGCCTTTTTGCTCTTTGCGGTATTTTCTGCGAGCGGGTTGCAGCATTTTGATTCTCCGTTAATAGACCGATTACTCGGTCTTGGCACCGTCAGCTGCTGCAGCTGGCGCGGCTTTACGGACGCGCTTAACGGTGGTTTTCGGGGCTTCGCTACCAGGGGTAGCTTCAGCCGGCTTGTCGCTTCCATCCGCAGGTGCGGTGTTGGACGCGCCGCGCGGTGCGCGAGCACCACGTGGAGCGGGACGGTCGCTGCCTGGACGATCACCAGGACGCGCATCACGGCGTGGGCCGCGCGGCTTGCGTTCTTCGTCGGGCACTTCCACCATCTTGGCGCCGGGCGCATCGTTGCGGCCCAGCGTGTCGCCCTTGTAGACCCAGACCTTGACGCCGATCACACCATAGGTGGTCTTGGCTTCGGAGGTGCCGTAGTCGATGTCGGCGCGCAAGGTGTGGAGGGGCACGCGGCCTTCGCGGTACCACTCGCAGCGAGCGATTTCAATGCCGTTGAGGCGGCCGGACGACATGATCTTGATGCCCAGGGCACCCAGACGCATGGCGTTTTGCATGGCGCGCTTCATCGCACGGCGGAACATGATGCGTTTTTCAAGCTGCTGCGTGATGCTGTCGGCGATGAGCTTGGCATCAATTTCAGGCTTGCGAACTTCTTCGATGTTCACGGCGACCGGCACGCCCAGCTGGCGGCTCAGTTCTTTCTTGAGGTTCTCGATGTCCTCGCCCTTTTTGCCGATCACGACGCCCGGACGTGCCGAGAAAATCGTGATGCGGGCGTTCTTGGCGGGGCGCTCGATCAGAACGCGCGAAACCGCGGCGTTCTTGAGCTTGGCCTTGAGGTACTCGCGAACCTTGATGTCTTCGGCCAGCATGCCGGCGAAATCACGGTTGCTTGCATACCAGCGGCTGGCCCAGTTGCGGCTAACTGCAAGGCGAAACCCGGTTGGGTTGATTTTTTGTCCCATATCCTGCTGCCTTTAGTTGCCAACCACCACGTACACATGGCACGTGGGTTTGCTGATGCTGTTGCCGCGGCCTTTTGCGCGCGCGGAGAAACGCTTGAGCGTGGCGCCTTGTTCGACGTAGATGGTTTTCACCTTCAGTTCGTCGATATCGGCACCATCGTTATGTTCAGCGTTGGCGATGGCGGACTCCACAACCTTCTTGATGATTCCAGCAGCTTTTTTCTGCGTGAAATTCAGGATGTTGAGGGCTTGATCCACTTTCTTGCCGCGGATCAGGTCAGCGACCAGACGGCCCTTGTCGACCGACAGACGAACGCCCCGGAGGGTTGCACGTGTTTCCATGGTCTTTCCTTACTTTCTCACAACTTTTTTATCAGCCGGATGACCTTTGAAAGTCCGGGTGAGTGCGAACTCGCCCAGCTTGTGGCCAACCATTTGATCGGTGATGTAGACAGGTACGTGCTGCTTGCCGTTGTGGACGGCGATGGTCAGGCCGATGAACTCGGGCAGGATCATGGAGCGACGCGACCAGGTCTTGATCGGCTTTTTGTCCTTGTTGGTAACGGCCTTGTCGGCTTTAGCTACCAAATGATGGTCGACAAACGGACCTTTTTTGAGTGAACGTGTCATGGGTTAGCCTTACTTCTTGCGACGCGAAACAATCATCACTTGCGTGCGCTTGTTGTTGCGGGTGCGGTAGCCCTTGGTCAGGTTACCCCATGGGTCGACAGGATGGCGGCCTTCGCCGGTCTTGCCTTCACCACCGCCGTGCGGGTGGTCGACCGGGTTCATCACCACACCGCGAACGGTCGGGCGAATACCCATCCAGCGTTTCACACCGGCCTTGCCGAGACGGCGCAGGCTGTGTTCTTCGTTGGCGACTTCGCCGATGGTGGCGCGGCACTCGATGTGGATCTTGCGAACTTCACCGGAGCGCATACGCACCTGGGCGTAGGTACCTTCGCGGGCCAGCAGCGTTGCCGAGGTGCCGGCGGAACGGGCGATTTGCGCGCCCTTGCCGATTTGCATCTCGATGCAATGGATGGTGGAACCCACGGGGATGTTGCGGATAGGCAGCGTGTTGCCGACGCGAATCGGCGCTTCCGAACCGCTCACCAGCGTGGCGCCGACTTCAAGGCCGCGGGGGGCGATGATGTAGGTGCGCTCGCCGTCGGCGTAGCAGAGCAGGGCAATGTGGGCCGTGCGGTTGGGGTCGTACTCGATGCGCTCGACCTTGGCCGGAATGGCGTCCTTGTTGCGCTTGAAGTCCACCACACGGTAGTGGTGCTTGTGACCGCCGCCTTTGTGGCGCGTCGTGATGTGCCCGTTATTGTTACGGCCGGCCTTCTGGAATTGTGGTTCCAGCAGCGGCGCGTAAGGCTCACCCTTGTGCAGGTGATCCCGGGAGATCTTCACCATCCCGCGCATGCCGGGGGAGGTGGGTTTCATTTTAATGACAGCCATTACGCAGACTCCCCACCGAGGTTGAGTTCCTGACCGGGCTTGAGCGTCACATAGGCCTTGCGAATGTTGTCGCGGCGGCCGATGGACTTGCCAAAGCGCTTGGTCTTGCCTTTGATGTTCAGGACGGCGACCGACTGGACGTCCACCTTGAACATCAACTGCACGGCGGCCTTGATTTCAAATTTGGTGGCATCCTGCAGCACCTTGAAGGTCACGGCATTGGTCTTGTCCGCGATCATGGTGGCCTTTTCGGACACGATGGGCGCGACCAGGACCTGCATCAGGCGGCCTTCGTCGAATTTCAGTTTTGGAGAAGATGGGTTACGGGCGCTCATGCGAACATCTCCTTGAGTTGGTCCATGGCAGCCTTGGTGACCAGAACCTTCTTGTAGTGGACCAGCGACACCGGATCGGCGTAACGGGGCTCAACCACGAGGATGTTCACCAGGTTGCGGGAAGCCAGGTACAGGTTTTCATCAACTTCATCAGCGATGACCAGCACCGAGTTGAGGTTCATGGCCTTGAACTTGTCGGCCAGGACCTTGGTCTTGGGCGAGTCCACGGTCAGGGAATCAACCACAGCCAGGCGACCTTCACGGGCCAGCTGCGAGAAGATGGCGGCCATGCCGGCGCGATACATCTTCTTGTTGATCTTCTGCGTGAAGTTTTCGTCAGGCATGTTCGGGAAGATACGACCGCCGCCGCGCCACAGGGGCGAAGACGTCATACCAGCACGTGCGCGACCGGTGCCCTTTTGTTTGAAAGGCTTCTTGGTCGAGTGACGGACCTGCTCACGGTCTTTCTGGGCACGGGTGCCTTGGCGGGCGTTGGCCTGGAAGGCCACGACCACCTGGTGCACCAGGCTTTCGTTGTATTCGCGACCAAACACGGTATCGGGCACGTCCACTTTGGACGAGGCCAGACCTTGGTCATTCAGGAGTTCGACCTGCATCAGTTCGCTCCTTTAGCAGCGTTGGCGGGCTTGGCCTTGATCGCGGCGCGAACCGTGACAAAACCACCTTTGGAACCAGGCACAGCGCCGCGGATCATGAGCAGCTGACGGGCTTCGTCGATGCGCACGATGTTCAGGTTTTGCGTGGTCACGGTGACATCACCCAGATGGCCCGTCATGCGCTTACCGGGAAACACACGGCCGGGATCCTGCGCCATACCGATGGAGCCGGGAACGTTGTGCGAACGGCTGTTACCGTGCGACGCGCGTTGCGAGCTCATGTTGTGGCGCTTGATGGTGCCGGCGAAACCTTTACCGATGGAGGTGCCTTGCACGTCCACCAGCTGGCCCACGGCAAACACGTCGGCTGCGGGCACAACGGTGCCTGCGGCGTACTTGCCTGCGACGTCAGCCGTCACGCGGAATTCTTTCAGGATTTCACCAGCCTCAACGCCTGCTTTCGCAAGGTGGCCGGCGGCCGGCTTGGTGACACGCGATGCTTTGCGTGCGCCAAATGCCACTTGAAGGGCATCGTAGCCGTCATTTGCTTCGGTTTTAACCTGGGTCACGCGGTTGTTCGATACATCCACCACGGTGACAGGAACTGTGTCCCCATCATCCGTGAACAGACGCATCATGCCAACTTTGCGGCCCAGCAACCCGAGGGAGTTGCTCAGACTCATGATGTGTTCTTTCGTAACTTTCACCGCTGCGACTTCAATTGGCCGCAGACGTTTTGATGTGAAAGACAGTTAATAAAACCGCCCCATCCATGCAGGCATGAAGCCAACATGCAAAGGACAGCCCAAGAGTATAGCCCAGGTCGCCAAAAATGGCAAACCCGGGCTAAAACCTGTCGATTTGGGGCCCGGCTTGCGGCCGAAACCCCGTTTTTTGCTTACTGCAGCTTGATTTCGACGTCCACGCCGGCCGGCAGGTCGAGCTTCATCAAGGCGTCCACGGTTTTGTCCGTAGGATCCACGATGTCCATCAAACGCTGGTGCGTGCGGATTTCCAGCTGGTCGCGGCTCGTCTTGTTGACGTGGGGCGAACGCAGGATGTCGAAGCGCTTCATGCGGGTTGGCAGGGGCACGGGGCCCTTGACAATCGCGCCGGTGCGCTTGGCGGTGTCAACGATCTCAGCTGCCGACTGGTCGATCAGCTTGTAGTCAAACGCCTTCAGGCGGATACGGATTTTTTGCTTGGTGGCCATGGTAATTCCTTAGTGTTTGCGGAAATTACGCAATGATCTTGGCAACGACGCCGGCGCCGACGGTCTTGCCGCCTTCGCGGATGGCGAAACGCAGGCCTTCTTCCATGGCGATCGGGTTGATCAGCTTGACGGTGATCGACACGTTATCGCCTGGCATGACCATTTCCTTGC
>NZ_JBFUCN010000014.1:0-207221 GCF_056405195.1 Polaromonas sp. P1_H6
CCCGCCTGAACCGAGCACCGCAGGTTGCCCGTAGCGCAGCGAAGGGACGCAGCAACCAGGGTCGCCTTTTCTTTTGCTTACTTTTCTTTTGGCGAAGCAAAAGAAAAGTGAGTAGCCGCCGGGCTACCCCCGGCCAGCAACCCTCAGCAAAGAGCACGTAGCAGGAACAAACCAAGAACCAGGCCTAGCCCTTGGGCTTGTAAGCCACCACATCAATCTCCACCCGCGCATCGACCATCAGGCGCGCTTCGGTCGTGGAGCGGGCCGGCTTGCCGTTCGCAAAGTAACTCATATAGACGCGGTTGAAGCTGCCGAAGTCGCGCGCGTCCTGCAGCCACACGGTGGTTTTGCAGACGTCGTCCAGCGTGCAGCCGGCCAGGGCCAGCGCGGCCTGGATGTTTTTCATGACCTGGCGGGTCTGCACCTCGATGCCGCCCTGCACGATTTCGCCTTTTTCGTCGCCCGGCACCTGGCCCGAGACATAAACGAAGTCACCGGCGCGCACGGCGGGCGAAAACGGGCGGGGCTGGTGGTCGGAGGCCAGCGGGGGATTTCCTAAATACTCCAGAGGCATAACAAACTCCTTTCAAAGTCTTTATTGACAGTAATTTTGAAAAATATTTTCAGAAATTCCCCCTTTATTCGGGTTTATCCTGAAAAATACCATTTATAGACCAATTAATCTTCGTTTGTGAAATTTAACTTCAATCAGGAGTTTTTTATGACCCGTGGAATTCGCATGCACCGCCGCACCGCCTTGTCTTCCCTGCTGGCCCTGGGCGCGGCCGGCGCCGGATTCGGCCCGGCCGCCGCGCAGGGCAACAAGTCGGCCTTGAACCTGGCCATGGTGGCCGAGCCGCCGACGCTGGACATCCAGTCCACGCCGGCCGACCTGGTCTGCATCATCATGCAGCACGTTTACGAGCCGCTGTTCACCTTCGACGCCAAGGCGGCGCTGGTGCCGATGCTGGCGGAGGCTATGCCCAAAATCTCGGCCGACGGCAAGCTCTACACCATCGCGCTTCGAAAAGGCGTCATGCTGCACAGCGGCCGCGAGCTCAACGCCGACGACGTGGTGGCCAGCCTCAAGCGCTGGATGGAAGTCTCGCCGCGCGGCAAGTCGGTGGCGGTGCAAGTGGCCGACCTGACGGCCAAGGGACCGCTCACGGTGGACATCACGCTGAAGAACGCCTATGCGCCGCTGCTCTCGCAGCTGGCCATGGCCTCGGGCATGGCGGCCATCATGGCCAAGGAATCGCTGGCCCAGCCGCTGCGCGAGTACGTGGGCACCGGGCCCTACAAGTTCAAGGAGCGCAAGCCCGACCAGTACGTGCTGCTCACCCGTTTTGACGGCTACGCTGCGCGCAAGGAAGCCGCCAGCGGCTACGGCGGCAAGCGGGTGGCCTCAGTGGAAGAGCTGCGCTTCGTGCCGGTGCCCAACGCCAACACGCGGGTGGAAGGCGCGCTGGCCGGCCAGTTTCACTACGCCGACCTGCTGCCGATCGAAGCCCTGCCGCGGCTGGAAAAAGCCGGCGGCAAGGTGGTGCCCATCATGACGCCGTCTTTCGGCTTTCCCTACCTGGTGTTCAACACCAAGGAAGGCTCGCTGGCGCACCAGCAGGTGCGCAAGGCGGTGCAGACCGCGCTCGGCGAAGGCGAGATGCTGGCGGCGGGTTTTGGCGACACGCGCTTTTTCATCGCCGAGGGCAACCACTTCCCCAAGGGCACGCCTTTCTATTCGACCGCCGGCACCGCCGCTTACAACGAGCGCGATGCGAAGAAGGCCAAGAGCCAGGCTGAACAGGCCGGTTACAAGGGCGAGCCGGTGCGCATCCTGACCAGCCGCCAATACGACTTTCACTACAACATGGCGCTCATCATGGCCGAGCAGCTCAAGCGTGCCGGCTTCAAGGCGGAGCTGAACGTGGTGGAATGGGCGACGCTGCTGCAGCGCCGCGCCGACCCCAAGCTGTGGGACATCTACATCACCCATTCCGGCCTGTTCCCCGAGCCCATGCTTTCGCCGCCGCAGCTGGGCGATGGTGCGCCGGGCTGGTGGAGTTCGCCGGCCAAGCTGGAGGCGCTGACCGCGCTGAACCAGGAACCCAACCCGGCCAAGCGCGGTGCGCTGTGGGGCAAGGTACAGCAAGTGGTTTACGACGAAGTGCCCTACATCCAGGTCGGAAAATTTGCCAGCCTGTCGGCGCGCGCACCGGCGCTGCAGGGCTATACGCCTTATACGTATCCGTTCTTCTGGAACACCAGCCTAAAGAGTTGAGCCCCCGCGCTCCCCCACTGCGAGCCTGCGGCGCGCTGCCCCTTTCCTCACGTATGGGGCCGCCCGCCTGCGGCCTGGCAAAGCCGGTTCCACGGCTTGACTGATTTGGTTCGCTTCGATTTTTGGCCGGGTGTAGCGGTTTCGAATGGATAAAGAGATTTCACCCTTTATGGATAGAGCAAAGTCATGACACGGTATCTATTGTCCCGGCTGGGCGGCATGCTGGTGGTCATGGCCATCGTGGCGGTGCTGGTGTTCATCCTCACGCGCGCCGCCCCGGGCGACCCGATCGCGGTGCTGCTGGGGGACCAGGCCACGGCCGAGGACATCGCCCGGGTGCAGAAGGTTTACGGGCTGGACAAGCCGCTGCCGGTGCAGTTCGCGCTGTGGATCCGCGAACTGGCGCACGGCAACCTGGGCGAATCGATCTTTTTGCAGCGACCCGTGACCCAGGCGCTCTGGGAGCGGGCCGAGCCCACCGCCTTGCTTTCGCTGATGGCGATCGCGATCGCGGCGCTGATCGGCGTGCCCTGCGGCATCGTCTCGGCGGTATTTCGCGGCAAGGCCATCGACCAGGCCTTTACCGGCTTCGCGATGCTGGGCGCCAGCATACCCAGCTTCTGGTTCGGCCTGGTGCTGATGCAGATCTTCGCGGTCTCGCTGGGCTGGTTCCCGGTTTCGGGCTATGGCGAACCGGGCGCCTCGCTGGCCGCCCGCATCCATTGTCTGGTGCTGCCTGCCGCGGTGCTGGGCGTGCTGAACTCCGCGCTCATCATCCGTTTCACGCGCGCCTCCATGCTGGACGTGCTCGGCGAGGACTACGTGCGCACCGCGCGGGCCAAGGGCTTGTCTGAGAACGTGGTGGTGCTCAAGCATGCGCTGCGCAACGCGCTGGTGCCCATCGTCACCGTCCTCGGCCTGACGGTGGCGCTGATGATAGGCGGCGCGGTGGTGACGGAGACCGTGTTCGGCTTGCCGGGCGTGGGCAACCTGGTGGTGAGCGCGGTGATACGGCGCGACTACCCGGTGATCCAGGGGGCGCTGCTGGTGGTGGCCGCGATCTATGTCGTCATCAACTTCGCCATTGACCTGCTCTACACCGTGGTCGACCCACGGGTGAAATACTGACATGCAGATGCCGCTGATTCTCCGCAAGCTGTTCCGCCGCCGCATCGTGCTGGCCGCGGCCGTCATTCTGGCGCTGGTCGTCCTGGTGTCGCTCTTCGCCGGCCCCTTGAGCGGCCTGGACCCGAACGAAACCGCCGTGAGCCAGCGGCTGTCCCAGCCGTCGCCCTCCCATTTGTTCGGCACCGACGAGCTGGGGCGCGACCTCTTTGCCCGTATCGCCTTCGGCGGCCGCTACTCGCTGACCATCGCCTTGCTGACCGCGCTGGGCTCGGTCGTGACCGGCACGCTGTTCGGCCTGGTCGCGGGCTTCTTTCGCAGGCTCGACGCGCCGGTGATGCGCGTGGTGGACGCCATGATGTCCTTTCCCGACATCCTGCTGGCGATCGCGCTGGTCGGCATCCTTGGGCCCTCGATGCTGAATGTGGTGCTGGCCCTGGTGCTGGTCTACACGCCGCGCGTGGCCCGCGTGGTGCGCGCCTCCACCCTGGTGGTGCGCGAGCTGCTGTTCGTGGAGGCCGCGCGCGCCGTCGGTGTCTCCACCGTGCGCATCCTGCTGCGCCACATCCTGCCCAACCTGATGTCGCCCATCCTGGTGCAGGCCTCCTTCATCTTTGCCTACGCCATCCTGGCCGAGGCCGCGTTGTCCTTCCTGGGCGTGGGCGTTCCGCCCGAAATTCCGACCTGGGGCACCATGGTGGCCGGCAGCCAGCAGTACGCCCACCAGGCGCTGTGGATCGTGCTGTTCCCCGGCTTGGCCATCATCCTCACCGCGCTTTCGCTGCAGCTGCTGGGCGACGGCATTCGCGACCTGCTGGATCCGCGCCTGAGGAAATCGATGTGAACCCGTCGATCAAAAAAACCACCCCATGAATTCCCCCACCCATCTTCCAACCGGCACGCGCCTTGATGTGCGCCACCTGAGCACCTTCTTCGACACCGATGAAGGCCTGATCCGCTCGGTCGCCGACGTGAGCTTCAGCATACGCCCCGGCAAGACCACCGCGCTGGTCGGCGAGTCCGGCTCCGGCAAGTCGGTGACCAGCCTCACGCTGATGCGCCTGCTGTCGCGCACGGCCTCCACGCAGGTCAGCGGCGAAGCGATATTCACCAACCGCGCCGGCCAGGCGCTGGACCTGCTGTCCTTGCCCGAAGCCGACATGCGGCGCATACGCGGCAATGAGATCGCGATGATCTTCCAGGAGCCCATGACCAGCCTGAACCCGGTCTTCACCGTGGGTGAGCAGATTGCCGAATCGGTGCGCCTGCACATGGGCCTGGACGGCAAGGCCGCACTGGCCCATGCGCTGCGCATGCTGGAGCTGGTCGAGATCCCGGCCGCCGCCCAGCGCCTGCATGAATACCCGCACCAGCTTTCGGGCGGCATGCGCCAGCGCGTGATGATCGCATTGGCCATGGCCTGCAACCCGACGCTGCTGATCGCCGACGAGCCCACCACCGCGCTCGATGTGACGATCCAGGCGCAAATCCTGGAACTCATGCGCCGGCTGCAGGCCGAGACCGGCATGAGCATTTTGTTCATCACCCACAACCTCGGCGTGGTGGCGCACCATGCCGACGACGTGGCGGTCATGTACGCCGGCCGCATTGTGGAAGCCGCACCGGTGCGTGAACTGTTTGCCCAGCCGCGCCATCCGTATACGCAAGGCCTGCTGGCCTGCCTGCCGGCGCAGCAGCGCAAGCGCGAAATCGCCACTGGCCAGAGCGGCGCCAAACGCCGGCTCTACGCGATTCGCGGCCAGGTTTCCAGCCCGCTGGCACCGCCGCCGGGATGTGCCTTCGAGCCGCGCTGCGACCTGGCGATCCCGCCTTGCCGCGACGCCATGCCCGCGCTGCTGGCCGCAGGCCCTACCCGCAGCGCGCGTTGCATACGCGTGGAAGAAACCGCCACAGCCACGGTGGAGGCCGCATGAGCGCCCCTTTGATTGAAGTCAAGAACCTGCAGCGTTATTTCGGCGCATCAACGAAACCGGTGCGTGCCGTTGACGACGTGTCCTTCAGCATCCAGCCCGGCGAAACGCTGGGCCTGGTCGGCGAGTCCGGCTCGGGCAAAAGCACGATTGGCCGCACCCTGCTGCGCCTGATCGAAGCCACCTCGGGCCAGGTGCTGTACCGCGGCGAAGACCTGGGCACAGCATCAGGAAGCCGCATGCGCGCATTGCGCAGCAAGCTGCAGATGATTTTCCAGGACCCATACGCCAGCCTGAACCCCAAGATGCGCGTCAAAGACATCCTGGGCGAGGCTTTGCAGGTGCACGGGCTGGCCAAGGGTAAGGAAGCACAGGCCAAACGCATCGCGGAACTGCTCGAACTGGTCGGCTTGCGCGCAGAACATGCCAGCCGCTACCCGCATGAGTTCTCCGGCGGCCAGCGCCAGCGCATAGGCGTGGCGCGGGCCCTGGCGGTCGAGCCCGAGTTCATCGTGGCCGACGAGCCGCTGTCGGCGCTCGACGTGTCCATCCAGGCGCAGGTGGTCAACCTGCTGTGCGACCTGCGCGACCGGTTGTCGCTGACCATGCTGTTCATCTCGCACGACCTCGACGTGGTCGAGTATTTGTGCGACCGCGTGGTCGTCCTCTACCTGGGCCGCGTGATGGAAGTCGCGCCCACGGCCCAACTGTTCGAACGCCCGCTGCATCCCTATACTCAGGCCCTGCTGGCCGCTTCGCCCAAGCCCGACCCCGAGCACAAAAGCGAACGCATCGCGCTCAAAGGCGACATCCCCAGCCCGGTCAACCCGCCTTCGGGCTGCGTGTTCCGCACGCGTTGCCCGCATGCGATAGCCGCCTGTTCGGTGGAGCGCCCCGAGCTGCGCGACATGGGCGACGGCCGCTTCAAGGCCTGCATACGCGACGACCTGGCAAACTCCGTGGCCGAGGCGCCCGCGATGGCCGCCGCCTGACCTTCAAGAAAAATCCATGAGCGCATTGCAAGACCTCCTCGACCCGCAACTCGACCGTTCCTTCAAGGGCTTCCCCCACAACAGCGGGCCGGTGCGCCGCTCCGACATGGGCAAGCAGGGCTGGAACGTGCTCAAGGGCGACCTGCCGCTGCCGCTGGCCGTCGTCAAGCAGTCGGCCATGAAACACAACCTGGGCTGGATGCAGCGCTTTGCCAAAGGCCAGGGCGTGGACATGGCGCCGCACGGCAAGACCACGATGTCGCCGCAACTGCTCAAGCGCCAGCTCGATGAAGGCGCCTGGGGCCTGACCTTCGCCACCGTCGCGCAGATGCGCGCCGGCATCACAGCGGGCGCCACGCGCCTCATCATCGCCAACCAGGTCGTGAACGCCATCGACCTGGCCGGCATCCAGGGCATGCTGCGCGAGTACCCCGGCCTGCGCATCGTCTTCCTGGTGGATTCAATCGCGCAGCTGGCGCTGATCGAAGCCTGGGCGCGCGCCAACGATGCCGCCATGGCCGCGCCCTTCGAGGTTCTGCTGGAAGTCGGCGTCATGGGCGCGCGCACCGGCGTGCGCAACGAGGCCGATGCCATGGCCCTGGCCGCCGCCATCCGCACCAGCCTGGCCTGCCGCCTGGTGGGCATCGAAACCTATGAAGGGCAGGGCGCCACCGGCGATTCGGCGGCGGACAAGGCCTATGCCGATGCGCTGATGCGGCGCACCTGCGACATCGCTCTGGCCTGCGACCAGCAAGGCCTGTTCGACAGCGACGAAATCCTGATGACGGCCGGCGGCTCGGCCATCTTCGACCTGGTCAGCGGCTGGCTCACGCCCAAGCTCTCGCGCCCGGTGCGCGGCCTGCTGCGTTCGGGCTGCTACATCACGCACGACCACGGTAACTACAAGCGCCTGGTCGGTTCTGTCAACGCCCGCCTGCACGACAGCGCCGGCAAAGATGGCCTCAGGCCGGCGATTGAAGTCTGGGCCACGGTGCAGTCCTGCCCCGAGCCGGGGCTGGCCATCCTGGCCGTGGGCCGGCGCGACCTGTCCTACGACCTGGAGATGCCGATACCGCTGTCCTCGGTCGGCGCGCCCGGCGCCGCGCCCGTGCCCGCGCCCGCGGACTGGAAGGTCACGGCCCTCAACGACCAGCACGCCTACCTGCGCGGCAGCGGCCCCGAACTGGCCGCGCTCAAGGTCGGTGACCTGGTGGCGCTGGGCATCTCCCATCCCTGCACGACTTTCGACAAATGGCGCTGGATGCCGGTTGTCGATGAGAATTACACGGTGTGCGATGCACTCGTCACCTGTTTCTAATCTGTTAGACCTCCTTGTTGTAATGGGCCGCGCAGCTTTGCGCGCGCCGCAACCAAAGTCCTCATGACCTCACAAGTTCTTGCCAAAATCGCCGACAACATCGCCAGCGCCCCCACGTCCAGGCGCAGCGTGCTGGAGTTGATCCTGCAGGACCCCCAGCGCGTGCTGGATGAAAGTTTTGAGCGGCTCGCGCAGCGCGCGGGCAGCTCGGTGCCCACCATCATGCGCACCTGCCGCGACCTGGGCTACCCGGGCCTGCGCGAGTTCAAGCTCGCGCTGGCGCAGGAAATGGCCGTGGGAGGCTCGCCGCTGAACCGGCGCGTGCGCATCGACGACGACACCCGCCAGATAATCACGAAGGTCACCCGCGGCGCCGCCATCGTGATCAACAGCGTGCAAGCCCAGCTCAGCGTGGAAGCCACACAGGCGGCGGCCGACGCCATCGTTGGCGGCAGCCGGGTGGACTGCTACGGCGTTGGCGTTACCTCCAACTTCATGGCCTCGGACTTGCAGGCGCGCTTGTTCCGCATGGGCCTGTCCGCCAGCAGCTACCTGGACCCGCACCTGCAACTGATCTCAGCCGCCACCATAGGCCCGCGCGGCGTGGTGATCGCCGTCACCCACGTCGGCGGCATGCCCTCCTTGCTGGAGGCGGTGGACGTGGCGCGCTCGCAGGGCGCCACCATCATCGCGCTGACGCAGCCCGGCTCCCAGCTGGCGGCGCTGGCCGACATCGTGCTGGGTGTGGAGGTTGCGCCCGACCCGGTGATGCCGGTGGGCCCGGAAGCCTACCTGGCGCACCTGACGGTGATTGAAATCCTCACCGTGCTCGTGGCGCAGCGGCTGGGCGACAAGGCGGTGGACCGGCTGGCGAACATCCAGCGCACGCTGGAGACGCGTGGTGTGGACATGCACCACCATCCCCGGCTGGACTGGGACGAAAGCGCCAAGCCCGCGATCGGAAAAACGCGATGACCCGCGCCACCCTTCTGGAAAACGGCCTGCTGGTGAACGGCACCGGCGCGCCCGCCCAAACCGGCGACCTGCTGCTGGTGGACGACCGCATTGCGGCCATCGGCCCGGGCCTTCGCCACCGCCTGCCGGACGGCCTGGCCATCGCCGAAGTCCAGGTGCACGACTGCACCGGCCTGGCCATCACGCCCGGCTTCATCGACGTGCACACGCACGATGACGCCATCGTGCTGAATGCGCCCGGGATGTTCCCCAAGCTGTCGCAGGGGATCACTACGGTGGTGACCGGCAACTGTGGCCTGTCGGTCGCGCCCTTCGTCGTCGACCAGCCCCAGGGCGCCCTGACCCTGCTGGGCAATTCGTTCAAGTACCCGTCGGTGGATGCGTATGCGCAGGCGGTCGCCGAGGCGCAGCCGGCCGTCAATGTGGCGCCACTGATCGGCCATACCACGCTGCGTTATGCCTGCGTCGGTGATCTCAGCCGGCCGGCCAGCGCTGATGAAGTCGCCGCCATGTGCGGCATGCTCGAGGCGTGCATGGCCCAGGGCGCGATCGGCCTGTCCTCGGGCTTGTTCTATGCCGAAGCCATGCCGGCGCCGGCGGCCGAGGTGACCGCGCTGGCGCGGGTGGTGGCTCGCTACGGCGGCATCTATGCCACCCACATGCGCTCGGAGATGGCCGACATCCTGGAGGCCATGCACGAGGCCGGCGATTGCGCCTTCGAGGCCGGCGTGCCGCTGGTGATCTCGCACCACAAATGCGCCGGCCCGGCCAATTGGGGCCGCACGCGCGAGACGCTGCCGCTGATCGACACCCTGGCGCAGCGCCAGGACATCGCGATGGACGTCTATCCCTATGTGGCCGGCTCGACCGTGCTGCGGGAAGACCTGGTGGACGGCGTGATCGATGTCCTCTTGAGCTGGTCCACGCCCCACCCCGAAATGATGGGCCGTACGCTGGCCTCGATTGCCGAGGAGTGGGGCGTTGACCAGAAGGCCGCCTGCCGCCGCCTGCAGCCCGGCGGCGCCTGTTATTTCCAGATGCACGAGGACGACGTCAAGCGCGTCATCGCGCATCCCCGGACCATGATCGGCTCCGACGGCTTGCCGCACGACCGGCATCCGCACCCGCGCCTCTGGGGTGCTTTTCCGCGCGTGCTGGCGCGCTACTGGCGCGAGCAAAACCTCTTTTCACTCGAAACCGCGATCCATAAGATGACCGGCCTGTCGGCGCGCAACTTCCGCCTGCACCAGCGCGGCCAGCTGCAGCCCGGCTGGCACGCCGACGTCGTGGTGCTGGACCCGGCCCGCGTGCGCGACGTGGCGACCTACCAGGAGCCGATCGCGGTGTCGGAAGGCATCGAGAAAGTGTTTGTGAACGGCGAGCTGGCCTATGTGGCCGGTGATGCCGACGCGGCGAACGCCAAGGTGCAGGCGAGGGCAGGGCGGCTGCTGAAACGCGGCGCGGCCTGATACCCGCTTCCATTCCCTCTCCTCTGGGAGAGGGAGTTAGGACAGGCTAGTCCAGGGAATCTACTGTGTCCGGATCAGGTACATCCCCAATCGCCTCGCGCGTCAGCGCGGCCTGGCTTTTGAGCCAGTCGCAAAAGGCCACCACCTCGGGCCTGGCCACGTTGCGCGGCCCGACGATCAGCCAGTAGCTCATGGGCGACTCCATGCGCGTCTGCGGCAGGGGCTCGACCAGGTCGCCCGAGGCCAGGCTCTCGGCGATCAGTGGCAGCCGCGCCAGCACCACGCCCTGGCCCGTCAGCGTCGCCTGCACCATCTGGTAGGCGTAATTGAAGTACAGCCAGCGCTTGGCCTCGAGCTTGGGGCTGGCGTGCTCGTCCAGCCAGCGCCGCCAGGTCAGCCATTCGAGGTGGGTCTGGTGGGCGTCGCCGGCCTCGATCAAGGTGAACTGCGCCAGGTCGTCGGGTTTTTTCAGGCGTGGCCCGCTTTTGAGCAGCCAGGGGCTGATGACGGGCGTGATCTGCTCGCCGAAAAGCCGTATCGCGTTAGGTGGCATGTGGCTGGCCGGGGCGTAGCGCAGGGCCAGGTCCAGGTCCGAAATGTCCAGGTCCACCGCGACGTCCGACGCATCAATCCGGATGTCGATGTCGGGGTTGTCGCGCTGGAATCCCTCGAGCCGCGGAATCAGCCACATCGACGCGAACGAGGCGAAGGTGGTCAGCGACACGCTCTTGCGCCCTGCTGTCTGGCGTATCTGCCGCACCGCGTTGTCGATGCGCTCCAGCGAGGGCGTGACGGCCCGCAGCAGGATGCCGCCGGCGGTGGTCAGCTCCACGGCCCGGGTGTGGCGGTGGAAGAGGCTCACGCCCACGTCCTCCTCCAGGCCCTGGATCTGCCGGCTCACGGCCGACTGGGTGAGGGCCAGTTCTTCCGATGCGGCACGGAAGTTGAGGTGGCGGGCCACCGCCTCGAAGGCCCGCAGCTGACCGGCGGAAATCGGCCGGGAACGCAGGTGTGTTTGTGAATGCAGCATGACAGTTCCAGGTAATCAGGGCAATTTGAGCCTGATTGATTGATGCGATTATGGAATGAATAGCTTACCGCGATTTCATTGGACCGCGCAAGTCCGCCGCGAGATGATTCAACCCTCATCACTCACTTTGTGCCTTTTTTGGAGAACACCATGGAACACTCAGCTTCTCACGCAGGCGACCGCTTTTTGCAACAGGCTACCGATGCCACCACCGGCCAGGTTGACGGGTTGGCGGGCTTCTGGAAGCTGGGTGCGGGACGGGCCCTGACCTTGCACGCCGCCCAGGCCGGTGTGTTGCGAATTGCGCATGGCCGGGTCTGGGCCACCTTCGATTCCGCCAGCCAGGACGCCCAGGTGCGCGCCGGCGACCATTTCCTGAGCCGGGGCGAGAGCCTGACGCTCAAGGCCGGTGAGTCGCTGGTGATGGAGTCCTTCAGTTCGGGCCACGGCGCATCGGCCTATTTCAGCTGGGAGGCCAGCGCTGCGTGCGCCGCCGTCAGGCAACCGGCTGCCGAGCCGGCCGGCTGGCGCGTTGGTGTGCTGCAGCCGCTGAGCGACCTGCGCGCCGCCTTCGGCCTGGCCACCGGTGCCCTGGGGCGCCTGGCCCGCGGCCTGGTGCTGGGTGCGGCAGCGGCGGTCGAAGCCCTGCTGACCCCTTTGGCCATGGTTTTTCTCACCGCCCGCGCCCGCCCCATGGCGGCCGGCCACGACTTTGATGCCTACAAGGACGACCAGCGCCGGCACCCGCACAACTACAACGTGCTGGCGATGTCCAACCTCGTCTAGTTCCGATTGATACCGTTCTAGTCAGTGGCTCCTTCCGCAAGGGAGCTTTGAACCCGCGGCCGCAAGGCTGCGGGTTTTTTTATGCGCGGCTTTTTTTGGCTGGCGCCGCCTTGGGTTTCGTTTTCGTTTTTGGTTTCGCTGCCGGTTTCGTTGTCGTTGTGGTTTTTGCTTTTGTTTTTGCCTTTGCCTTGGCGGGGGCTTTTGTGTTCGGTTTGGGTTTTTTGGCCGGTTTGGCCGCGCGCGCCCTGAGCGCGCATTCCAGCGCCAGCCGTGCCCAGGGCCGCATCAAGGCTTCCGACTCCATGGCCTCTTCGGGCGCGCTGTAGTAGCCGAGGCTGTGCGCGGAGCGCACGCCATTGCGGGTCATGTCGTAAGTGAAACGTCCGCAGCCTTCGGCCTCGAACAGGCCGCGCGTGCTGTCATCGGCTTTAAGCCACAGGATCTCGCCGCCGCCCAGATCGGCCACCAGCGCGAAGGTCAAGCCGCCGGTGCTGATGCCGAAGCCGCCGAACATGCGTTTGGCGGTGCAGGGGCCCACGCCCGACAAAAGCTCGCAGCAGTAGTTTGCAAAATCATTTTTGAGTGTGGCCATGCCGCGACGATAACAAAGCGCGGGCGGTCCTATCAAGCGCACTTTTGCGTCCGCTGTCACGCATGGGCGCGCCAAGCAGCCGTGCGCCGCGATAATTTGCGCATGACCGCTGCATCCCAGACCCGCTCGCTTCCCGCCTCCGCCACGCTTCCCGGTGCGCCGCCCGTGCGCGTGGTGGTGATGGGGGTGGCCGGTTGCGGCAAGTCGGCGGTCGGGCGCCTGGTGGCCGCGCAGCTGGGCTTGCCGCTGGTCGAGGGCGACGACTTCCATCCGCCCGGCAACATCCGCAAGATGCAGCAGGGCATCGCCCTTGCCGATGAAGACCGCGAAGGCTGGCTGCGGCAGCTGGGCGCCGAACTGGCGCGCCATCCCGAAGGTGTGGTGCTGACCTGTTCAGCCCTCAAGGCCGGCTACCGGGACATCCTGCGCGGCGCCGCTACCGGCCTGCGTTTTGTGCACCTGGCCATCAGCCCGGCCGAGTCGCTGCGCCGTGTGGGCCAGCGGGCCGACCATTTCTACCCACCCAGCCTGGTGGCCAGCCAGTTCGAGGCCTTGCAAGACCCCTCGGCCGAGCCTGGCGTGCTGACCCTGGCCGGCGATGCGCCGCTGGAATCACTGGCGCAAAGCGCGGTGGACTGGCTGGCCGGCGCGCGCCGCTCGGGCTGAGCCGCCGGCCCGCCCCTGGGGTCAGGGCGTGCGCGCCTTCATGGTGTCCATCACCAGGTCGTGCAGGGCCTGCGCGGCCGCCGACAGGCTGCCCTCCTGCCGGCGCACCAGGTAAATCTTGCGTGTGAGGCCGCTTGCGGCCAGCGGCCGGGTCACCAGGGCCTTGCGCTCAAAGTGGAACAGCGTCAGCGCGGGCACCACGCTGATGCCCAGCCCCGCCTCGACCATGCCCGCGGCGGTGGCCAGCTGGTCGACTTCGAGCACGGTATTGGCCTGCTGCGGATGCAGCGCCGCCTCCAGCGCCTGCCGCACGCTGCTGTTGCGCGACATGTGGATAAAAGGGTAGGGGGCCAGCTTCTTGAGCGTGGGTGAGGCCTCGGCCGCCAGCGGGTGGTCCTTGCGGCACACCAGGTAAAAGCGGTCGGTGCAGACCAGCCGCGTGCTCAGGCCCGCGTGGCTCACGCCGGTGGAGGCCAGCGCGAAGTCGGCCCTGCCGCTGCGCACCAGATCCACGCAGGCGTCCGACAGCAGGTCGCTGAGGTTGAGCTCTATGCCCGGCCAGGCCTTCCTGAATTCGGCGAACACCGCGGGCAGCCAGCCGGCCGCCAGCGAAGGCAGGGCGGCGATGTGCACGCGGCCCTTGCGGCGCTCGACATGGTCGCTCAGGTCGCTGAGGGCCGCGCCGAAATCGCCGACCAGCCGGCGCGCCGAGTCCGCGAAGAGCCGGCCCTCGGCCGTCAACTCCACGCTGCGCGTGTCGCGGTCGAACAGGCGGGTGTTGAGTTCGCTTTCCAGTGTGCGGATCAGCGCGCTGAAGGCCGGCTGCGACAGGTGGCAGGTGGCCGCGGCCTGCGTGAAACTGCGCTGCTCGGCCAGGGCCAGGAAGGCGCGCAACTGCCGCAGGGAAAGGTTGGGTTGGGCCATTTATTTGACATCCAGATCAATGGATAAGAAGTTTCGATTTTACAAATAAATGCCCAGGGCCTAAATTCAAGGCTCCCCACCGCCCGTCCATGACCTCATCCTCCCCCGCTCCTCTTTTGATCGGCTGCGCCGCCGGTTTTTCCGGCGACCGCGTGGACGCCGCCGGGCCGGTGGTCGACACGCTGGTCGCGCGCGGCGGGCCGGCTTTCCTGATTTTTGAAACCCTGGCCGAACGCACGCTGGCGCTGGCGCAATTGCGGCGCCGGGCCGACCCGGATGCCGGCTTCGAGCCGCTGCTGGACGACATGCTGCGGCCGGTGCTGGCGCGCTGCCTGGCGCACAACATCCGCATCGTGAGCAACTTCGGCGCCGCCAACCCGCTGGCGGCAGCGCGCCACATCCAGGCCATGGCCGCCGGCATGGGCCTGCCCGCGCCGCGCATCGCCGTGGTGGCGGGAGACGACCTCTCGGGTGCACAGCACGAGCCGCTACTGCGCGCCGAACTGGGCGGTGCGATGGACGGCATCCGCAAAGTGAGCGCCAACGCCTATATAGGCGCCGAAGCCATCGCCGCCGCACTAGACGCCGGCGCGCAGATCGTGGTGGCCGGGCGCGTGGCCGATCCCTCGTTGACGGTGGGGCCCGCCATGTCGCATTTTGGCTGGCGCGCCGACGACTGGGACCGGCTGGCGCGCGCGACCATGGCGGGCCACCTGCTGGAGTGCGGCGCCCAGGTCTGCGGCGGCTATTTCGCCGACCCGGGCTACAAGGACGTGCCGGACCTCCACGCCGTGGGCTACCCCATCGCCGAAATCGACAGCGAGGGCCACTGCGTCATCGGCAAGGCGGCGGGCACGGGCGGCGTGGTCAGCCTGGCCGGCGTCAAGGAGCAACTGCTGTATGAGGTCCACGACCCCGCCGCCTACCTGACACCCGACGTGGTGGCCGACATCAGCGCCGCGCAAGTCAGCCTCATCGGGCCCGACCGTGTGGCCCTCTCTGGCGTGCGCGGCCATGCGCGGCCGGCCAGCCTCAAGGTCAATGTCTGCCACGAAGGCGGCTGGCTGGCCGAAGGTGAAATCTCTTACGCCGGCCCCCGCGCCGAGGCGCGCGCCCGCCTGGCCGCCGAGGTGCTGCGCCGGCGCCTGCCGGACCTGGCGCTGCGTGTGGACCTGATAGGCGCGCTCAGTGTGATGGGCGACGACGCGGGCCATTTGCTGGCGGAGTCTCCCGCAGGCGATGCGCGCGACGTGCGCCTGCGTGTCGCCGCCACCCACGCCGACCGCGCGCAGGCAGAGCGCCTGCCGCGCGAAGTCACGGCGCTGTATTGCTGCGGCCCGGCCGGCGGCGGCGGTGTGCGAACCTCGCTGACACCGCGGCTCAACACCTTGTCCTGCCTGGTGCCGCGCGACGCCGTGCCGCTGCGTTTCGACATGCTGGACGCCCAGCAGGAGTCCGCATGAACGAAGCCCGCATCACGGTGCCGTTGTACCGCGCCGCCCATGGCCGCACCGGCGACAAAGGCAACCGCTCCAACATCAGCGTGATCGCGTGGCATGCTGATCTTTACCCCGTGCTGCTGGCACAAGTCACCGAGGCCGTGGTGGCGCAGCGCTTTGCCCATCGCCGGCCGACGAGCGTGCAGCGCTTCGAACTGCCGGGGCTGGCTGCGCTGAATTTTGTGCTCGACGAGGTCCTCGACGGCGGCGTCAACGATGCGCTGAACCTCGACACCCACGGCAAGGCCCTGTCCTTCTGGCTGCTGGACTTGCCGATAGAGATTCCCGCCGGCCTGGCGCCCCTGCTTGCGGGCCCGGCCCTGACGCATACCGACTGGTTTTTCAATTAAAAAAGGAGACAACATGACCCCCTCAACCCCAAACCCGAACTTCACAAGCCGCATACGCCCGCTGATGCTCGCCGCCGCCGCGTTCTGCGCGCTGGCGCCCGGGCTGTCGCAGGCCCAGGGCTTTCCCGACAAGCCCATCACCTTTATCGTGCCCTTTGCCGCCGGCAGCGCCACCGACCAGCTGGCGCGCGCCCTGGGCCAGGCCGTGACCAACGACAGCAAGGCCAGCGTGCTGGTCGACAACCGGCCCGGCGCCAACAGTTTTATCGGGGCCCAGGCGGCGGCGAAAGCCAAGCCCGACGGCTATACCGTCTTCATCACCACCAACACCACGCAATCGGCCAACGAGCACCTGTTCAAGAAGCTGCCCTATGACCCGGTCAAGGACTTCGCGCCGCTCACCGCCCTGGGGCGCGGCGGCCAGATCATGGTCGTCAACCCGGCCTTGCCGGTGAACAGCGTCGCCGATTTCATCAAGCTGGCCAAATCCAAACCAGGCAAGCTGTCCTTCGGCAGCGGCAGTTCCTCCAGCCGCGTCGCGGGCGAGCAGTTCAAGCAGATGACGGGCACCTACATCCTGAACATCCCCTACAAGAGCAACCCGCCGGCCGTGACCGACCTGCTGGGCGGCCAGATCGACATGATGATCACCGACATGGCCACCGGCCTGCCGCAGGTCAAGGCCGGCAAGCTCAAGGCGCTGGGCGTGTCCACGCGGCAGCGCTCGCCGCTGGCGCCGGATGTGCCCACCATCGCCGAAGCCGGCGTGAAGGGTTATGAGATGACCTACTGGTTTGCCGCCTACGCGCCGGCCGGCACACCCGCCGATGTGGTGGCAAAGCTCGCCGACATGCTCGCGCGCGCCGCGCGCAGCGCCTCGGCCGCGCCCTTCTACCAGTCCAGCGGCATCGAGATCTTCACCAGCAGCCCCGAAGAGCTGCGCAAGTTCCAGGCGGACGAGACCCTCAAATGGGGAAAAATCATCAAGGCGGCGGGCATAGAACCCGAGTAAACGCCACGGGGGAACTGGGGCTTGGGATTCAACTATTCGTAACGCATTACGTTTAAGTAAAATTCCCGGCAGAAGCGGCGGCCCCTGTTCCGCCCTCCGCCGCGCCCCCACCAGGAAACCCCATGTCCAAAGCCTTCGCTTCCCAGTCCGACCTGACCGACAAGACCATCACCTTCGAGCAGCTCAGCGCGCACTGCTGGGCCTACACCGCCGAGGGCGACCCGAATTCCGGCGTCATCATCGGCGACAAGTTCATCATGGTGAGCGACGCAACGGCCACGCCGGCGATGGCGCAGGACCTGATTGCGCGCATACGCAGCGTCAGCGACAAGCCCATCAAGTACGTGCTGCTCACGCACTACCACGCGGTGCGCGTGCTGGGCGCCAGCGCCTACGCAGCCGAGGGCGCGACCGAGATCATCGCCAGCCGGGGCACTTACGAACTCATCGTCGAGCGCGGCGCGCAGGACATGCAAAGCGAGATGGAGCGCTTCCCGCGGCTGTTCCGCAACGCCGAAAGCGTGCCCGGCCTGACCTGGCCAACACTGGTGATCGACGGCGGCAACCCCGTCAAGGGCGAGGTGCCCGGCAAGCTGGTGCTGGACCTGGGCGGCGTGAAGGTGCAGGTCTGGCATCCCGGCCCTGGCCATACGCGCGGCGACACGATTGCCTGGATTGAGGAAGAAAAAGTGCTGTTCTCCGGCGACCTGGTCGAATACGAGGCGGGTGTCTACACCGGCGACGCCCAGCTCGAGGAATGGCCCGCCACACTCGAAGCCCTGCGCGCGCTCAAGGCCGAGGCCATCGTGCCGGGCCGCGGCGAGGCCATGAAGGGCGCGGCCAATGTCAACAAGGCGCTGGATTACACCAAACGTTGGGTTGAAACCCTGTACAAAGCCGGCAAGGAAGCCGCCGCCGCCGGCATGGACCTCAAGGCCGCCATGGACCACACGCGCAAAAGCATGGACCCGGTTTTCGGCCATGTCTTCATCTATGAGCACTGCCTGCCGTTTGACGTGAGCCGCGCGTTTGACGAAGCCAGCGGCATCAAAAACCCGCGCATCTGGACCGCCGAGCGGGACCAGGAAATGTGGAAAGCGTTGCAGGGCTGAAGCCCGGCGCGTTCAGGAATCCAGGTCCAGGCTGGACAGCAGCCCGACAAAAACATCGAGCGCGGCCTGGCCGTCCAGTTGCTCCATACGTTCCAGCACATCCTCATCCTCGACCAGGCAGTAACCCAGGCTGAAGCGCCGGAACCGGCGGGCGGCCAGTTCGCCGTGGTGCACGACCTGCATATTGATATGGCGGCTGTCCTGGCGTATGCGCTCCAGCAGCGCCAGCACCTGCTTTTGCCCGCCTTCAAACTGCTGGCAAAAGCGCATGCCGTCAAAAATCAGCAGCCCCGTGATGTCGCGCTCCGCATTGGCCCGGCGGGCCTTGGCGGCGATGTCTGCGACGACGCTCAGCGGCGCTTCGGGGGCCAGGGTGCTGACGTAAAGGATTTCATACAGAGTGGTGCTTGTTTTTGTCATTGCGGCCCAATGTAGCGGCCCACACGTAGGCGCACAATGTCAAAAGACACAGGTAAATGCGCCTAAGATTATTCTTTTATGAATATCCCCACGCCAACTTCAGCGATCTGCCCGCCGGGCTGCAATGCCTGTGGTTTGCGTGAGACCCGGGCTTTTATGCCCGTCAATGCCGAAGAACTGAAGTTCCTCGAAGCCTTCCGCACCGGCACCGCGATGGTGAAGGCCGGCGCCACCATACTTCCCGAGCAGCAACCCAACGGCAAACTCTTCACGCTCTACTCGGGCTGGGCCTTTCGTTACAAGACCTTGAGCGACGGCCGCCGGCAAATCCTCAACTTTTTGCTGCCGGGCGACTTCATCGGCCTGCAGCAGAAATTCGCCGACGGCGCCATGCACGGCATCGAGGCCGTGACCGATGCCAGCCTCTGCGTGTTCCCGCGTGAGGGCCTGTGGGAGCTGTTCCGCAATTTCCCCAACCTGGGCTATGACATCACCTGGTTGGCGGCGCGAGAAGAGGGCATGGTGGACGACCACCTGCTCACGGCCGGGCGGCGCAATGCCACCGAACGCGTGGCCATGCTGCTGATGCATTTGTTCCGCCGGCTGGAGCGCGTGGGCATGGCCGCCGGCGGCATGATCGAATTTCCGATCAATCAGCAGCACATCGCCGACGCGCTGGGGCTGTCGCTGGTGCACACCAACAAGACCTTGAGGCGCCTGCGCCAGCTGGGCCTGCACGAGATCCTCGACGGCAAGTTGCGCCTGCTCAACACCCGGGCGCTGGAGCGCATCGCCGACTATTACGACACGCCCCCTCCGCAAGTCCCCTTGCTCTGATTTTGCCCTGTAGGCGGGCACCGACAGCAAGCCTCTTTGGTGGATGACACGCGCCCCCCGTTCCCGGTTCTAACGTAGCTCTCTTGCCCGTGATGTGGCGAGACCAGACACCACCCAGGAGACGCTCATGGACCACGCACAAGCCCCCGGCGCACGGCTGCAGCAGCAACCGCCCCGCTTCTCGAACCGGCAGCAGCAGCAAAGCAGCGGCTCGCGCGAGTTCCAGCCGCGCCAGTCGAAGCCCGGCGACGGCCCGTCCGGCCAGATGGGCGAGGGCAGCTATGAAGGCACGCGCAAATACCAGGAAAAAATCAAGTCCTACCTCAAGGATGCCGACGTCAAGTCCGACGCCGAGGCCGCCAGGCCCGAGTCGCCGCAGCAGGCGGAGGAGTTGAAAAAGGCCGAGGAGGAAGGGCGTTCGCATTCGAAAGCGCCCGGAAAGTAACGTCGCTCACTCTCTTGTTCAGGATGTCTGCGCATTCAGCGTCCGGAAGTCCTGTTCATAACGATGCAGGGTCTCCACCGCCTTGTGGCGCTGCGCCGGCGTCGTGCTGTTGTGCAGTTCCGCCAGCGTGGCGCAGGCGTCCTGCGTCAGCTTCTCCATATAGTCGCGGTAAGCCGCGTCGGGTGAGGTGAGCGTGCGCTCAAACAGCCCGCGCATCGCGGCCTGGGTTTTCTCGGGTGTGCCCTGGCCTGCCACCAGCGGGCGCAGCGTGTGCAGGGCGTCCTGCTGGCGCCGGATTTTTTCCGCGTAGCTGCGCGGCGCGTCGAAGTGCGAGCTGTCGATGCGCCGCTCAATCACCGCCAGCTGCTTTTTTTCCAGCCGGCCGTAGAGCATTTCAGCGCGCTTGACCGCCTCCTTGTAGCGCTTGTCGCGCTGGGCCTTGGGCGAAGCCTCCAGGAAATCCTCGCGGTACTCGTCATTGCCTTTGGCGAAGCGGCGTTCCAGGGTTTTGAGCTGGCCGGCCTGCAGCGAGCCGACAAGGGTCGCCATGGGCGGCTCCGCCTGCCGCGACAGCGCCACGAGTTTGCCGCGCACGTCGGTGTAGATCGCGCAGGCCGCCGCGGCGTCCATGTCCGAAGGCATTTGATGCTGCAGCTTTTGCAGCGCCTCGATGTAGCCGGGCAGCTGCGTCTGGCGGTGCCAGGCCTGCAGTTTGTCGAGGTCGGCCTTGACCTGCAGGCTTTGCGCATCGGTGAAGTCGAAGTGGCGGTCCAGCTGCCAGTAGGCCAGTTCGGGCGCCTGGTTGTAAGCGAGTTTCATGAGGCTGCAGCTTTGCAGCAGCCCGGCCAGCAGCAGGACGGCCAGCCCGCCGATAATCCGTGTGCAGCGTCCCGTGCCCGCCCCGGCGGCCCGGGAACGCGTCATCACCCCAAGATCCAGAGGAAATTTCATGGCAACCCCAATCGATGTCGTCATCATGGCCGCGGGCAAAGGCACGCGGATGAAAAGCAGTTTGCCTAAAGTGTTACACCGATTGGGCGGGAAAGCTTTGCTGGCGCATGTCATCGAATGCGCCGCCTCGGTGTCGGCGCGCCAGGCAGTGATCATTACCGGCCATGGCGCGGCGGAAGTCGAGGCCGCCTGCACCCGATTTACCGAGGCCGCGGGCGCCGCGGCTGCCCCGGTGGCATTGCGCTTCGCGCGCCAGGAGCCGCAGCTGGGCACCGGCCATGCGGTGCAGCAGGCGCTGCCCCTGCTGGCCGACGACGGCGTCACGCTGGTGCTCTCGGGCGACGTGCCGCTGACCCAGGCCGCCACTTTGCAGGCACTGATCGACCAGTGCGACGGCCAGCGCCTGGCGCTGCTCACGCTCAGCATGGCCGACCCCACGGGCTACGGCCGCATCGTGCGTGCCGGCACTGAAGCGTCATCGCAGGTCAGGGCCATCGTCGAGCACAAGGACGCCAGCGCCGCCCAGCGCGAGATCCGCGAAATCTACAGCGGCATCATGGCCGTGCCCACGCGCCTCCTGCGCGCCTGGCTGGCCCGGCTCGATAACAAGAACGCCCAGGGCGAGTACTACCTGACCGACATCGTGAAGTTCGCCGTGGCCGACGGCGTGGCCGTGGTGGCCCACCAGATCACCGACGCCGCCCAGGTGGCCGGCGTCAACAGCCCGGTGCAGCTGGCTGAGCTCGAGCGCGTCCACCAGGGCCGGCTGGCCGTCGCACTGATGGAGCAGGGCGTGCGCCTGGCCGACCCGGCGCGCCTCGACGTGCGTGGCACGCTGGTCTGCGGCCAGGACGTCGAGATCGACGTGAACTGCGTCTTTGAAGGCGCGGTCACCCTGGGCGAGGGCGTGCGCATAGGCGCCAACTGCGTGATCGCCAACTGCAGCATCGCCGCCGGCGCCGTCATCCACCCCTTCACCCATATCGACGGCGAAAAACTCGGCGTGAAAGTGGGCGAGGGCGCGCTGATCGGCCCCTTCGCGCGCCTGCGCCCCGGCGCGCAGCTGGGCGCCGAGGTGCACATCGGCAATTTTGTCGAGGTCAAGAATTCCACCCTCGCCAAAGGCGCCAAGGCCAACCACCTGGCCTACCTAGGCGACGCCACCGTGGGCGAGCGCGTCAACTACGGCGCCGGCAGCATCACCGCCAATTACGACGGCGCCAACAAGCACCGCACGGTGATCGAGGCCGACGTGCACATCGGCAGCAACTGTGTGCTGGTTGCGCCCGT
The DNA here is from genome assembly GCF_056405195.1 of Polaromonas sp. P1_H6. Classification (NCBI taxonomy): domain Bacteria; kingdom Pseudomonadati; phylum Pseudomonadota; class Betaproteobacteria; order Burkholderiales; family Comamonadaceae; genus Polaromonas; species Polaromonas sp. P1_H6. The sequence goes on from NZ_JBFUCN010000014.1 coordinate 22,003, forward strand.
CACCATAGGCGCGGGCGGCACGGTGGGCGGCGGCTCCACCATCACCAAAAGCACCCCGCCCGAGGCGCTCAGCGTGGCACGCGGCAAGCAGGTCAGCTTGCCGAACTGGAAACGCCCGGCCAAGGCGCCGCGCTCCTCCTGAATGCTCCTCCGGGTATTCCCGGGGTGGCCGGAATGATGGTTACATGACGTAACATTGGGTCGCTGCACCCGCAATGGGTGCCGCTCATTCCAACTAATTACAAAGAGGGGTTCCCATGTTTCAACAGTTCAGGCGTATTGCCCTGTTCACGGGTATTGCCGTGTCCGCGTTTCTGGTCGGCTGCGCCGGCCCTGCGCCCAACTACCCGCCGTCCATCGACAACGTCGAAACGCTCAAGAAGATCCAGGGTGCGCCCGCCGTGAAGACGGGCACCATCGCCGTGACGGCAGGCATGCCGGGTGCCGCCTCGATGTCCCTGCGCGCCAACACCATGACCTCGCCCGTCGGCAAGAACTACGGCGACTACATCGCCGCGGCGCTGCGCCAGGAACTGGAACTGGCCAAGCTCTACAACCCGCAGTCGGGCGTTGAAATCAGCGGCACCCTGCTCAAGAACAATATTGACGCGGGCGGCATCAGCACCAACGCCGGGCAGATCGAGGCGCGTTTTGTGGTGACCGCCAACGGCCAGGTGCGCTTTGACAAAGTCAAGCGCACAGAGCGCAAATGGGACAGCTCTTTCGCCGGCGCCGTGGCCATCCCGCTGGCGGCCAACAACTATCCGCTGATGGTGCAGTCGCTGATCGCCGCTTTGGTGACCGATCCCGATTTTGTCAAAGCCATTCGCAACTAAGCCGGGATGACCACCATGAACCGATTTGTCGGCTATGTTTTCTCGGCGCTGGCCTGCCTTGTATTGTTTGGCTGCGCGCACCCCATCACCATGAACCCCGACCTCGCGGCCGTCACCGTGCCCGCCGGCGCCAAGCCCATCGCCAAAAAGGTGGGCTACCACATCCCCGACGCCCTGCGCTCGGTGGAAGTGACCACGCCCGGCGGCGGCGGCGACAAGGTGCGCTACTTTCCCTACCGCGACATCGAGCCCGGCTTCTACAAGGCGCTGTCCGAGTCGTTCAGCAGCGTGACCAAGGTGCAGAACCCCAAAGACTTCGCAGCCCTGCAGGCCGGCGGTGTCTCCCTGCTGATCACGCCGGAAGTCACCACCAACTCGTCCTCCGACGGCGCCTTCACCTGGCCGCCCACGCAGTTCAGCGTCAAGCTGGTCTGCACCATCGTCGATGCCGCCGGCCAGCCGGTCGAGACGATACGGGTCAGTGGCGAAGGCGGCGCGACCTTCTCGGAGTTCAAGAGCAACTTCTCGCTGGCGGCAGTGCGGGCTTCGAATGACGCGCTGGCCAAGCTCGTCAAGGCGTTGGTGGCGTCGCCGGCCCTGCGTAAGTAATCGGTTCTTGCTCCGGCGGCGGGCCCTTTGCTTGGGCCTGCTGGCCGGGGGTAGCCCGGCGGCTACTCACTTTTCTTTTGCTTCGCCAAAAGAAAAGTAAGCAAAAGAAAAGGCGACCCTGGTTGCTGCGTCCCTGCGCTTCGCTACGGGCAACCTGCGGTGCTCGGTCCAGGCGGGGTCTCGCTAAACTCGCTACGCTGCGCTTCGCTCAGACAACGCGATCCCTGATCCGCCTGAACCTCCGCTCCTCGGCGCATCCACAAGGGGTGGGGAAGGAATACCAAACAGCCGAAGACAAATCCTGAATACAGAAAAACAAAAAGGACACGCCATGGCGTGTCCTTTTTTTGTATTGGCTCCCGCTTCCGATTGCCCCGTCCTGGCTGGGCCGAGGAGCGCAGACGTAGGCGGATTAGGGATCGCGCTTGTCTGAGCGAAGCGAGTTTGCGCGAGACCCCGCCGTAGTCGAGCACCGCAGGTTGCCCCGTAGCGCAGCGTAGGGGACCCAGACTGCGGGTCGCCTTTTCTTTGGTGACTTTCTTTTGGCGAAGCAAAAGAAAGTTACTTGCTGCCGGGCAATCCCCGGCCAGCAGAACTCAGCAAAGAGCACAGAGGGAGCGCGGACAGCCGGCGCAAGATCCGGCGCAAAAATCTACTTAACCCGATTCACCAAAAACACCCCAAATATCGCCAACCCCCCGCCGGCAAGCAGGCTGACGCTCAAGGGCTCACCAAGAATCAACCACCCCAACAGCACCCCAAACACCGGCACCAGGTTGTTGAACACCACGGTCCGCGCAGCCCCCAGCTGCCGCAGGCCCTCGTAGTACCAGACAAAGGCCACGGCCGTGCCGAGCACGCCGAGGAACACCAGGCCGGCCCAGACCTCGGGCGTGAACGATGCGGCATGCACGTGGGGGATGTCGCGCAGCGCCAGCAGGCCTAAAAACAGTGTGCCCCAGATCGCGGCCCACAGCGTGGCCAGTACGGGCGACAGGCCTTGCAGCAGCTTGCGGCCCACCAGGGTGTAGACGGCCCAGGCACAGACCGCGCCGAACATCGCGAGTTCGCCCTTGCCCAGCGACTGCATGATCTGCGAGAGGTCGCCGCGCGTCACCACCACCCACACGCCCAGCAGGGCCAGCGCCACGCCCAGCCAGCGTGTGGCCGACAGCCGGTCGCCCAGCAGCGCGGCGGCGATCAGCAGCGTGACCACCGGGTTGAGGGCGATGATCAGCGAGGTGCGGCCGGCCGGCAGCACCGACAGGGCCGTGAAGAACAGCAGGTTGTAGGCAAAGATGCCGGTCGCGCCCAGCGCCATGGTGCCCAGCAGCTGGCGCCGCGTGATGCGCGTGATGGCGCGCAGGCCTTCGGTGAAATGCAGGGTCGCCAGCAGCGCCAGCGTGGCGAACACAAAGCGGATAAAACCGGCCGTGGCCGGCGGCAGCTGGGCCGAGATCACGCGCCCCGCGATGAAGGTGCCGCCCCAGAGCACCGGCACGCAGGTCAGGCGCAGGTACAGGCCCCAGAGCTTGCCGCCTGTGGGGCTGGAGGGATGCGAAAGGGGCGCGGCGGAAGCCAGGGCGGCGGAGGCGGATGGGGTGGCAGTCGTCATGGAGAGCTGGGGGCGGGTGTTGGGAGAAAACCGTAAATAAGGTAGATTGGTGTATGAGATTAATTGTTAAATCACTCACTATCAAATGAGCGTTTACTCATGAACAGGCTTTCACCATGACCTTGGCCCAACTCGAAGTGCTGATCACCCTGGACGAATGCCGCAGCTTTTCGCGCGCGGCCATGCGCCTGGGCACCACCCAGTCGGCCGTCAGCCACGCGCTGCGCGCGCTGGAGACCGAGTTCGGCGTCAAGCTCGCGCTGCGCGATGCCTCGGGCGTCTCGATGACCGACGCCGGTGAGCGCTTGCTGCTGCGCGCCCGCGAAATGACGGCGCTGGCCGCCACCATGGCGCAGGAACTCGGCGACGCCCGGGAACTGAAGACCGGCACGCTGCGCATAGGCTCCTTCGGCCCCACCTCCACCGTCAACCTGCTGCCGCCCCTGCTGGCCGCCTTCAAGCAAGGCCATCCAGGCGCGCAGGTGCGCATCGAGGAGGAAAGCGACGAGGTCGTCGACGACTGGCTGCTGCAAAAACGCGTGGAGCTCGGCTTCGTCGTGGTGCCCGACGAGCGCTTCGAGGTGCTGCCGCTGGTGCAGGACGAGTTCGTCGCCATCCTGCCGGCCGGCCATGCGCTGGCCGCGCACGCCGCCGTGCCCATCAGCGCGCTCAGCGGCCTGGACTTCGTGCTGACCGAGGCTGGCTGCGGCCCGGTCATCGTGCCCATCCTGCAAAAAAACATCACGCGGCCCAAGGTGCTCTACCACTTCACGCAAATCATCTCCATCCTGCAGTTTGTGCAGCGGGGCCTGGCGGTCTCCGTCGCCGCGCGGCTGGCGCTGCCCGATGCGCCCGAAGGCGTGGTCTACCGGCCGCTGCTGCCCGCGCAGCCGCGCACCGTCGGCCTGGCCTGCCTGGACGTGGCCAAACTTTCGCCGCTGGCGCGGGCCTTCTGGGAAACCGCGCGGGACCAGGGCAGGTTAAAAACCGCGGCGGCCGGCAAGGTCCCGGCCAGGCCGCGCGCCGTGCCTGTCGTCGCCTGACACGCGCATACCGCCTTCTTCCCTCGGCCGTCGTCGCCGACCCCATCAAGTACTATCAGCCCATTCATAAAAGAGGGGGGGGCTGAAACCATGGTCATCTGGAGCATTGTGTGGGGCGCCGTCCTGGGCTGGTTCTGGCCGGGCCATGGCGATGCCGGCATTTTCCTTGGGGCCTTCCTCGGCCTCTTTGCCGGCCTGTCGCTGCGCTGGGCGGTGCGGGCCGAAGTGGAGGCCATGCGGAAAAAAGCGCCGCAACCGGTGGCGCCCGCCGCTCGCCAGGCGACGGCCGCGCCTGTCGCTGCAAGTGCGCCAAACGCCGCCGCACCCAGGGATTTCGAAGACACCAGTCCGCTGCCCGTTGCCTCAGCACCGGCCAGCGCCGCCGACAACGAAGCGGCACCGGCGCCGGCGCAAGTACCTGACCTGGCCCCCAACGGCCTGCCGCGCACGCAGCCCGCCACAATTGCCGCTACGCCCGCCAGGCCCGCCACCACCGCCCGGCCCGCCTACAAACCGGCCGAACCCAACCCGGTGGAACTGGCCCTGCTCGCCGCGAAAAACTGGTTCCTGGGCGGCAACACCATCGTGCGCGTGGGCCTGGTTATCCTGTTCATAGGTCTGTCTTTCCTCGCGCGTTATGCCGCGTCGGCCGGCCTGTTCCCGGTCGAGTTCCGGCTCGCGGCCATAGGCGCGGCGGCCATCGCGCTGCTGGCCGTGGGTTTTCGCAAGCGGGCCGACAAGCCCGGCTTCGCGCTCGCGCTGCAGGGCGCCGGCGTCGCGGTGATGTACCTCACGGTGTTCGCGGCCTTCCGTCTCTACGGCCTGCTGGATCCGCTGCCGGCCTTCGCGCTGATGATCATCGTCTGCGGCCTGAGCTGCGCACTGGCGCTGCTGCAGAATTCGCGCGCGCTGGCGGTGGCAGCCTTTGCCGGCGGCTTTGCCGTGCCGCTGCTGCTGTCGACCGGGCAGGGCAGCCACGTGGGCCTCTTCAGCTACTACACGCTGCTCAACCTGGCCATCCTGTTCATCGCCTACAAGCGTTCCTGGCGCATCCTCAACGTCGTCGGTTTCATCGCCACCTTCGGCGTGGCCACGGCCTGGGGAATTCTCAAGTACGTACCCGAGAACTACGCCAGCGCCCAGCCTTTCCTCATCGGTTTCGTATTGATCTACCTGTTCACCGCCATCCTGTATGCGCGCAACACGCCGACCCGGCTGGGCAACGCGGTCGACACCATGCTGGTCTTCGGCACGCCGCTCGTGGGCTTCGGCCTGCAGGCTGGGCTGGTGCGCGGCATGGAACTGGGCGCGGCCTTCTCGGCGCTGGGCTTTGCCGCGCTCTACCTGTTCACGGCCATGCTGCTGGCGCGGCGCGCGCTGGCCAGCTACCGCCTGCTGATTGAATGCTTTATGGCCGTGGGCGTGGGTTTTGCCACGCTGGCTGTGCCGCTGGCGCTCGATGCGCAATGGACTTCGGCCGTCTGGGCGCTCGAAGGCGCGGGCGCCTTCTGGGTCGGCATGCGCCAGGCGCGCTGGATGCCGCGCGCCTTCGGCCTGCTACTGCAGGGCGTCGCGGCCATGGCTTTCCTGGGCGGGCTGGACGGTGCCACCGGCGGCCTGGGCCACCACGTGTATGCCATTCCTTTTGGCAACCCGGCCTTCATAGGCGCCATGCTGATCGCCTTGCCGGCGCTGCAACTGGCCTGGTGGCTGCGCCGGCCCCTGCCGCACAGCGAGTCTTCCTGGGCCAAGGCCTATGCGGGCGTGGAGTCCTGGCTTTCCGTTCCCGTGTACCTCTACGGCTTTTTCTTCTGGTGCCTGGGCTGGTTGCTCGAGATCGCGCGCCGCGTGCCGGCGCTGGAAGCCGACGCCATGCCCCAGCATGTCTTCAGCGAGCGCACCACCGGCCTGCTCATGATGCTGGCGGTCGTCGCCAGCATGGCCCTGTCCATGCTGCTGGGCCTGAAGAAGCAGTGGCCGGTCGCGACCTGGCCCGCGCGCGTCAGCGTCGCCGTGCTGGCGCTGGGCTATCTCGCACAGACCGGCGCCGGCTACCGCGTGCTGGCCGCGCCGGCCTGGGCCGTGTGGCCGGTGGTACTGGTACTGCATTACTGGATGCTGCGGCAGACCGACCGCTTGGCCCAAGCCCCGGCTATGCCCGGCGGCGCGGGCCGTGTATCGCCCTTCGGCTTCCTGCATGCGGCGGGTGCCTGGCTGGTCACGGTCTTGCTGGCCGACTGCCTGTGGTCGGGCATAGGCAAGGCCGAGCTCTGGCGCACTTCCTGGGCCGGCGTGGTGCTGCTGGTCAGCGCCATCGCCGTGCTCATGCTGCTGGCCACCTGGGCCGGCAAGGCCAACCGGCAGGCGCAGCGCCAGGCTTTCGCCTGGCCGCTGAACCCGCATGCGCAGGCCTACTACTGGCTGGCGGCCCTGCCGCTGGCGGTGCTGGTTTTCTGGGGAACGCTGGCCGCGGCTATCCACTCCTCGGGCCACACCGCGCCCCTGCCTTACATCCCGCTGCTCAACCCCACCGACCTGACCCTGGCGCTCGCGCTGGGTGGGCTGGTGTTCTGGCGCCGTGTGCTGGTGACGGCCGCGCCGGCGCCTGCCGGCTCGGCCTGGGCCACCGGCCGCAATGCGCTGGTGGCGCTGGCCCTGCTGGTGTTCATCGCGGTCAACACCGTCTGGCTGCGCATCGCCCACCATTTCTTCGGTGTCCGCTGGGATGCCGAGGCGCTGTTCGCCAGCTTTGTGGTGCAGACCGGCTACGCGATCCTGTGGACGCTGCTGGCGCTGAGCCTGATGGTGCTGGCGCACCGCCGCGTGCAGCGGCCGCTGTGGCTGGTGGGCGCGGGCCTGCTGGGCCTGGTGGTCGTCAAGCTGCTGCTGATTGATTTGTCGAACGCCGGCGGCGCCGAACGCATCATCGCCTTCATCGTGGTCGGCGTGCTGATGCTGGTGGTCGGCTACTTCGCGCCGCTGCCGCCCAAGGCGCAGGCCGCCGCGGCCCCCAATGCCCCTGACCTGAAAGAAGAGGCCCTGCCATGAAGAAGTTCGAGTACGCCCGGTTCTTGATGCTCGCGCTGTCGGCCGGCCTGGCCGCGCCGCTGCCGGTGCTGGCCGCCGATGCGCCAGACGCCGCCAACGCCAAGTCCTATGCCGTGCGCATCCCCGTCACGCCCGCGCCCGACGCGCCGCTGCAGCGCCTGCTGCTGCCGGCCGAGGCGCTGGTGCGGCTGCAAAGCCCGGCCTATGCCGACCTGCGCATCTTCAACGCCGCCGGCCAGCCCGTGCCCATGGCGCTGGCCAGCGTGCCCACGCCGACCTCCACGCAGGAGCACAGCGTCAAGCTGCCCGCCTATCCCATCCTGGGCGCCGAGGGCGCCGCCGCTGCGGGGCTCGAAGGTTTGTCGCTGCGCATCGAAGAGCGCCAGGGTAAACGTGTGGTGCAACTCAACACCACTGGCACCAGCACCACCGCTTCGGCCGCCGCGCCGCAAAAAGTGCTGGGCGCGCTGCTCGATGCGCGCAAGCTCAAGGAGCCCGTGGCCAGCATGACGCTGGACGCCGACCTGCCTGTCGGCCAGCCCGTCACTTTTAATGTGCAGGCCAGCAAGGATCTCAAGAACTGGCGCCCGCTGGCTGACACCGTGCTTTACCGCGCGGATGCTTCGGCCTCGGCCGCCAGCCTGGGCGATACCCGGCTTGATCTGTCCATGGCGGACCTCAGGGACCACTACCTGCGCATCAGCTGGGGCGCCGCCGCCGTCACCGTGCGCGGCGCGACGCTGCTCACTTCCCAAAGCACGGCAGTGCGTCAGCGCGTCAGCGTGACCATGGCGACGCCCGCATTGACCAACGCGCACGAGCTGAGTTTTGCCTTGCCGTTTGCCACGCCGGTGGCCGCGCTCAGGATCACGCCGCAAGGCAGCAACGTGCTGGTGCCCATCCGCGTGCTGGGCCGCAACCATCGCGAGCAACCCTGGGCCTTGCTGGCCAGTTCGGTGGTCTACCGCCTCGGCGCGGCCGGCAAGGAGCAGGCCAGCGGCCCGGTCGATTTGCAGGGCGCTTCGGTGCGTGAAGTGAAGATAGAAGCCGACGCCAAGACACCAGGCTTTGCCGCCGCACCCGAGATCACGCTGCAGTTCGAGCCCGCGCAACTGGTGTTCCTGGCCAGCGGGCAGGGCCCTTTCACGCTGGCGGCAGGCCAGAAGGGCGCCGCGGCCGCCTTTCTGCCCATGGCCAGCCTGATTCCCAACTACCAGGCCTCACAGGAAAACGCACTGCCTCTGGCGCAGGCCGATGTGGCCAAAGCGGACGTCACCGGCGGCGGCCTGGCCGGCCCGTTGGTGGCCGGCTCGCCGCAGGGCGACGGCCTGCCCACGCGCAGCCTGGTGTTGTGGGGCATCCTGCTGCTCGGTGTGCTGGCGCTGGCCGGCATGGCATGGGGCCTGCTTAAACAAACCAAAAAAGCGGACTGATTCACCTTCGATTTGCTGGAATGACATCATGAGCACCGACGCCTTCCCCAAAGACATCTATACCGAGCCCGAGGTCGACCCGGACACCCTCGCCAACCTGGGCCCCTTGCGCGCCATGGCCGGCATCTGGGAAGGCGCGCGCGGCGCCGACGTCAAACCCGTGGTTACCGGCACCAAGACGCAGGCCTATATCGAGCGCTATGAGTTGCACCCCATAGACGCGCAAACCAATGGCCCGCAGGCGCTGTACGGTTTGCGCTACCACACCTTCATCCACAAACCCGGCTTCACCAAGACTTACCATGACCAGGTCGGCTACTGGCTGTGGGAGCCGGCCACCAGCACCATCTATCACACGCTCGCGATCCCGCGCGGCCAGGTCGCCATGGCCAGCGGCAAGGTCGCCGCCGATGCGACGCAGTTCGAGCTGATTTCTGAGCGCGGCAGCCTGACCAATGGCATCGTGTCCAACCCGTTCATCGAGCATGCTTTCACGACGCTGTCCTGGCGCATAGCGGTCACGCTCAATGCCGACGGCAGCTGGTCCTACTTCCAGACCACGATGCTGCAGATTGAGGGCCGCGACCAGCCCTTCGACCACACCGACCGCAACACGCTGGTCAAGGTCGGCGAGCCCGCACTGAATCCCAAGGCGCTAGCGCAAGCGCAAGGCGGCACTGCCTAGGGCGCCAGCAATACCCGCGGCTCAAACTTCGCGCGCCGCGTGCTGAAAAAAGCCTTTACGTTGCGCACGTTCGCATCGCTGGTAAACAGCCGCTGCGCCAGCGCCAGGTAGCGCGGCATGTCGGCCACGTGCACCACCAGCATGAAGTCCGGCCCCGGCGAGACGCGGTAGCACTGCTGCACCGCCTCATCGAGCACCACGCGCGTCTCGAACGCTTCCTGCTGCTCGGCGCCCTGGCGCTCCAGCGTGATCTCCACCAGCGCCGTCAGCCCATGGCCGGTGACGGCGGCCAGCTTGTCGACGTTGAGCAGCGCCACGTCGCGCTCCACCAGCCCAGCATCGCGCAGGCGCTTGACGCGGCGCAAACAGGTCGGCGGCGAGATGTGGACGTGCTCGGCCAGCGCCTGGTTGCTCAGCGAAGCATCGGTCTGCAGGCTGTCGAGCAGCTTGAGGTCTGTCTCGTCGAGAGATATTTGTTCCATAAATAGACTTTAAATGAAATTAAATTCAACCATCAGAAGATGGTGAAATTAAATTCCATAAATCAAGAAAAATCAATCACATAACAAAATAGCAAGCACGTAGCATCAGCTCATTGTTTTTTCAGGAGACCTCCATGTGCGGCATCGTTGCTTCCGTTTCGACCCGAAATATCGTTCCCATCCTGGTGCAGGGTTTGCAGCGCCTTGAATACCGCGGGTATGACTCCTGCGGCGTCGCCGTCTACAACGGCGGCCTCAAGCGCGCACGCAGCACCTCACGCGTGGCCGAACTGCAGGAACAGGTCGCCAGCGACAAACTCGAAGGCGCCACCGGCATCGCCCACACCCGCTGGGCCACCCATGGCGCACCCGTCGTGCACAACGCCCACCCACACTTCAGCCACGGCAGCGGCGCCGCATCGCAAGCCAAACCCGGCAAGATGGCGCTGGTGCACAACGGCATCATCGAGAACTACGAAGAGTTGCGCGCCGGCCTGAAGGCCAAAGGCTACGTCTTCGAGAGCCAGACCGACACCGAAGTCATCGTGCACCTGATGGACAGCCTGTATGACGGCGATTTGTTCGAAGCCCTCAAGGCCACCGTCGCGCAGCTGCATGGCGCGTATGCCATCGCCGCCTTCTGCAAGGACGAGCCGCACCGCGTCGTCGGCGCGCGCGCAGGTTCGCCGCTGATCCTCGGCGTCGGCAAGGACAAGACAGAGAACTTCCTGGCCAGCGACGCCATGGCCCTGGCCGGTGTGACCGATCAGATCGTCTACCTTGAAGAAGGCGACATGGTCGACATCCAGCTCGGCAAATACTGGATCGCCGGCAAGGACGGCAAGCCCGCCCAGCGCGAGGTCAAGACCGTGCAGGCCCACAGCGGCGCCGCCGAACTCGGCCCTTACCGCCACTACATGCAGAAAGAAATCTTTGAGCAGCCGCGCGCCATCGCCGACACGCTCGAAGGCGTCGAAGGCATAGTGCCCGAACTCTTCGGCGACCAGGCCTTCCGCGTCTTCAAAGAGATCGACTCCGTCCTCATCCTCGCCTGCGGCACCAGTTATTACAGCGGTTGCGCCGCCAAGTACTGGCTTGAAGCGATTGCCGGCATCCCGACGCAGGTCGAGGTCGCCAGCGAATACCGCTACCGCAGCTCGGTGCCCAATCCCAAGACGCTGGTCGTCACCATCACCCAGAGCGGCGAAACGGCAGACACGCTGGCCGCGCTGCGCCACGCGCAAAGCCTGGGCATGACGCAGACCCTGACCATCTGCAACGTCTCCACCTCGGCCATGGTGCGCGAATGCAAGCTCGCCTACATCACACGCGCCGGCGTCGAGATCGGTGTCGCCTCCACCAAGGCCTTCACCACCCAGCTCGCCGGCCTGTTTTTGCTCACACTGGCCCTGGCCCAAAGCAAAGGCAAGCTCAGCGAGGAAGAAGAAGCCGGCCACCTCAAAGCCATGCGCCACCTGCCCGCCGCCCTGCAAGCCGTGCTGGCGCTCGAGCCCCAAGTCATCAGCTGGGCCGAAGACTTCGCCAAAATGGAAAACGCGCTCTTCCTCGGCCGCGGCCTGCATTACCCCATCGCGCTGGAAGGCGCGCTCAAGCTCAAGGAAATCAGCTACATCCACGCCGAGGCCTATCCCGCCGGTGAACTCAAACACGGCCCCCTGGCCCTGGTCACCAGCGAGATGCCCGTCGTCACCGTCGCACCCAACGACGCACTGCTCGAAAAACTCAAAAGCAATATGCAGGAAGTCCGCGCCCGCGGCGGCGTCCTCTACGTGCTGGCAGACGCCGACAGCCACATCGAAAGCAGCGAAGGCCTGCACGTGATCCGCATGCCCGAACACTACGGCGCGCTGAGCCCGCTGTTGCACGTGGTGCCGCTGCAGCTGCTGGCGTATCACACGGCTGTGGCGCGCGGGACGGATGTGGACAAACCGAGAAACCTGGCCAAGTCCGTCACCGTAGAGTGACGGATTTGGGACGGCACGAAGTGCCGTCGGCGAAGCCACCAGGTTTCTTGGTTTGGGGGACACTCACTTCGCGCAGCGAAGTTACGTGGCCACACAAACCCTCCCCCTCCCCGCAACTTGGCAAAGTCTGTGACCGTCGAATGACGGTCACAGGTGCGCGTGAGCGCACTGCGGGTTTTGGGGGACGCTCACTTCGCGTAGCGAAGTTACGTGGCCACACACGCCAAGAAACTTGGCTAAATTCGTCACTGTCGAGTGACGGATTTGGGCGGCATGCAATACCGCCGGCGAAGCAGCCAGGTTTATCGGTTTGGGGTGTTGAATTTCATCGAAATCTGACCCGCCTATGAAGTGGACCCCATGGACTGGACCAGAGGGGGAGGATGAGCTGATACGCTTTGACGTCCAGCAGGTAGCTTGCCACCGCGCGAGACTAAATATTTCATGGCGGATCGCCTGTGAAGAGCTCCACAAACAGACGCCGCAGCCATTGATGAGCCGGATCGAGGTTGAACCGGCGGCTCCAGTGCAGTGATACGGTGAAGGTGCTGCGCGGCAAGGTGTTCGACAGCAAGGCGTAGCGTTCGGTATTTACGAATCTCAGCGCGATGGCGCGCGGCATCACCACCGCGAGGTCCGTGCGCTCAATGATCGCGGGCAGTGCTAGAAAGTGTTCGGACGTCAACACTAGCCTGCTGTCCAACCCGAGTTCCTGGAGGATGCGGAAAGTCTCGGCGTGCGAGCGCACGGCGACGAACTCCAGCCGGCGCAGGTCCTTCACCTTGGGTGGTTTTTGCTTCGCCGCGAGCAGCGGATGACCCGCGCGCACCAGGACTGCGTAGCGGTCGGTTAGCAATTCCATCCGCTCCGTCCCGCTGACGGAGGGCAGGAACCCCAAGGCAAAGTGGATGGCGCCGGTCTCGAGCGCATCGGCGATCTGGGCGTGGGGCAGCGGTGCTGTCTGTACGCGTATGCCCGGCGCTTCACGGTGCAGCGCGGCCACCAGCTCGGGCAGCAGCCGGGCCTCGCCGATGTCGCTCATGTGCAGGCGCAGCGTCATGGTCGAGCGGGAGGGATTGAATGCATCGTCATCCCTGAGTACGTCCTGGATAGACGCGATCGCCGGCTGGACCACGCTGGCCAGGCGTTCGGCGCGCAGCGTCGGACGCATGCTTCCGCCGGTGCGGACAAACAAGGCGTCGCCGAGCGCGAGCCGCAGTCGCGTCAAGCCCTGGCTGGCCGCGGGTTGCGAGAGGCCCAGGGCATCCGCCGCGCGGCTGACGCTGCCCAGCCGATAAACCGCTTCGAAGAGCCGAAGCAGGTTCATGTCGAGCTGGTCAATATGCATTTTGTGGATTTTACGGTATACGGTTCATTGCATTGACGCATGTAACCGCCCTTGCGAGACTTGGCTTCTTTCAAGTTGGAGACATCGATGGATCAACGTGTCGCGCCTGCTGTGCCAGGCCAGGACGAAGTGACGGAGCAGGTGACGGTTCGCGAGGCGGTGTTCCGCTTGCTGCGCTCGTTCGGCATGACGTCCATCTTCGGAAATCCCGGTTCGACTGAGCTTCCCATGTTCATGGACTTCCCGGACGACTTCCACTACGTGCTGGCGTTGCAGGAATGCGTCGTGCTGGGCATGGCCGACGGATATGCGCAGGCGACGCGCAACGCGGCCTTCGTGAACCTGCACTCGGCCGCGGGTGTAGGCCACGCGATGGGCAATATCTTCACCGCCTTTCGCAACCGCACGCCACTGGTGATCACAGCCGGCCAGCAGGCGCGTTCCATCCTGCCCTTCGATCCTTTTCTCGGGTCCATGCAGGCCGCCGAGCTTCCGAAGCCGTACGTGAAGTGGAGTGTTGAGCCTGCACGCGCAGAGGATGTGCCCTTGGCGATCGCGCGCGCTTATTACATCGCCATGACGCCGCCATGCGGGCCGGTGCTGGTGTCGGTCCCCTCGGATGACTGGGCCGTGAAGACGCTGCCGGTCGACGCGCGCGAAGTCAGCCGTTACCTGCGCCCCGAGCCCGGTCTCCTAGCCAAAATTGGCGACGCGCTGGACGCCGCCCGTGCACCGGCAATTGTGGTCGGCGCGTCGGTCGACCGCGACGGCGCCTGGAACGAGGCGGTCAAGCTGGCGGAGCGCCACAACGCGCGCGTGTATGTCGCACCCATGTCCGGGCGTTGCAGCTTCCCGGAAGATCATCCGCTGTGGGCCGGTTTCCTGCCGGCGATGCGTGAGCGAATCGTTGAGCGGCTGGCCGGCCACGACCTGGTGTTCGCCCTTGGAGCGCCGGCATTCACCTATCACATCGAGGGAGCCGGGGGCGCGCACTTGCCCGACGGAGCCCGGCTTGTGCAGTTGACCGAAGACCCCCAGGTCGCCGCCTGGGCGCCGACGGGAACCTCGGTGGTCGGCAGCATCCGGCTTGGCTTGCTGGACCTGCTGGACCGCCCCGCGCTCGCGCCCAGGGCCGCGCCACCGGTGCATGCGCGGCCCGCGCGCGTGCCCGAGCCTTCGCCGGGTGAGCGCCTGCCGGTGGCATGGGTGTTGCAGACGCTCACCGATGTGCGTCCGCGCGACAGCATCATCGTTGAAGAGGCGCCCAGTGCGCGGCCCGTCATGCACGGTCATCTGCCGATTTTCGAGTCGGAAACTTTTTACACCATGTGCAGCGGAGGATTGGGCTGGGGCTTGCCCGCGTCGGTCGGCATTGCCATGGGCAAGCCGGGCGCCCGCGTCATCGCGCTGGTGGGGGACGGCTCCGCGATGTACGCGATCCAGGCGCTGTGGAGCGCTGCGCAGCTCGGCCTGGCCATGACCATCGTGATCCTGAATAACCGCCGTTATGCTGCGCTGCACGACTTCGCGCGCATCTTCGGCTATCGATCCGATGAACCCGTTCCGGGCACCGAGCTTCCCGACCTTGACTTTGTTGGTCTGGCCGCGGCCCAGGGCGTTCGCGGGCTTCGCGTAGCGCGCGCCGACCAGCTTCGCCCGGCACTCGAACAGGCTTTGCAGTCCGGCGAGACTATGCTGGTCGAAGTCGAAATTGCCTGAGACAAACAACAAACACAATTCCAGAAACAAGGAGGCAAAAGACATGAGCAAAATATCAATGCTGATCAACGGCGAGGCGCGCCAGGCAAGCAGCGGCGCCACATTCGAGCGCCGCAATCCGCTCGACGGCACGGTGGCGACCATCGCACCCGCGGCCACGGCGGCTGACGCGACCGCGGCGGTTGACGCCGCCGCCACCGCGTTCCAGACCTGGTCGCGCACCGGCCCAGGCGAGCGCCGCGCACTGCTGCTGAAGGCGGCGCACGCGCTGGAAGCCAAAGCGCAGCAACTGACGACGGCCATGGCCGCGGAAACTGGTGCGGCCGCCCCCTGGGCAGGCTTTAACGTGCACCTGGCCGTGGGCATGCTGCAGGAAGCGGCCGGCCTCACCACGCAGATCAGCGGGGAAGTCATCCCCTCCGACGTGCCCGGCAGCCTGGCGCTGGCCGTGCGCCGCCCGGCCGGCGTGGTGCTGGGCATCGCGCCCTGGAACGCACCGGTCATCCTGGGCGTGCGCGCCATCGCGACGCCACTGGCCTGCGGTAACACGGTGGTATTCAAGGGCTCGGAACTGAGCCCCGCCACACACGGCCTGATTGTTGATGTGTTCAAGGAAGCGGGTTTTCCTCCGGGCGTCGTCAACTTCATCACCAACGCACCGGCTGATGCGCCGGCGGTGGTGGAAGCCATCATTGCCCATCCGGCCTTGCGCCGCGTGAATTTCACCGGATCGACGCGGGTCGGCAAGATGATTGCGGCGACCTGCGCCAAATACCTCAAGCCGGTGGTTCTCGAGCTGGGGGGCAAAGCCCCGCTGGTGATTCTGGACGACGCCGACCTCGATGCCGCAGTCAACGCCGCGGCCTTCGGCGCCTTTGCCAACAGCGGCCAGATCTGCATGAGCACCGAGCGCATCGTGGTCGACAAGCGCATCGCCGGTGCCTTTGTGGAACGGCTTGCCGCGAAGGCGGTGAAGCTACCGCTGGGGGATCCTCGCAAGGGGCCGGTGGTGCTGGGTTCGGTGGTCGACGCCAGCACGGTAGAACGCTGTAATGCGTTGATCGACGATGCCCTCGCGAAAGGCGCCACACTGGTCTGCGGCGGCAAGGCAGAGAACACCTTGATGCCCGCGACCCTGCTTGACCATGTGACGTCCGAGATGCGCATCTACCACGACGAGAGCTTTGGTCCGGTGAAACCCATCGTGCGTGTCGATGGCGTGGAAGAAGCCGTGCGGGTGGCCAACGACAACCACTACGGCCTGTCGGCCGCAGTGTTCGGGCGTGACATCGCGCGCGCCTGGGAGGTGGCCAACCGTATCGACTCGGGTATCTGCCACGTCAACGGGCCCACCGTGCACGACGAGGCCCAGATGCCCTTCGGTGGTGTCAAGGATTCGGGTTACGGCCGTTTTGGCGGCCGCGCCGGCATCGATGCGTTCACCGAGCTGCGTTGGATCACGGTGCAAACCACCGCCCGCCACTACCCGTTTTGATGCAGGAGACACCCACAATGAAAACACTGCTCACAACCCTCCTGCTGGCGACCGGCCTGTGTATGGGTTCGCTCGCACACGCCCAGAACTGGCCAAACAAGCCGATCAAGATCGTCGTCAACTTTGCGCCTGGCGGCGCGGCCGACCAGCTGGCCAGGCTGATCGCCCCGCCGCTGCACGAAGCGCTGGGCCAGCCGGTCCTGGTAGAGAACAAGGGCGGCGCGGGCGGCAACCTGGGCGCCGAGTCCGTCGTCAGGTCGCCGGCCGACGGCTACACCCTGCTCATGGCTTCCGGCGGCACGGTGTCCATCAATCCGCACCTGTACGCCAAGATGACCTTCGATCCGGCCAAGGACCTGGTGCCAGTGGCCTCGGTCGCCCGTGTTCCCTTCTATCTCGTGGTGCGTGCCGACAGCCCGGTCAAGGATTTCAAGGGTTTGATCGCCGATCTCAAAGCCCACCCCGGCCAACGCGCTTTCGGTTCGCCCGGCAATGGCAGCTCGCCGCACCTGGCCACCGAGATGATGAAGAGCGAGACGGGGACTTTCGCCGTGCACGTTCCCTACCGCGGCGCTGCACCGGCATTGACCGATCTCTTGGGCGGGCAGATCGACTTCCTGTTTGACCCCGGTATCGCGCTGCAGCATGTCAAGACCGGCAAGCTGCGCATGCTGGCGGTCGGCAGTCCGCAGCGCGCGCCCCAGGTGCCCGAGGTGCCCACCCTCAACGAACTGGGGCTCAAGGGTTTTGATGCAGATGCGGTGTTCGGCCTCTACGCACCCACGGGCACGCCGCAGGCCGTGATCGACCGTGTCAATACCGAAGTCAATCGTGTGCTGAACCAGGCGGCGACCAAGGAGCGCATTCTTGCCATCGGCAACGTGGCACTGCCGCTCAAGCCTGCGGAGTTCGGGCGCAAGGGCGCGGAAGACTCCAAGCGCTTCGGCAAGCTGATTCGCGACCGCAAGATACAAGGCGACTGACGGCGATGGCCGGCTGCTGATGTCATGCGACCTTCGGCCGTCGCATCGTGCGCAACCATGCATGAAATCTAGTTCCACGACGGAACACCGCTTCAATGGTTGAACTATCGTTTCTGTGAAACGTTTTAAGACTCAATGCTTTGACTCCGCAAGGCAATGTCGTATCCTGAGGAATTCCAACTTTGCAATCGTCACCATGACTCGGGAAGCCGCCCCATCCAACAGAGCCCTAAAAACCCAGAAGCCCGTCGACGTTGACGACCGCTGGCGGCACGGAAACATCGGCCGTCTTTTAAGCAACGCCTTGAGGCATTTCGAAGCACGCGTCATCGAACTGCTTGCCGAAGCTGGACATACCGAAAGCACGGCCATGCACATCAATGCAACCCGTCACCTGGATATTGAAGGTACGCGCCTTACGGATATGGCTCAGCGCGCTGCTGTAACGAAGCAGTCTATGAGTGAACTCGTCGCCCAGTTGGAGACTCTGGGAATAGTGGCTCGAAAACTCGATCCCTTGGATGGGCGTGCGCGCATTGTGTACTTCACATCTCAAGGACTGGTCTGGTTGGAAGATTTCCGCGATGCGGTTCGCCAGGCGGAAAAGGAAATGGCTCACAACATCGGAGCCGACTCCTTGCGAGCCGTCAAGGTGGCGTTGCGCTGGTACGGTCCACCTGAAGAATAGAAGATGATTCGCGCGGGCGAGTGCCCCTAGGGTAAGCACCTAAGAGTTGCTTGTTGCCTAAATAGTCAGGTTTACCTGACAATATGGCATGCACTCAAAAAACTCTGACTCCTCTGTTGTCCCGTCTCGGGCGGATGTCATCATCGTCGGCGGTGGGCCCTGCGGCCTGATGCTTGCCAACGAGCTTGGGCGCCGCGGAGTGAGCGCGGTACTTATCGACGACAAGCCCAGCACGGCATTCAATCCCCAGGCAAATGCCACTCAGGCTCGCACGATGGAGCACTTCCGTCGTCTTGGGTTTGCGGACGAAGTGCGCGCTCTTGGGCTGCCTGTGGATTTCCCCACCGACATTGCCTACTTCACTCGCTATGCCAAGCATGAATTGGCAAGATTTCGCCTCCCGTCGGCACGTGAAGCGAAAGAAAAAGTAGCCTCCATGAGCGGCTCCTGGAGCGCAGCGGAGCTTCCCCACCGCATTTCGCAGAAGTTCGTGGAGGCGGTGTTGCGGCGACACGCCGAGGTGCTGCCCGGGATCTCAGTGAACTACGGTTGGCGTCTTGTTTCGTTTCGGGATGAGGGTGGCCATGTTGAGGCCGACATCGAGCGTGTCTCGGACGGAAAGCGATGCAGCGTTCGTGCTGGATATCTCGTCGGAGCCGATGGGCCGCGCAGTACGGTTCGCCAGGGGATGGATTGGCGTTATGTCGGAGAAACGGGTGTGCAGCGCGATTTCATGGGGGGGCGGATGTATGCGATCTACGCGCGATCACTTGCCTTTTACGATGTCGTGCCTCATGCGCCGGCCTGGATGAATGTCAGTTTCAACCGTGACAGGCGGGCTTTTATGGCCGCCGTTGACGGACGAGGTGAATTTGCGTTTCATACGCAGCTCCGCCCGGGTGAGCGGGAAGAGGATGTCACCGAAGATGACGCGCGTGCAATGTTTCAGGCCGCAGTCGGCGCTGAAGTTCCTGTGGAGATTCTCTCGCGGGGTACCTGGACGGCCGGCCATTGCCTGGTTGCCGAAAAATTCCAGCAAGGCCGCGTCTTCATCGGTGGAGATGCCGCTCATCTGTTTACGCCCACAGGCGGCCTTGGCTACAACACGGCAGTTGAAGATGCTGTGAATCTGGGTTGGAAGCTGTCCGCCGTGATCCACGGATTTGCCTCGGAAACCCTGCTTTCCACTTATGAGCAGGAGCGCCGTCCTGTCGCAATTCGCAACACCAGCTACGCCAAAGGCTTTGCCGATTCGCTCGGCCTGTTCGAGCCTGAAGAGGGTATCGAGGGCGATGGCATTGAGGCGATCGAGGCGAGAACGCGCGCAGGCGAATACCTGGCCAAGCATGGTCGACTGGAGTTCAACATCCCAGGGGTTACTTTCGGCGGACGCTATGACGGTTCTGCAGCCATCTTCCCTGATGGCACCCAGCCTCCACCCGATGCCGCGAATAGCTACGTGCCGACGGCTTGCCCCGGAGGCCGCGCGCCGCACATCTGGCTGAGCGACTCGGAATCGATCTACGACCGATTTGGCTTCGAGTGGACGCTTCTGTGCCTTGGCGGCGAGCGTGATAGCGCGCTGCCCCTCGTGGACGCGGCGAAAGAGCGCTCATTACCTTTGACGGTTCTTGAACTTCGCGATGGCGTCGCAAGAGAAATCTACGGAGCAGACCTGGTTCTTGTGCGCCCTGATCAGATCGTGGCATGGCGAGGCGACAGCGCAGTAGACGCGAAAGCGATCTACATGAAATTGCTGGGAGTTCCACCAACGGCCGCTAGCCCCGACGACGCAACTCTCTGCTCGGAAGGCGCCTCGAGTGAGGCTGATGAATCGCAGTCGAAATCGATGTCGTGAGCTATTCAACGTTCCAATAACTAAGGAGACAACATGAAACCAGGAGTTTGGATAAATTTTTCGGTGGGCATTGCACTGGCGGCCTCATCTCTCGTGGCTTCGGCGCAAGAACCCATCAAGGTGGGTGTGGTCGCTCCGATGTCGGGCGTGTTCGCGGCCTACGGAAAGCAGATCGAAGCGGGCATCAATGTGTTCCTGCGCGAGAACGGCGATTCGATCTCCGGCCGAAAGCTGCAAATTATCTACAAGGACAATGCGGGGCCCAATGCAGAAGCCGCAAAACGGCTTGCTCAGGAGCTGGTGATTCGCGACAAGGTTGACATCCTTGCGGGCTTCGCATTTACCCCCGATGCGCTGGCAGCCGCCCCTGTCGCAACAGAGGCCAGGAAGCCGCTCTTCCTTCCGCTTGCTGGGACTTCCATTGTCACTACCAAGTCTCCCTACATCGTGCGAACCTCCTACACGAACGCGCAGGTGGCACTGCCTATGGGGCAGTGGGCGGCGAAGAACAAATATAAGAAGGTCTTCTCGCTCGTATCGGACTACGGACCCGGCTTGGATGCAGAAACCTGGTTCAAGAAGGGTTTCAACGCTGAATTGGCGGGTTCCGTACGCGTGCCTGTCAGCAACCGCGAGTTCGCCCCTTACCTTCAACGCATCAAGGATGCCAAGCCAGAGGCGGTGTTCATCTTCCTTCCGGCCGGCGAGCCTATGGTGTCTTTCATGAAGGGATTCGCCGAACGCGAAATGGCGAAGGCTGGCATCAAGATTTTGGCGCTCGAGGGCTGGGCGGACGACGATACGCTCGCGGCAGTGGGTGATCCTGCCATCGGCGCCATCAACACCGGTTTCTACTCGACTGACCACCAGAGCGCCGTCAATCGGCAGTTCATTTCGAACTTCGTCAATGTCACCGGCGGGAAATTTCTCCCCAACTTTCTCTCCGTCGCGTCCTACGACACGATGAAGGTGATCGCCCACGCCATACAAAAGCAAGGCGGCAAGGTTGACCCAGATGCCACTATCGAAGCGGCGAAGGGCTACACCTATGAAAGCCCTCGCGGAACGATCCTCATCGATCCTGAGACGCGCGACGTGGTCCATGACATCTACGTGCGCCGCGTCGAAAAGGTAAATGGCAAGCTCGTAAACCGTGAGTTTGATGTATTCAAGATGGTGAAGGATCCGGGGAAGTAACGCGGCAACTCGCCAGCCCGCCACCTCGCGCTTCCGAGAGCATCGGCGGCGGCGTCGCCAGCTTGTAAACGCGATGCGAAATTTCAAAGCGGCTTGCCGATGAGGCCTCGGTCGGGATCGACCAGACCGCGGCAGCCCAACCCCAAAACTTATCAGGAGAACAGACATGAACGGAAATCGTGGCGTTGCCTACATCAAGCAAGGCGTGGTCGAGGTGCAGTCCATTCCTTTTCCGAAACTCGAAGACCCCCGTGGCAAGCGTATTGACCACGGTGTCATCCTCAAAGTTGTATCTACGAACATCTGCGGGTCGGATCAACATATGGTCCGCGGCCGCACGACGGCGCCTGCCGGGCTGATCCTCGGACATGAGATCACTGGGGAAGTGATCGAGCTCGGACGCGATGTCGAGACGCTCAAAAAAGGGGATCTTGTTTCTGTCCCGTTCAATGTGGCCTGTGGTCGCTGCCGCACATGTAAAGAGCAGCATACCGGCGTCTGTCTGACAGTAAATCCCTCGCGTGCGGGGGGGGCTTACGGATATGTCGACATGGGCGGGTGGGTAGGCGGCCAGGCGGAGTACGTGATGGTTCCGTATGCCGACTTCAATCTTCTGAAGTTTCCGGACCGGGAGCAGGCGCTGGAAAAAATCGCGGATCTGACTTGCTTGTCCGATATTCTTCCTACGGGTTTTCATGGCGCGGTCACCGCCGGCGTGGGCCCTGGAAGTACTGTCTATGTCGCCGGTGCGGGGCCAGTTGGATTGGCGGCGGCGGCGTCCGCTCAACTGTTGGGCGCCGCAGCCGTCATCGTTGGCGACGTGAATCCAGCGCGTCTGGCGCATGCGCGCAGCGTGGGATTTCTGACAGCTGACCTGTCTAAGGATGCCAGTCTCGCTGAGCAGGTCGAGCAACTGTTGGGTACGACGGAGGTCGATTGTGCGATCGACGCGGTGGGCTTCGAGGCGCGAGGCCACGGACATGACGGTGCGCAGCATGAGGCGCCGGCTACCGTTCTCAACTCCCTCATGGAAATCACACGCGCAGCTGGAAAGATCGGAATTCCTGGCCTTTACGTGACCGAGGACCCGGGGGCCGTGGATCAGGCGGCGAAGCGTGGCGCACTCAGCATCCGCTTGGGGTTGGGCTGGGCGAAGTCTCACAGTTTCTTCACGGGCCAGACCCCCGTCATGAAGTACAACCGCGCGCTCATGCAAGCGATCCTGTGGGACCGCATCAAGATTGCCCACATTGTTGGGGTGCAGGTGATCTCACTGGATGATGCACCAAAGGGCTATGCCGAATTCGACGCCGGCGCGCCAAAGAAGTTTGTCATCGACCCTCATGGTCTGCTCAAGAAGGCGGCCTGACCATGCTGTACATCAACCCGCGAGAGCGGATGCGGCGGTTGCCGGGGATCGCACCGAACACCGTGCGTTCCCCATCGCTCGTGCAGAACTGGGGACGGACGGGATGCTGAATTTTTTGGGCGTACTTTTTGATGGCGCGGCATACGGAATGCTGCTGTTCCTGCTGGCGATAGGGCTGTCGGTCACGATGGGGCTCATGGGCTTTGTCAACCTGGCCCATCCCGCCTTCGCAATGATTGGAGGTTACGTGTTCGTGTCGCTGACAGGCGCACTCTCATTCCCTTTCCCAATCGCCGTTCTGGGCGCAGCCGTCGCGGCCGGAGGCGTTGGGCTGGTATTGGAGCAACTGCTTTACCGTCGCCTCTATGGAGCCAAACCACTCGCGCAGGTACTCATGACCGTTGGCCTTGTGTTCGTCGCCATGGCCGTAGCGACTTATATGTTTAGTGCCAACCAGCAGACTATCGTCATACCGGACGTTCTGCACGGGCAACTCAGCGTCGGCCCTCTTGAGCTATCGCGTTATCGGCTGCTACTCATCCTGATTGGGGGCCTGTTGGCAATGGCCGTTCACTTTTGCCTGGAACGTACCCGCCTGGGAGCACAGATTCGCGCGGCGGTCGACAACCAGCGCGTCGCAGCCAGCATGGGTGTGCCGGTGCAATCGCTGTTCCGGCTCGTCTTCACAATTGGCTGTGCATTGGCCGGTATTGGTGGGGCCATGGGAGTGGATTTGCTCGGCCTGGATCCGAGTTTTCCCATCAAATACCTGGTGTATTGCCTGCTCGTCGTCGTAGTCGGAGGGCCCGGATCGGTACTGGGAACTCTTTATGCTTCGCTTCTGGTCGGCATCGCCGACATTGCCGGGAAATACTACGTTCCCGAGGCGGGCGCATTTGTTGTTTACACGCTGATGGTCGTGCTGCTGGTAAGTTTTCCAGCCGGTCTCAAAGGAAGGGCCGCATGAGCCACCTCAACACACTGGGGGCTCTCCCTCAAAGCCCTGCCGCGGCGCCACGCCGCCGTGCGATGGTGAAAGCCGTATCTCTGCTTGTGCTGGCATCGATTGCAGTTTCTGCGCCATGGTGGCTCCGCGATTACTTGTTGCTTCTGACGCACATCCTGATCGTGGGGATTTTGGCGTTGTCGCTTGATCTGATCCTCGGCGTTGCAGGGTTGGTGTCGCTCGGTCACGCAGCGTTCTTTGGACTGGGGGCATACACCGCCGGCTTGTTCGCGAAACACCTCGTGCAGGATCCTCTGGTGGGCTTGTTGGCCGCCGGCGCCATATCCGGATTCGCCGGCCTGCTGTGTTCGCCTCTCGTGGTGCGTGGCTCCGATCTCTCCCGTCTTATGGTGACGCTCGGGCTGAGCATGCTCTTGCTGGAAGCTGCGAATCGTGCCGCTGGCCTCACCGGAGGCGCTGACGGCCTGCAAGGTATTGTCATGGGGAAGATGCTCGGTGTGTGGCGCTTCGACCTTTATGGCGTGGTGGGCTACCTTTACGTGCTGGTTGTTGCCTCCCTCATCTTTATGCTCAACCGGGTGCTGCTACGCAGCGAATGGGGGATGTCGCTTCGCGCCTTGCACGACCAGCCGCGCCGCGCGGAAGCTATTGGCATCCACGTCACTGGCCGGCTTATCAGCGTCTACACCGTGGGCGCCGCGATTGCAGGAGTGGCAGGTGCTCTGCTTTCGCAGACCACGCAATTCGTCGGCCTCGAGATACTGGGCTATGGAAAGTCAGCAGAGATACTCGTCATTCTCATCGTCGGTGGCGTTGGTCTTGGGTGGGGTGGCTTTCTGGGGGCCGCAGTCTACCTCCTGCTGCACGAAAAATTATCCGCAGCTGCCCCGGAGTACTGGAATTTCTGGCTCGGCCTCTTCCTGATTTTTTTGGTGCTTTTTTTGCCTGAAGGATTGGGTGGTGGCCTTAAGAACCTGCAGCGCAGGTTCTCACGATTTCGCGGGCGCAAGGAACAAGCACAATGAACTACGCTCTAGAAACGCGCGGCTTGTGCAAGAGCTTCGGTGGCCTTCAGGTAACCCAGTCGGTTGATCTCCGCCTAGCACAAGGTGCGCGCCATGCCCTGATCGGCCCCAACGGCGCGGGCAAGACCACACTCATCAATCTGTTGACCGGAACTCTTCAGGCCTCTTCTGGCACGGTCTGGCTCAATGGCAAAGACATCACGTCGGTTTCTCCGCATCGTCGAGTGCGGCACGGACTGTCGCGCACATTTCAAATCAGTCAGCTCTTTCCGCAGTTGACTGTCCTGCAGGCCGTCACGCTGGCGGCATGCCAGGCCGAAGACAGCAGTTGGCTGACCCGCGCCGTAGTGCCGTTGGCCAACCGCCGGCGTGCTGCTGAAAGCGCGTTTTTCACCCTTCAGGAACTGGGCCTGACACAGGCTGCGGAGACACCCATCGGGGAACTGCCTTATGGTCGCCAGCGGCTGGTGGAGATTGCACTGGCGCTCGCGGCAGGGCCGAAGGTGCTGCTGCTCGACGAACCGGCGGCCGGTATTCCCGAGGGGGAGAGCGATGAAATGATTGCGACCCTGTCGGCCCTTCCAAAGCACGTGACGGTCCTTCTTATTGAACACGATATGGACCTCGTGTTTCGTTTTGCGACCAGGATCAGTGTGTTGGTGGGCGGTGCGATGTTAAT
This sequence comes from Polaromonas sp. P1_H6, assembly GCF_056405195.1. NCBI lineage: Bacteria > Pseudomonadati > Pseudomonadota > Betaproteobacteria > Burkholderiales > Comamonadaceae > Polaromonas > Polaromonas sp. P1_H6. Next base: position 47,067 of record NZ_JBFUCN010000014.1, read on the forward strand.
GGAAGGGACTCCCTCGCAAGTGGCGCAGGATCCGCGAGTTCGGGAAGTCTATCTGGGACGAAAGGCTGTGGCATGAGCTCACCACCGATCATTGAAATAGAGAATTTGCGCGCCGGATATGGCCATGCCGTTGTGCTCGACGGCATCTCCCTGTCGCTCGAAGCAGGACAGTCACTGGCCTTGCTGGGTCGAAACGGAGTTGGCAAGACAACGCTTATTGCCTCTTTGCTCGGGCATACACGCTGCTTTGGGGGACTGATCCGGTTCGATGGGAAAGTGCTAGACCATCGCGTACTGCATGCGTGTGCCGGGCTTGGAATCGGGTGGGTACCCCAGGAACGGGCCATCTTCCGCTCGTTGACCGTGAGAGAGAACCTGACAGCGACGGCGCGCCCGGGCGCATGGACCCTGGCGCGCGTCTACGACCTGTTTCCACGCTTGCAGGAGCGCGAGCGCAACCTTGGCAACCAGCTGTCCGGGGGTGAGCAGCAGATGCTGGCCATCGGGAGGGCGCTCATGCTCAATCCACGCCTTCTGCTGCTCGATGAGCCTTTCGAAGGGCTGGCACCTGTCATCGTCGAAGAACTGTCCCGTGTCATACAGAGGCTTCGCGAAGAAGACCGGATGACCTTAATCCTGGTCGAGCAGCACGTCGACGACGCGTTGGAGCTTTGTGATGAAGCCATCGTGCTTGACCGCGGGAGAGTGCGACACCATGGCACAGCCAAGGAATTGTTGCAGGACAGAAAGCTTCTCGAGTCGCTCGTTTCGTTAAGAGCGGTTGCAGCAGAAGCGGAAGAAGCAGCATGAAGGAGCCTCGCCAGGCACCGACAACGATCAACGAAGCCGCCAACCACACCGAAGCCAGGCCCACTTCGCGGGCGCGAGCGGGCAATGGAGCCACTTTAGGACAGAGATAGCAATGCGCAATATCGATGAAAACACCATCACGCAAGCAGTAATCGAATCGTTTGGAAACTGCAAGGATGAAAGACTGCGCACAATCCTCACAGGGCTTGTGCAACACCTCCACGCGTTCGCGCGCGACGTGCATCTCACGGAGGCCGAATGGTTCTCCGCGATCCAGTTTCTCACCGATGCCGGGCACATCACCGACGAGAAACGGCAGGAGTTCATCCTTTTATCCGACACCCTTGGGCTCTCCATGCTCGTAATGGCGCAGAACAATGCGCGTCCAGCGGGATGCACCGAATCAACGGTATTCGGCCCTTTTTACGTCGAAGGCGCGCCGCTGGTGGACAACGGCGCTGACATCGCAAACGGAGCCATAGGAGAACCGTGCTTCGTCCGCGGTACCGTTCGTGGCCTGGATGGTGTTCCCGTGGCGCAGGCGCAAATCGATGTGTGGCAATCGGATGCAGACGGGTTCTACGACGTGCAATACACCGGGCATCACGAGCACCGTGCACGTGCACGGCTTCGCTGCAGGCCGGACGGAAGCTTCGACTTCCGATCAGTATTAGCCGTTCCTTACCCCATCCCGCACGACGGTCCCGTCGGAAAGATGCTGGCTCACGTGGGGCGACATCCGTGGCGCCCAGCCCACCTGCATTTCATGGTCGAGGCCGCCGGATACGACCGCTTGATCACGCATGTGTTTCGCAGTGAGGATCCGTATCTGGATTCGGACGCCGTATTTGGCGTTCGGTCTTCATTGATCAGCGATTGGGTGAAGCACGCGCCAGGGCCGGCGCCGGACGGCTCGGTTTCCACCGTCCCGTTCTACACGCTGGAATATGACTTCGTTTTGCACCGAACCGCGGCAACCGCGGAGCAAGGCGCGAACAAGGGACTGCAGCCATGATCCGGCATATCGTCATGTGGAAGCTGCGCGGCGACACAGCCGATGAGCAGCGGATCGCCCGTGAGCGTGTCAAGACTGCCTTTGAAGGCCTGCGCGGCAGGATCCCAGGAATGAGTCGAATAGAAATAGGGTTCGATGAGAGTGCCGTCGACTATGCCTGCGATGTAGTCTTGCTTTCAGAGTTCGATTCGCGGGACGCGCTTGTAGCCTATGGAATTCACCCCGAGCACCTGCGCGTGCGTGATGCTCTTGGCGACCTGCGCACTGCACGCCACCAGGTGGATTACGTGGTGGAGCATCCCTGATGGACGATTTCATCTATACCGGAAGGCCAGCGCGGGTCATTTTCGGCGCCGGGGCTCTCCGTCATCTCGAACGCGAAGTTGCACTTCTTGGTGCAAAACGCGCCATCGTTCTTTGCACCCCGGAACAGCGCTACCAAGCCGAGGCCGTGGCTCATCGACTTGGAGCTACGGCGGCAGGCATTTTTGATGAAGCCGCCATGCATGTTCCGGTGGAAATTGCGAAGAAGGCAATTGCCGTCGCCAGGCAATTGCGTGCGGACTGCGCGATCGCTATCGGTGGTGGATCCACCATCGGCCTTGGAAAGGCGATTGCACTGGAATCGTCGCCGGAGTTTCAGATTCCCATTCTTGCAATCCCGACCACTTATGCGGGCAGTGAGGTAACACCGATTTTCGGCGTTACGGAAGGAGGCCTGAAGCGTACGGGAACTGACATGCGTGTGCTGCCCCGGACGGTGCTGTATGACGCTGAGCTCACCCTCTCGCTACCCGTCGGGATGTCTGTCACGAGTGCGTTCAACGCGATGGCGCACGCAGCCGAGGGCTTGTATGCGCAAGATCGTAATCCCGTCATGAGCCTGATGGCTCAAGAAGGCATACGCGCAATCGCCTCTGCACTACCGATCATTGTCAGGGAGCCGGCTAATCGGGAGGCGCGTGGCAATGCGCAGTATGGAGCTTGGCTCTGCGGCACGGTGCTCGGATCGGTGGGGATGGCGCTGCATCACAAGCTGTGCCACACGCTTGGAGGCAGCTTCAATCTGCCGCATGCGGAAACGCACACTGTCATGCTGCCGCATGTGCTTGCCTATAACGAAGTCGCCGCACCCGAGGCCATGCATCGTATTGCGAGCGCCTTGGGACAGTCCTCGGCTCCGCAGGGCCTGCGTGAATTGGCTGCGGAATGTGGCGCACCGGTAGCCCTGCGTCAGATCGGCATGCGTGAGGCAGACCTGGATCGCGCTGCCGATATCGCATGCGCCAACCCCTACTGGAACCCGCGACCACTGCAGCGTGATGCGATTCGTGCGCTTTTGCAAGATGCGTTCGACGGCGTCAATCCCAGGGGCTGATCGGTATGAAGTCACATGAAATCAATGCACAAGCCCATGTTCTGGCAAAGAGGGCATTTGCCTGGTGATGAATTTTTTCTGTGGTGGCTACCAGAAATGTTTCCTATATGAGTGTTAGTTCAGGTGTTGAGGCGGTTAGGTCACGCCAGAAGGATTGAAGATGAAATTTTTACGAAATGCCTGGTATGCGGGATCTTGGGCAAAGGACATCACCTCCGAGACCTTGCTTTATCGCAAGATCATCAACGAGCCATTGCTTTTCACAAGGCGGGAGGACGGAACACCGGTTGTCATGTCGAATGTGTGCCCGCACCGGTTCGCGCCATTGCACCTCGGCTGCAAGACGGGCGACCGCATTCGCTGCGGCTACCACGGCCTCGAGTTCAACACTGAGGGCCAGTGTGTGCACAATCCAAACACCCCGGGCGCTATTCCAGAGGCAATGAAAGTGCCGACCTACCCGGTTGTCGAAAAGCACACGATGCTGTGGGTCTGGATGGGCGACCAGCCGCCTGATGAGAGTCTGATCCCCGATTTCTCTGTCATGGTGGACGGCGATGGCCTGTCCCGTCACCGTGACCATTTCACGATGAACGTGAATGTCGAGTTGATCTCGAATAACGTCATGGATCTAAGTCATGCATCCTTTCTGCATGCGGGATTGCTGGCCACGCCGGAGCATGCGAATGCCGAGATCAAAGTCAGGCAGGACGGCCGAACTGTAAGTTGCGAGCGCTGGTCGCGTGATGTTCCGGTGCCGCAGGTCTTCGATCTAATGTTCCGTCGTGACAAAAAGAACGTGGACTTCTGGAACATCATGCGCTGGGATCCACCATCGTGCTTTCTGCTCGATGTTGGTTGCCATGCGCCGGGGGATACCCGGGAAGATGGGGCGGGCTACATGGGCATCCACATCCTGGCAGCCGAGACCGAAACGACCACGCACTATCACGTGGGCATCGTTCGCAAGCCGATTAGCGAAGCGGACCAGGAGTTTGAGGCCGAAATCGCCAAGCTGAGATTGCATGCGTTTCAGGGACAGGACGAACCCATGATGGAGGCGATGCAAGACATGTTGGGCATCGAGGAGCTGCTCAAACGCAAGCCGGTCCTGTTCAATGTCGACAGCGGTCCCGTCCGCATGAAGCGAGTTCTCGAGGAACTTCTTGCAAAAGAAGCCAAGTCGGCTCGTGGAGTGGATTCGGTTTCAGACTCCTCGCCATGAGTGAGCTAAATCTAACCGTGCAAGTGGCGCGCAAATGGACCGAAGCTGTTGACATCTGCGTGTTGGAGCTGGCTAGTGCGGACCCACAGCAGGCATTGCCGGCTTTCTCGGCAGGCTCACATATCGACGTCCAGATTCCGGGTGGAGTCACAAGGCAATACTCACTGTGCAACGATTCTTCCGAGCGCCATCGCTATCTAATCGGTGTTCTTAAGGACCCGAAGTCGCGGGGTGGGTCAAGGGCGATGCATGAGATCGTTCAAGAGGGAGACCTGCTGCGCATCAGCGTGCCCAAGAACCATTTCGCCCTCTCGCATGCGGCAAAGCACAGCGTTCTGTTGGCGGGCGGTATCGGTGTCACGCCCATTCTGTGTATGGCTGAGCGGTTGGCCATTGCGAGCGAAAAATTCGAGATGCATTACTGCACGCGAGAGCGCAACCGGACTGCGTTCTTGCGACGAATCCAATCGTCCCCGTTCGCGGCCCATGCGCACTTCCATTTTGACGATGGGGAACCAGAGCAAAAACTCGATATCGGGGCATTGCTCGCCACCCACCAGGTTGGGACTCATCTTTACGTATGCGGACCTAAAGGCTTTATGGACGCCGTGCTTCAGACGGCCAGAGCCAAGGGTTGGCCCGAATCACAGCTGCACTACGAGTTCTTTTCCGGTGATGTTGCGAGGTCGGACGCGGATGGCAGTTTCGAGGTAAAGCTGGCGAGCTCGGGGAAAGTCGTGAACGTGCCCAAGGATAAAACCGTCGTTGAAGCGTTGAAGGCGGCTGGAATCGAGGTGCAGACGTCGTGTGAGCAAGGAGTGTGCGGAACTTGCCTCACACGCGTACTAGAGGGTGTGCCTGAACACCGTGACATGTATCTCACAACTGAGGAGCAAGCCGCGAATGACCAGTTTATGCCGTGCTGTTCGCGCGCTGTGACGCCGATGCTCGTGCTGGATCTGTAATTCGCGTTCATTCCAGGTAGTTCGAAATCGTCCCGCTGAATGGTGAGCGCGGGAGCCGGTCTGGCGGTTTGGCACCAATGCACTCACTTTTAAAGCAAACCGAAATGAGGTGAACCATGGATCGCAGGACTTTTCTAAATCAGGCTTCGACACTTGGTGCAGGTCTGTCATTGTTTGGCATTGCTCAACATGCCATAGCCATTGATCCGCCTAATATTGTGCTTGGAATGTCGCTTCCGTTTACGGGGGTCGCCAGTATCAATGCACAACAGTTTCGAGAAGGGGCGCGAATTCTTTTCGAATCGGTGAATGCTTCTGGAGGCATTCATGGCCGGCGGATTCAGCTATTGATTTTGGACGACAAGTTTGACAAGGAACTTGTGGTCCAAAATGCCCGAAAGCTGGTTGATCAGGGCGCCCTAGCCTTGTTTGGTTTTATGGGAACACCTGGGATTATTGAGGTGTCAAAGTTCGCTAACGAAAACAAGATTCCTCTTATTGGTGCCGTTTCGGGCGCACCGATTGTGAAAGACCCAGGCAATCGCTACGTGTTTATTGTTCGATCCAGCTTCGCTCATGAGGCCTCAAGTGCCGTCGAGATCGGGACAACTACAGGCGTGCGCAGCTGGGGCGTGGTCTATCAGGACGACGGGCAAGGCCGAGCGGCGCTTAGTGGTGTGACGACGACTTTGGCGCGCCAGAAGCTCGTTCCGCTTGTAGAGGCTCCTTTTCCACCCTCGGCCAAGCCCGACTTTACTCAAACACTCCTGGGCATTGAAAAACAGCGTCCCGCCGCCCTGATTTTTGGGGGCAGCGCACCAGCTCTGGCTGCCTTCGTCACCCAGGCAAAAGAGAAGGGCATTATCTTGCCTGTCACGACAGTGCTATCAGTGGTCTCTCCTGAGATGGCCATTTCGCTGCTTGGTGACAATGCCATCGGATTGCGGTTTACCCAGCCTGTGCCGTATCCCTACAACACTCGCAGCGTTGGGTCGTCCGAGTACGTGGAGCTGGTAAAACGCTTCTCCAAGGAGTCGGCTTCGTTCTTGGGGATGGAGGGCTTTCTATCCGCCAAGCTGATGATCAAAACACTGCAATTAACGCCATCGCTACAGCGGGAAAAACTGGTTTCGACTCTGGAATCCATGACGAATTTTCCGCTGACAGAAGATTTTCGTGTTACTTATGGCCCCGGCAACCGCAGTGGCTCGTCTTTTGTCGACACAATGATTATTGGGCGGCAGCGGAGTATATTGCGGTGATTGGTGGTTCAAATTGTGTGCGGAGCTACCCACACTAGTTTCCTCATGTCGATGCAGGCGAGCGCCGAAGCTCGCGATACAAAGTTGCCCGGCTTATGTCGAGTCGGCGCGCAGCCTCGTCCTTGTCCCCCGCGGTCTCCGCGAGCGCCTTTCGTATATAGGCGTCGCGCTCGCGATCCAAATGTGCCTGCAAAGTGGTCGTTATCGAGGCTCCACCCATTTCAGCGTTATCCCCCAGTCGCCTTGCTGGCCGTCCAGCCGGCAGCTCGGTATCGCCGGAAATCAGGAAGCGCAACACGGCTGCTTCCAACTGGCGCACGTTGCCCGGCCAGTCAAAGGCCAGCCATCGCGCGCGAACCGTTGGTGGCATCCGGCGACCTGGCAGACCCTCTCGTCGCGCCATGCGATCAAGCAGTTGCTCGATCATCCATTCAAGGTCATCGCGCTCACGTAAAGCGGGCATGCGCACGCCGAGTACGTTCAGCCGGTAATACAGATCAGCTCTAAACTGGCCGGCATCTACGCGGGCCTGCAGGTCGCGATGGGTGGCGCAAACAACTCGCGTATCGATCGGAATCGGCGAAACGCCACCGACTCGAACGATCTCCTGATTCTGAACAGCATGCAGAAGACTGGCCTGCAGGCTCAGTGGCATGTCACCGATCTCATCGAGGAATAGCGTGCCCCCGCTCGCCAGTTCGAACTTGCCCGGTTTTCCGCGAGTTCGGGCTCCGGTGAAGGCGCCGCCTTCGTAGCCGAAAAGTTCTGCATCAATCAGCGACTCCGGAATCGAGGCACAGTTGACCCATACGAATGGTCGCCGAGCTCGCGGTGACAGGGCGTGGATGGCGCTGGCTGCCAGTTCTTTTCCGCTTCCAGTCTCGCCCTGCACTAGCACCGGCAACGACAGCGGGGCAGCCTGTTCAATGGCTGCCCGCACTGCATGCATTCTTGCTCCGCGTCCCAAGATGTCCGCGAGCTTGTGCCGCGCGGTCCACGGTGTGGGCGAGCTGTGAATGGCACGGTCGCCGTCCGCAGCAACGGCAACCGCCTTTTTCAGCGCAGCCATATCGGAGAACAGAGCGAGGCCCACTGCGCCGATGATCCGTTCGTCCTGGTAGACAGGCACCTGGCGCGCCAGCAGCTGGTGGCCGTGGACTTCCAGCGTCATCATGGTCACGGTTGTGTCGCCCCGCGCAACATGATGGAGCCGAGTCTTTGGCGACACGACATCGGTGATGTGCCGGCCAATGAAATCCCCGGGTGAACCGCCCAGCAGGCGGCAATACGGCGCGTTGATCAGCACGACGCGCCCTTCGGTATCCACCGCGACGAGACAGTCGGACACGTGATCCAGCACGCGGCGCAGTAGCTCAGCTTCATTCTGGCCGGAGCCAAACCATTCTGGAAAAGGCATAACTTGTATCAATAATGAGATTTAGAGACTCTATTTTGAGATTACAGCCAATATTCTGCCGCGTCAAGCAGGACTGGAAGGGGAATTTCTTCCAACAAATCAACAGCTTGCGCGTTCATGTCGACGGGAAACGCGCCTTGGCATCAGGTTTGCTGAGTAAGCCCGCCTCGCGCTTGACTACGTGGGGCGTTCGATTCCCCAACTGGAAATGCACATGGACAATAATTTTTCTATCGGAGACATGCATGTGCGGGTGGCGGGCCAAGGCCCGACGCTCGTGTTTTGTCACGGCTTCACCACAACGGGTGAGTTCTGGCGCGAGCAAATCGGCGAGTTCGCGCGGGATCACCGATTGGTGATACTGGACTTGCCTGGGCATGGTCGCTCGGCGCGTCCGCAGACTCGCCGTTACACAATTGACGCCTTCGTGGCCGATTTGGTGTTGCTGTTTGACAAGTTAGACCTCAAAGACGTGATTCTCGTGGGGCTCTCAATGGGCGGCACGATTTCCCAACGGTTCGCACTCACGCACGGAGACCGCCTGCGCGCCCTGGTGCTAGTGGGTGCAACGCCGCACGGACTCGGTCCTGACGTCCGCGTGAAGAATGTGCTGGAGGCGATTGATCGCCTCGGTATCGTCGCCGCAAGCCAGGCGGTGATCGATCGCTCGTTCGGCTCAGCCGCATCGCCCGAACTGGTGGCGTTCGCTCGCGAACAGGTCGCACAGACTCCAAATTTCGTCGCGCGCGAAGCCATCGTTTCACTCAACGAGGCTGACAGCCGTGAGGAGCTTGAGCATCTGACTTTGCCGACGCTCGTCGTCTGCGGCGAAGAGGATGCCATCACGCCACCTGCGCAATCCCAGGCACTCGCGGCCGGTATTCCTGGTGCCATACTGCAGCTGGTCCCCGCCGCTGCGCACTTCCCGATGCTGGAGCAACCCGAGCGTTTTAACGCCATCCTGCGCGACTTCATTGCGCGTATCGACAAGCGGAGCGGTGCCTGACGGCACCGCCATACATCTAGGAGTATGGACATGACAACAAACATAAACGCATCCCCCGCAACGCCAGGGACCCCCCGTGAAACGCGCCGCGTGGTCTTCGCCGCCGCACTCGGCACCGTGTTCGAGTGGTATGACTTCTTCATCTACGGTAGCCTCGCAGTGTTCTTCAGCGGATTGTTCTTTCCCAAGGGCAACGAATCCGCAGCCATTCTCGCGTCGCTCGCGACCTTTGGCGCAGGCTTCGTGTTGAGGCCCTTCGGTGCAATCGTCTTCGGACGCTTGGGTGACCTGGTTGGACGCAAGAAAACCTTTCTTGTGACAATGATGATCATGGGCCTGGCCACCGCGACCATCGGCTTCCTCCCCACGTTCGAGACCATCGGCTGGGCCGCCCCGGCGATTTTGGTCCTGCTGCGGCTGGTGCAGGGCCTGGCGATCGGCGGAGAGTTCGGCGGCGCTGTCACTTACATCGCGGAGCACGCAGATCCGCGGCATCGCGGCTTCACGACGAGTTGGCTGCAGATCACTGGAACCCTCGGGCTGCTCGCCTCTCTGACTGTGATCCTGGTACTGCGATCGTCGTTGTCCGCAGAGTCCTTTGCCTCTTGGGGATGGCGTGTGCCGTTCGTGCTGTCGTTGGGGTTGCTCGCGTATTCGCTTTATGTGCGTATGCGGCTGGAGGAGTCGCCGATATTTCTCGAGATGAAGGCGCACGGAAAGGGCTCGCGAAATCCGATCAAAGACATTTTCGGAAATTCGCGCACTCTACGCATTGTGCTGGTGACGATTTTCGGTGCAGTGGCAGGACAAGCCGTCATCTGGTATACGGCGCACTTCTACAGCCTGCAGTTCCTCACCACCATGCTGAAGCTGCCCGCTCAATCTGCCTATGGCTACCTCACGATCGCTCTCGTGCTGGCCACACCGTTCTTCGTGCTTTTCGGCTGGCTTTCAGATCTGGTTGGTCGAAAGTGGATCATGCTGACGGGCTGTCTGCTGTCTGCATTGCTGTTCGTGCCTCTCTTCCAGGGCATGGCCAAATACGGGAATCCAGCGCTGGAAGAGTTCCGCGCTCGGACTCATGTCGTCATTGAGGGTAGCGACTGTCGTGAGGAACAATCATTTGTCGGTCAACTCTTTCAGCCAAAGGCGACCAAGCCGTGCACGCGCGCCCGCTCATTCCTGGCCGCGCAAGGTATTCCATATACGTTGCAGCAGCAGCAAGGCGAACTGCGGCTCGTGATTGGCGAAATAACATTGCCCGGTTTTGACGAAGCCGTGGTACGTCGCGTGCTGGTTGAGCGCGGCATGCCGCTGGTCGCCGATCCAGCCCGCGTGAATGCGCCCATGATTGTGCTGATGCTGTTCGGGCTGATTTTCCTCTCGACCATGGTGTATGGCCCGATGGGTGCGTTCCTCGTTGAACAGTTTCCAACACAGGTTCGCTATAGCGGCGTCTCGGTGGCACTGCAATTCGGGAATGGCTGGATCGGTGGCTTCGCGCCTTTCGTGGCGACGGCAATGGTGGTAGGCAGTGGCGACATCTTCCACGGCCTTCTCTACACGGTTGCTGTGTCGCTGATCACTTTGGTTGTGGGGGCGATTTTCATTCGTGATCGCCACGGACTGGACATGCGCGAGCCGGTTACATCGGCGGAAAATCCCCATCCTGCCGCAGCTCTGGCAGCTTCGAAACGTCAAGCCGGATGATTCCCGTCACGATCATCACCGGCTTTCTGGGTGCCGGTAAGACGACACTCGTAAACCACCTGCTAGATCAGTGCCATGACGCTTTCATCGGCGTCATCGTCAACGAGTTTGGCGAGGTTGGCATCGACGGGGAACTGATCGTCGCCGATGATCGGCCGCTTATCGAGATCACCAATGGTTGCATCTGCTGCACGGTGCGCAAGGACCTGGCAGTGGCGGTCAACGATCTGCTCCAGCGTGCCGGCCGGCCGGTCGATCGCCTGATCATCGAAACCTCCGGTCTGGCCGACCCGGCTCCGGTATTGCAGAGTTTTCTCGCCGATGCGGCCATGTTGGAGCGCGTGGAACTTGAATCGGTCATTACCGTTGCCGATGCACACCATCTTCTACTCCATCTCGGCGACGATATTGTGCGTGAGCAAATAGCTTTTGCTGACGTCGTCATGCTCAACAAGATCGAGACGGTCGATGGTGAAGCAGTGAAGAGGCTCGAGCGCGAGTTACGTCTGCTGAACCCCGCTGCGCACCTGGTCCGGGCTGAACACGCGCGGATCCCGGTGGGTGAACTGCTCGGCACGAAGCGGTTTTCCCTGGCGAACGTGCTGTCGGTCGAGCCCGATCTCCTGGAAGACGAGCACAACCACGAGCACGACACCTCGATCGGCTCATACAGCATCGAGACCGATGAGGCCATTGACGCAGAGCGGTTCAATCGCTGGATGAACCAACTGGTCCAACAGTCGGGTGCCCGGTTGATGCGAAGCAAGGGCGTTCTGAACCTGCGAGGCGAGGCACGGCAGTTCCACTTTCACAGCGTTCACATGCTGCTCGATGCCCGGCCGGGTCGCGGCTGGCGACCTGGAGAGCCGCGCCGCAGTCGGCTGGTGTTCATTGGACGGAATCTGGACGTGGATTCGCTGCGCGACGGATTCCTCGGTTGCGTTGCCTCTAGCCAAAATGGTGCCACACCATGAAACTTCAACACACTCTGGGCGGCCTCGAAAACCTCGGGCCTGTCAGCCTAGAAATCCGCGTTTTTGTGCAGGAATGGGAAAAGCGGATTTTCGGCATCCACACCGTAATGATGGCCGAAAGTGCACATCTTGCAGACGCATTGCCGAAGTATCCGGTGGCTGCATTGCCGACCACGTTCAAGGAAACGTGGACCTGGGCGTCGCTGCGCTCCGGTGCCGAGGCGATGCAGCCTTTCGAGTACTTTAAGTTCCGCTATTACGAGAAGTGGCTGATGGGCATCACCCAGTTCTTCGTCGATAAAGGCTACTTCAACAGCGACGAGCTGGCGCGTGCGACAGCGCATTACAGCGCCGAGCCAGGTGCACCGCTGCCCGATAGGCCCAGCGAGCCCATCAAGCAACAGATCGTCGACTACCTGCTGCGCGGCGATTCTCCCCTTCGAACGCTGCCCGACGCACCGCGGTTCGTCCAGCGCCAGCTGGTTCGGGTGGGCGACCCGCCGGCAGTGGAACATACCCGGCTACCCGGCTACCTGCGCAACAAGCGGGGTACCGTCATGGAGGTGTATTCAGGGGCTTTCGGGTACTTCTGCTCGACAGGGCCCGACGGGATTGGCGCACCCATGCCGGTGTACCGCGTAGCGTTTGCTGCTGAGGACATCTGGGGGCCCGGTATGTCCGAGCCAAACACGACGATTTATGCGGACCTCTTCGAGGCTTACCTGAGAGAAGGACTATGAGCGACGACCTGTTCAAGTACAACGAGGAACGCGAAGCGGCGAACGCCGCAAAGGTCCGCGCACTGGAGACCCTTCTGATCGAAAAAGGCGTGATCGGCAGCGACTCAGTCGATGCCGTGCTCGAGCACTTCGAGAAGGTCGCCGGCCCCTTCAACGGCGCGCGCGTCGTCGCACGGGCGTGGACCGACCCCACTTACAAGGAGCGCTTGCTCGCCGATACGCCCAAGGCTATCGCCGAGCTGCAACTGCCGCAGGGCATGACGGGAGCCGAGGGCGAACACATGGCAGCGGTGGCGAACGTCCCCGGCGTGCACAACCTCATCATTTGCACGCTTTGCTCTTGCTACCCGTGGCCCCTGCTCGGTTTGCCGCCCTACTGGTACAAGGATCCGGTTTTCCGCGCCCGTGGCGTGCGCGAGCCACGTGCGGTCTTGCGCGAGTTCGGCGTTCCGGTGAATGAAGGCGCTGAAGTGCGGGTGTGGGACAGCAGCGCGCAAATTCGCTGGTTCGTCATACCGGAACGGCCGGCCAATACCGAAGGCTTAAGCGAGGAAGCGCTGGCTGCGCTGGTCACTCCCGAGTCGATGATGGGCGTCGCACTGGTACAAGCGCCCAAGACAATCTGAGGCTCACGCGATGTTTACCCGCTTCGAAGAGTACGCCGCATCCCGCATGCTTGGGCAAGCTGATGCACCACCTCATAGCAATGGCAAGTTGCACTTCAGCCAGGAGTGGCAACGCCAGCTTTTTGGATTGGCGCTTGCGGTGTCCAAGGAGGGCCATTTCGAATGGGAGGATTTTCGCCAGCAACTGATTCACTCGATCGGAAACTGGGAACAACTCGATTGTTCAGCGCAGCCACCGTGGGATTACTACGAGCGGTTTCTCGAGGCGCTGCTCAATGTTCTTCAGCTACAACAGTTGACATCCATAGGCGAGGTTACCAAAGCACTGGATAGTTAGCAGGCACCGGCCCAAAGGTTGTAACGCAACGATGGCCGTTGGCCTTTGATCGTGACTCATAGTTTTGAACACGAGCCTGGGAAGGCGATGGAAGTTTGCTCCGTCAGCCCGGATACCGGCCAACAAGGTGAACGCGCGGCCTGCAACGGCCGCGCGGTCGTAATGCTCAGGCGCTGGCGGGGATGCTGGCGCGAGTCTTTAGCTAGTTGAGGAAATACACCATGCACATCGAACCCGGTCTCGTTGACGGCACCAAAATACTTATGAGCTACGGGACTGCAGCGGCAGCGCTCGCCTACACCGCCAAGCTCGCGCTGGATATGTTGAAGAATGAGGGCATTGTCGCCTTGCTGCTGCGCTCTGCGATTGCCGCGGCGCTGGTGTTCAGCTTTTTTGAGCTACTGCCTCATCATCCTGTCGGGGGTTCCGAAGTGCATTTGATTCTGGGTACCACGTTGATGCTGGTTTTTGGTGTGGCGCCTGCCTGCATCAGCCTCGCGGCCGGCTTGTTGATCCAAGGCCTGTTCTTCGAACCTCAGGACATTCCCCAATACGGCATGAATGTCACTACCTGCTGGTGCCTTTGTTTGCCACTGCTGCCTTGGCGCGCCGTATCATTCCGGAAGAGCTGGCTTATGTTGACATCGGATACATGCAAGCGTTCAAGCTCTCTGTCGCCTATCAAGGCGGTATTGTGGTCTGGGTCGGCTTCTGGGCGTTGTATGGCCGCGGTGTCGGTATTGAAAACCTGAACCAAATTGCCAGCTTTGGCGCGGCGTACATGGCCGTCGTGCTTGTTGAGCCTCTGGTAGACCTCGGCGTGTTAGCAGCAGCCAAGGCTTGGCGTCGGCTGCAAGGCACGGTGTTGGTGGAAAAGCGGTTGTACCGCGCAATCTGATCAAAGTTTGTTGAATACCGCTGAAGTCTGACCAGAGGGGGATGCGGACAATAACTTGGACTGGTATGTGCCGTAAGTCCAAGATGCTCTCGGCTGACCGCCGAAAATCGCCGCCCGAATGCAAGTAAAGGCGTATCAATGCGATGTGTTCGACGTACTTCATTTAGTTGTCGAAAATTCTTGCGCAGCCCGGAAAACTTCGACGGACTTTGCTAGGTTAAAAACGGCAGGAAAAGTAATCGAAAGGCATTCCTCTTAGAGGAATTCTCCGACGGACTTTATTCATGACAATCAAGCGTGTTCCGTGGGAATAAGGTCTGTCGGAGATTCGGCAGCTCGATGGTGCCATTGCGAGGATTCCCACTACGCGTTGTTGACTTAGCCAAGCCGCATCGACAACTCCACGTCCTCGCCGAACGACACGGACAGGTAGCCACTGCCGGGCGAACGCATCCGGGTTAGGTAGTCCGGGCTCTGGTCGGCGTTGTCGGCCACGATCAGCGCACCCGGCAAAAGGCGGTTCCCCACCAGATCCAGGATGTCGCTGTAAAGCGCCTTGGCTCCGTCGAGCAGCAGCAGATCGATGTTTTCGGGGAGATCGGTCGCGAGGGTATTCAGTGCGTCGCCCTCGCGGATTTCCACCAAGTCGGCCAGGCCGCCCTCGGCGAGATGTTCCCGCGCCCGCGCCACTTTAGAGGGCTCAAATTCAGTGCTGATCAGGTTGCCGCCACCGTTGTCACGCAGTGCCGCAGCCAGGTGCAGAGTTGAAATACCAAACGAGGTGCCAAACTCGACGATGTTTGCAGCATTGGCATTGCGCGCCAGCATATAAAGCAGTGCGCCGGTTTCGCGCGAGACCGGAAGCCATAAATCTTTCAGAAGCCCATACAAACTCAAATATTCCGTCTTGCTTTGCATCAGGCGTTCTCGCTCTTCACGCGAAACGCCTGCCATTGCCGGGCTGGTGGCGGCATCGGCCTGCGCGAACAGTCTGTCCAACAACGGGGCGAGCGGGGGAGAGGTAAGTGTTGCAATCATTGAAGTGTCCAATCTGGGGGTGAGCGTTACGTAACGCGCGATAAAATGCGATCAATTCGTCGCATTCATAGAATACGATGAATTCCTCGCATTTGCTATTCGCATTATTTTTGGACACGCCACGCCGCCATGACTGACCGCCAGATCCCTCAGATTTCCTCGAGAAAACAGCCCAAGCAGGCCCGCTCGACTGAACTCGTCGCTGCAATTCTGGAAGCGGCCACTCAGGTTCTGGCCAAGGAAGGAGCACATCGATTCACGACAGCGCGCGTCGCGGAAAAAGCTGGAGTTAGTGTCGGCTCGGTGTACCAGTACTTCCCAAATAAGGCGGCGATCCTATTCCGGCTGCAAAGCGACGAGTGGCAGCAGACGACAGACATGCTGAGCAGCATCCTGAAGGATGTTCAGAAGGCGCCGCTTGAAAGGCTGCGGGCACTGGTTCACGCCTTCATTCGATCAGAGTGTGACGAGGCTGGAATGCGGGTGGCGCTCAGTGACGCTGCACCGCTCTACCGCGAGGCGCCTGAAGCACACGCGGCGAAGGCGTCGGGAGACCGAATTATTCAAGCCTTCATGCGGGAGGCGCTGCCCAAGGCGCCGCAGGTAACTCGTGTGCTGGCCGGCGATCTGATTACCGCCACTCTCAGCGCTGCCGGAAAGGACTTTTCGGAAAGCAGCCGCACAAACGCAGAGATCAAGGTCTACGCGGACGCAATGGCCGACATGTTCTGCGCCTACCTCAAGCATTTGCGTGCCGCTGAGTCGAAACGCCCCCCGAGTGGGCGGAATGGTGGATGAAGCAGACCGCCCAATGTTAAATCGCAAGCTATGCTGTTGAATTCTGATTTGAGGGGATCAGATTTCGACGGAATTCAACTGGCAACCGGGACCAAGGGTAAGGTGCAGTGGCGATATTTATATCAGGTGTGTATCAGCGAGCGCCGTACGCAAGAAGTGCAAGTAGCCAACCTGCAAGCGAGAGCACCAAGCGGAGCCAGTTGAGTGAGCGCCATTTTGCTGCGGTGCGCAGGGCCGTCCCAGTTGGCGAGTCATCGCCGCGCATGAGCCCTATTGCTTTGGGAATAAAGAAGGCGAATGTGAATATTCGCTCGACCAGCGTCACCGCACATGCAGCGAGCCAAAGGGTACGGACGGGCCCCGTACTCGCGAATGCAAAATAGCAATTGATGAGCGTCAAAAGACTCAGGGGTCCGGTGCTGACAAAGCCCCAGAAACGGCGCCCGGAATCGTCGGCTCGCATCGCCTCTGGATGAAGATAGCGTGCACCCCCGGGAGAAATTCCCATCCAGCGCGGAACGACGATTCGCTGCTCGTACAGACCGGCTCCAAAGGCAACGCCGTGAAAAATGACGAACATCACCAGCGAAAACGATGGAAAGTCAAAGAACATGTAATGCTTCGAGGAAGGATTTGTCGCTTAACGCGAAGATGGCTGGACCGGCAACATTCGCGGCGATGCCGCGTCCTGTCATAGTGTCTTTCCGTGAGCTTAACGCAATTTATAGCGCAAGGTCCGCGGCAGACGGGTTCGAACCTCGGCGCAATTCGACAAGTTCAAGCGAGGCTGTCTTTCTTCCTCAATGCATTGATGACATACAGCCAGGGCAGCAGCCACATGGCAGAAAAAACCATGAATGCCCACGGGATTGGGTCAGACGATGCAAGGCTGGGCCCAAGGTAAGACGTATAGAGATCGACACTCCAAAGCGTATTCAGCACACCGAGGAGCGGAGCCAACGCCACCACCCACGCCCCCGACACCTTCGCCCCTTTTACAAATAGGAGTAAAGCGATGGGTGCTGCCGCGCCAACAATGGGAGCCCAGAGTAAAAGTGAATCCACAGCGCGCAGGGGAGAACCCCATCCACCCAGTGCTAACGCTGCCGGCCAACTCACAAGTCCAACACCTATCGCTAAAACGATCCCGACAATTTGCATAACGCCCGCCCTCTTCACTTGGGGCATGGTATCGCACCTGATATCCCGTCGGGATGCCAATTCAGTACAACCTTTCTCCCACCCATCGCGCATACCGGAAATCCCGGATCCCCATCACTTTCCCCTCCGCAAATTCCAGCACCACCAGGTACCCCGGCGCCCCTGCACCTTCGTCCTCCTCGGTATCCACCCACAGTCCTGGCCGGCCCTCCACGTTGATGGGTGTTATGCGCAGCCCGTACGTCTTGGCTGCGTAATTCGTGAAGTACTCCCCACCGCGCGCCTGCATCGGCTTGCGGCGAGCCACCAGGTCCAGCTTCACGTCCTGACCCAGCATCTCGCGCAGGCCATCGAAGTCCCTGGCGTTGAAGCGCTCGGCATAGGCGGCCAGCAGGGCCTGGTCTTGCGGTGACAGGCTGGGCGGCGAAGCCGCGTCGTCGGGTTGCCCGGCCAGCTCGCGCAAGCGCGCGCGGCCGCGGTGCAGCGCCGCCTTGACGGCCGGCACGGTGGTGCCCATCACGCCGGCCGCTTCTTCGAGGGCGTAACCCAGCACGTCGGCCAGGATGACGGTGCTGCGCTGCGCGGGCGCAAGGCGCATGAAGGTGCGCAAGGCCGCGGTGGCCACATGGCGGCGGTCGGCGGACTCGGCCTGCTTGTCCGCGATTGTGTCCACGTCTTCGTCGGCAAACATCGCCTGCTCGCGCGATTTGCGCCGCAGGAAGTCCATGGCCGCGTTGTGCGCGATGCGAAACAGCCACGCTTCCACGTTCTGCACGGCCTGCGCGTCGTAGCTCCCGTTGGCCTTGATCAGCGTTTCCTGCACCACGTCTTCGCCGTCCAGCATCGAACCCGTCATTCGTGCGCAGTAGCGGTGCAGGCGGGCGCGCAGCTGGGCCATCAACTGGGGGAAGTCGGGGTCGGGTATAGGCGGGTCGGGAAGCTTGGTGGGGAGCATAGGAGCCTTTGGTGAGGGGGACATGGCGGGCCGAGCCCGCAATGGCGATCAGGGAAGACGTTTGGCAAAGGTGAAAGGATGCGATGCGGACGAAAAATATTTCCGGATCGTTGCGCCCCCGCCCTTCGTCTTTACAGCCATGCAACACGAAAGGATACAAGCAGATGCAAGACACCCATCAATCTACGGGATTCACGGGCACCCAGCGCTGGGTGCTGGCGCTGGCCGCGGCCGGCTCCTTCATGGCGGCGCTGGACGCCATGGTGGTGACCACGGCGCTGGACACGCTGCGGCACGACCTGTCGGCGTCGGTGGAGGCGCTGGAGTGGACGGTCAACGCCTACACCTTCAGTTTTGCCGCGCTGCTGATGACAGGCGCGGCACTGGGCGACCGGTTCGGGCGGCGCCGCATGTACGTGGCGGGGCTGGCGCTGTTCGCGCTGGCGTCGGCCGCCTGCGCGCTGGCGCCCGGCACCGGCTGGTTGATCGCCGCGCGGGCGGTGCAGGGCCTTGGCGCGGCGCTGCTGATGCCGATTGGCATGGCGCTGCTGGGCGCGACCTTCCCGCCGGCGCAGCGGGCCAGGGCGCTGGGCTTGTTCAGCGGCATCACCGGGCTGGCGGTGCTGTCGGGGCCGCTCATCGGCGGCGCCATCGTGCACGGGCTCGCGTGGCAGTGGATCTTCTGGATCAACCTGCCGGTGGCGCTGGTGGTGGCCTGGCTGATGCTGGCCAAGGTACCCGAGGGCAAGGCCGCAGCGCCGCAGCTGGACATCCTGGGCGCTGCGCTGATGACGGCGTCATTGCTCGGCCTGGTGTGGGGCGGGGTGCGCGGCAATCGCGATGGCTGGGGCAGCACGCAGGTGCTGCTGTCCTTGGGGGCTGGGGCGGTGCTGGGTGCGCTGTTCGTGGCGTCGCAACGATCGCGCGCGTGGGATGCGATGGTGCCGCCGCGTCTGTTCCGCTCCCCTGTGTTGGCGGCGGGGCTCACGATCGCTTTCTTGTTGACGGCCTCACTGATGGGCACGCTGTTCTTCATGGCGCAGTTTTTCCAGGTCGTGTGGCACCGCTCGCCGCTGGCCGCCGGCGCGAGCATGCTGCCCTGGACGGCGACTTTGTTCCTGGTAGCGCCGGTGGCGGGTGCTATGGTCAAGCGCGTCGGCGAAAAGGCATTGGTCGTCGTCGGACTGGGCCTGCAGGCAGCCGGCATGGTGTGGCTGGCGGCGCTGGTGCGCGCCGACGCCGGCTACTGGATGTGGGTGCTGCCGCTTGCGCTTGCCGGTGGCGGCATCTCAATGGCCATGCCCGCAGTTCAAAGCGCGGTGCTGGGCGCGGTCGAGCCGCCCGACATAGGCAAGGCGGCGGGTTTGTTCAACACCCTGCGGCAACTAGGCGGCGTGTTCGGCGTCGCGTTGGTCGTGGCGGTGTTTACGCGCGCGGGCGGCTACGCCAGCCCGCAGGAATTCGGCGCCGGCTTTGCCGTGGCGCTGTGGGTCACCGCGGCGCTTTCGCTGGCCGGCGCGGTGGTGGGTTTGCGGCTGAAGCCGCGCGCAACCCAGGTTGATACGGCGATACAAGGAGTGAAATCATGAAGACAGTGGTGGTGCGCTACAAGGTGATGCCGGAGTTCGCCGACGAGAATCAGCGGCTCATCGAGCAGGTGTTCGCTCAACTGGCGCGCGAGAAGCCCAGTGGTCTGCAATATCAATCATTCCGTATGGGCGACGGCTTGAGCTTCATGCACATCGCCACCCGCGAAGGCGGGCCGGACGACAGTCCCCTGATGAAGCTGGACACGTTCAAAACTTTCCTGGCGGGGATCAAAGACAGGTGTGTGGAACCGCCGGTACAGATGGAGGTGAAGCCGCTCGGACGGTACGACGAACTCGTGGACGTTGCAGCCCCATCCTGAACGGTCATCGATTCCTGCGTGGGATATGGCGTTTCACCCACACTTTTTTTGTAGATTGCGTTCTAAAACCAGTTCAAGCGAGAAAAATTATGCCAATCGGAATCACAATTTATCTGAAGTACGACAATGTTCAAATGGCTGCGGAAGGTCGCTAAGCGCCACAAGATGCGGCGCGTTCACCCGGAGGTTCCATATGTCTCTCACTCTGTCTGCATCTGACTTGGCCACACGCCTGGCAGTCGAGGACGTCGTCGTCCAGATGTTTGTTGCCACCGACGAACGAGACTGGCCGGCGCTGGAGAATTGCTTTACCAGCCCCTTTACGCTCGACATGAGCTCCATGGTCGGTGGAACGCCGGCCGAAATGACGCCAAACCAGGTGGCCCAGGCATGGGCTGCCGGATTCAAGCCGCTCGACCACGTTCACCACCAGATTGGCAACCTACGAACCGAGGTCAGTGGTAATCAGGCGCTTGTCAGATGCCACGGCGTGGCCTTCCACCACCGGGGAAAGGCAATCGGCCTGAAGAGCCGCATCTTCGTGGGCACCTACGAATTGCAGTTGCAACAGTTCCCGGACAGATGGCGCATCTCCCGGCTTGTCTTCAAGCTCAAGTTCATCGAGGGAAACCTGGAACTTGAGAAGTCGGCGCCGCAGTGAGAACGACAGCGAATCGCTTAAGCAACTTGCTCCCGGCAGGCCAGTCACCAAGACCGCTTTCGGAATTCAAGTGCCCGCGCGGCCCAACTTCGAAATAGTCGCTTCCCCAGGCCTTCGAACAGGCGCTTGCGTACGGCGTGCTTCCATACGGATCATTCGTGCTTGCAACAACCGTACTGGGGAAAGGCAACTCTTTCAATGGCACGGGCGAGAAGCCGACCGCTGATACAGGGAAAACTTGCGAGGTGGGATCGGGTACGGATACCAGTAGGGCTCCCCTGATCTTTTTTTCTTCCCGTGCAGCCCAGTGAATCACTGTCAGGCAGCCCAGACTGTGCGCCACGATGAGGGTGTCAGGCCCTAGGGACGCGACCTGCCGGCTGATGGCCGAAACCCAGTCATCGCACACAACGTGATCCCAGTCTTTGACTTGTAGTCGATGCCACTCAGGTCCCTTTTCCTGCCAGAGACTTTGCCAGTGTGAGGGGCCGGAATTCCCAATCCCGGGAACGATCAGAACAGGAGATGTCATTTTTCAAGCACCTATGTAAAAGCACCCAGTTTAGAAATGAATGAGATATGTCACCATAGACAATCCAAGGAAATGAGTACTTCAATTTTCCAAACCAATTGAATTTTTCCTCTCATGCAAATGAAACCAAAGCAGGCAGATCTCGACAAGCTGGACTGGAAGATTCTGGAGGCGCTGCAACTCAATGCGCGCATCAAGAACACCGAACTAGGCATGCAGGTCGGACTGTCGCAACCGGCCGTCACTGCACGCATTAGGCGTCTCGAGGAGGCTGGGGTGATTGAAGGATATTCCGCGAGGATCAATCTGCGCCTGTCGGGATACCCGACCTCCGCCGTCATTCGCATACGTACCACGCACGCTCAAATACCGGTCTGCTTGAAGGCTTTTGCTGCCATGCCGGAGGTGATTGATGCGCACCGCATTACGGGGGAAGACTGCTTCGTCGTGCGTGTGGTGGCCTCGGAAATGCAGGAACTGGAACAAACGATTGACGCACTCGCGGCGCTTGGCGCCGTGTCCACGGCCGTCGTGCTTGCGAGCTATCCAATGAAGATAGTTCGAGCTCCTAAGTGTTGAATTCCGCTGAAGCCTGACCCGAATTTTCCATCGATCTTGACCCGCCTTGGGTACTTGGGCTTGCTCTCCTCTGATCGTAGGTGCTTCTTCACTGTGTTGCGAGTCAGACTTGTACACCTTGAAATCCCGCGGATGGACATCTGATCCCGCAATGCCCAACGTCTGATGACATTCAATGTCGTCACGTCTATCACTCCTAATTTCCCCTGCTTTTAAAACAAGCAGGGTAGTGCTTACGTGGGGCAGTTTTGGATGAAAATTACTGCGCTAAGTGGGACAAATTTCGATGGAGCTCAACAAAAGTAGAGTTCATCTTGCGAACGCCGCCCCAAGCGCAGTGCCTGGCACCCAAGGGTGCAGCCGGGCCGGTTTATGAGTAGCGATGGTCAAACACAAAGGAATCGGCTGTTTGGGCCGCGCTCATCCATATTGAGGAGGCGATAAGCAGACTGTCCGTCTAGAATTGGTTTGCGGGGTTGGGTGTTTTTTTTCGACCTGAACGAAACCCAAAATGAACAATAAGCCCTTTAACAGCAAGCACCTGGCTGGGGTTTCAGCGGCCAGGTTATACCGCAGGCACGATGTTGTACCTCGGACCTTTCGGTATACATTGCGTCAGGCTCAGAAGGTCCATCCATGCCAAGCAAATTCACCCTAGTAGAGCAGGTTGCCCTCCCATCGCAGTCTGCCGTCGCTACTGCATTCAAGTCGGTGAATCTCGCGGACGCGTTTTCGATTCAACTTCCTTCTGACGCCTCTACAAATCCTGATGTCTTGGCCCGATTCATCTTCTCGGTGCAGCCATCCTGGATCGGAGCGCTCACCGGCCTCCGGGATGCAATCGTTGCAGGATTTGGCCTGAAGACCGCCAAACACCTCGCAACCCTTTCCAGTGACGCCACGGCCCCTCGCATCAGCATCTTCAGGGTCTTCAGCACTGGCGAAACCGAGGTTGTTCTAGGCGAGAACGACAAGCACCTTGATTTCCGGTTGTCAATTCTTTGTACGCCAGGCTCGCCGCCAAATACGGGTAACCAAGTGACCCTGTCAACCGTCGTTCACTGTCACAACCTTTTGGGCCGAACCTATTTGTCGGCCATTGCTCCCTTCCATCGCCAGGTTGTGAAAGCCAGTCTTCGCCGTGCTGCAAACGTCGGGTGGCCCAAGGCAAATGCGTAGGGGAATGCCATGTGTTGTCCGCTGAGGCTTAATCCTTCCTTCAAGCGGACCTGCCTGCGGCGGTCCGCTTAAGTCAAACGCCAGAACACAGCGATGCAACGCCAATTGCTCTTGGTTCTTCCCGCCTTGGCTGGCGGCCTGGCTATGGCGTGGAGCATTTATCGGTCCTATTTTCTCTTCGAGTTCAATGCAGGGAGTCTTCTGTGGGCTGTTGTTTTGCTCGGCCCCTATGTATTCGTTGCCGTGGTGGCATGGCGTTCCCGGCGAGGTTTAATTGCAGCGGTATTGGCCGTGTTTCCAGCCCTGCTACAGGCCGGCCCACCGTTCACGTGCTTTGCCATCGAATTCGGAGAAGGGTGTCTGTACCTTCTGGTGTTGTCCCCGCTCTACCTGTGGCTTGTCGTTGCCGCCGCTGCCTTGCTCGAACTCGGCAGTCGGCGCGGTGCCGCCTCGGAGGCTGGGTGACGCAGAGTTCTCGCCATTCAGTCAACACGGACGCTTTACGGCGTCCGCCTGCTTCGCGGGCTACTCGTCCAGCCAAGTCTCCGGGTGTTTCGTGGCCATAGAAAACATCCTCTTTGATGCTGATGGCGTTCTCCAGTACGCCACGAGGCACTGGCAACCTGCGTTTCAGTCCGTTCTCAAGCTCGAAGATGAGACGCAAGCCAAAGCCGTCCTGACTGACGTATTTGAAGCCGAAACCGAAGTGCTCGAAGCCGACGGCGGTTTCACTGAGCGGCTCGAGGCAGTGCTCGCAAAGTGGGGCCGGCCAGGCTTTCTCTCCGAAGCACTGAGCGTTATCCATGCAATCGAAATTCACCAGGATGTCATGCAGTCCGTCCAGTCCATTCGCCGCTCGGGCATCCGGTGCCACATCGGGAGCAACCAGCAGACCTCTCGCGCAAAGCATATGTCCGAAGGGCTGAACTACAGGTCTCTATTCGACACCGAGTTCTATTCGTGCGCCGTTGGCGTAGCCAAACCCAAGCTTGCCTTCTTCGAGAAAGTCGTTGCACAGCTCGGCTGCGATGCAAGCGCCGTGCTATTCCTGGACGATAGGGCCGAAAACGTTGAGGCTGCAAAGCAGGCGGGGTTAAACGCCATGGTCTTCTTTGGCGCAAACGGCGCGTCTGAGCTTCAGCGCCAGTTAGCCGGTTATGGCGTGTTCATAGGTGACTGAGCACAATGTGCGAGACGCTCAAGCCTTCCATCGAGAGGACTTGTCCCGGCAAGCCGGGCCGAGCCTCGTGTCAAACGTTAGCGCTCACAGGAGCAGTCGCATGAATCTATTTACACAACCCTCCAAGGTCATGCCTTTATGCGAGTAATTACTGTCCTCTCTGCTTTATTCGCTCTCCAGGTGCCCCACGCGCATGGGCAGATAAGCCTTTCTCCTGAGCGGAGGATCGAGGCCGTGCGCGCAACGGCGGTGAGCACCTGGAAGTTGCAGCGCGAGGAGGGGAATGCCGCGGCAATTACAAAGACGAATGAGTGCCGCGCCAGTCTTCTGCGAACGAAGACAAGCTACGATGAAGAAGTGGAAGCTTGCCTGGTGATCGACTATTACGTCTCGATGTCCACTGCTGGCTTCTACTCGCTGCTGTCCGAAGGGTATCGCCGCAATCACAACATCGACCCGGACAAGATCCGCCAAGACGTGACCAGGAGAATTCAGTCGGCCTACATACACTTCAAGCTCTCACCGCAACAGGCGCAGGAGGCAGAAAGCCTGTTAAAGGAACACGTGTTCCAGGCCGTAGAAAGCGTTGCGGGGACCAGGTGAGGCGAAAAAGCGGGTCACCTCGACTCGAAACTTGACAGGCTGCTCCGCGGATGGATCGCGCAAGCAACTGAACACCCAGTTCCGCTTCAAGCCGAAAGAGCCGGCGACCGACGATTGACCTGGCAACGCCGAGCCGGAGTGCGGGGGCGAAATTCCCCCGCGCATCAGAAACTTCCACGAACGTCCGCAGTTCCTCGATATCCACTTCGGTGTTCCCCGTTTCGCGACACAGCTCGCCACGAAATGGTACTACCGCATCGAGAAGGGGAGCAGCAAAATGGCCGCCAGGGACGTCGCCGCTGGCGCAATCTCCCCCGAAACCACCCCCTCACAACCGCAACAAAGGATTAACCCATGACTTTTCGTAACGGCCTTGCTTCGCTGCTTCGTCCGGAAGACTCCGTACTCGTTCTGATCGACCACCAGCCCTACCAACTCGCGAATGTGAACAGCCATGAACCGCAGATGGTGATCAACAACACGGCGGGTCTGGCCAAGGCCGCCAAGGCCTTCGGCGTCCCCACCATCCTGACGTCAGTGGTCGCCGAAAGGGGAGGACGCCTCTTTCCCCAGATCACCGACGTGTTCCCCGGCCAGGAAGTGATCGACCGCACGTTCATCAACACCTGGGAGGACAAGAAGGTGGTGGACGCGGTGAAGGCGACGAGCCGCAAGCAGCTGGTCATCGCCGGCCTGTGGACCGAGGTGTGTGTCGCGATGCCGGCAATCCAGGCCCTTGGCGAGGGCTGGGACGTTACCGTGATCACCGATGCGTCGGGTGGCGTTTCCGTCGAGGCCCATCAGGTCGCCATCCAGCGCATGATCGCAGCCGGCGCGAACATGATGACCTGGCTGGCGCTGGCCGCTGAATGGCAGCGCGACTGGGCCAGGGCCGGACAAGCTGCCGCGCTGACGCCAGTGATCACGCAGCATGCCGGCGGCAGCGGTATTGCGTTCCTGTGGGAGCAGCAACTCCTCAACACACCTGTGCCTGGCAGCGCAGGATGATTTAAACGGGGATGGGAGATGCTTGAGTTTCCACATACGTCTCTTTAGCAAGTCCGTCATGCCTCGATGCAGGCAGGCGGCATGGTCAACGACGCATCACCGGTCCGAGTGCGTATCGAAGATAAGCGATCTGAGCCACTGGTTTGCCGGGTCCTTGTGGTACTTGGCGTGCCAAAAAAGATTGATCGCGATTTGTGGCAACTTCACGGGATGGCTGACGTATCTGAGGTTGAACGGCGTCGCCATTTTTTCCGCCAGGCGCTCGGGAACTGTGGCCGCCATGTCGGTGGATTGAAGAATATGGCCAATCGCGACGAAATGGGGAACCGTGAGGCGTATGCGTCTTTTCTGTGAACCGCTGTCCAGGATTTCGTCGACTTTCCCGTGCCCGGTCCCTGCGGACGCAATCACGAGGTGATCGCTGGCAAAAAAATCGGCTGGAGAAATCTTTCGCTTGTCCAGTGGATGGTTTTTGCGAAACACACAAACGTATTGCTGAGAGAACAGGCGCTGCTGGAAGAATCCGGCCTTCAATTGGGGTAGCAGCCCGATCGCCAGGTCGACGTGGCCTGCCTCCATGGCATCTTTGAGGTTGACGGTGGTATTGCGCACCGTGCTGATGGAAACCCCCGGCGCCACTTTCTGGATCTTCTCCATCAAGAGGGGCAGGAAGTAGATTTCGCCGATGTCGGTCATCCCGACGGTAAAGCTCCGTTTGCTGCTGGCGGGGTCGAATGAGTTCTTGACGTTGATCGCGCCGTGGATCATGCCCAGTGCATAACCTATCGATTCGGCCAGCTGGTCCGCAAAGGGCGTGGGCTGCATGCCGCTCGACGTGCGCAGAAAAAGTTCGTCCCCAAACAGCTTGCGCAGGCGCGCCAAGGCATTGCTGACGGCGGGCTGTCCCAGGCCCAGGTTCTCCGCCACCTTGGAGACTTTTCTTTCGGTCAGTAGCTGGTTGAAGATCACCAGCAGGTTCAGGTCTATGTCCTTGAGTTCCATCTGTGGCCTCTAGTGCTTGGTGGTTGGGTGGTGGTAGTGACTATTGATTCAAATGATATAAAACATTGATGCCATTGTATTGACTGATTTTGGTGGGCCTCGGATCATGCCCTCATTGCAGCTGACGCCACTGATTGCCGCTGCCCACGAGACACACCAGATCAAGCACGATGGAAATTTTTGTCCGCCCTCTCCAGCGCACGCTGAGCGTTACCGCAGGGGTGAACTTGCTCGACGCCCTGCGCGCCAACGACGTGCCGGTGTCCTACAGCTGCCTGGCCGGGCGTTGCGGCACCTGCCGCTGCAAACTCGTCGAAGGGCAAGTGCTCGACTCGGGCGGGGAGGCGCAGCGGCCCGTGGCAGTCGGCGACCAGTACGTATTGGCCTGCCAGACCTTTCTGACGGAATCCTGCATTGTTGAGATCCCCGAGCCCGACGAGGTCGTTGTCCATACGGCAAGAATCGTCAAGGCCACCGTCGTTGCGGTAGAGGACCAGACTCACGACATCAAGCGCCTGCGGCTGAAACCGGCCAAGCCCATCGAGTTCTCACCGGGACAGTACGCCCAGCTCCAGTTCACGCCCGAGCACATCCGGCCCTATTCCATGGCCGGCCTCTGCGCCGACGGCGAGCTGGAGTTCCATGTGCGCCTGGTCGCCGAAGGCCGCGTCACCGGCTACATCGCCAATACGCTGAAGGCTGGCGACGCGGTGCGCGTCAGCGGTCCGCTGGGTTCGGCCTACCTGCGCCGCAAGCATGAAGGGCCGATGCTCTGCGTGGCCGGCGGTACCGGCCTGGCGCCGATCCTGTCCATCATCCGCGGCGTCATTGCGGAAGGCATGCGCAACAGCATCCACCTGTATTTCGGCGTTCGCTCCGAACGCGACATCTATGGCCGCGAGTGGCTGGCGGAGCTCCAGCGCCGGCATCCGCTACTGAAGGTGCACGTCGTGCTTGCGTCCGGCCAGGCGCCCGGGTGCCGCACCGGCCTGGTCACCGAAGCAATTGCCCAGGATTGGCCAGGCCTCGACGGCTTCCGTGCCTACCTCTGCGGTGCGCCCCCCATGGTTGAGGCGGCGAGCCTGCTGGTGCGCCAGATGGGCGTGCTGCCCGAACAAATCTATGCCGACGCTTTTTACGCCAGCGGCACTTGAGCGATCAACAGGAACCCCCATGAACAGCAGAAATACCGATCTTGATTCCCAGCTGAGCCGCAAGGCCTACTACGACCGCATTGGCGCGGACAACATGACGCCCTTATGGGAAGTGCTGGGCGCGCTGGTGCCGCACTCGCCGAAGTCGCCGGCAGTCCCGCATCTGTGGAAGTACGCCGACGTGCGCGAACAGGTCATGGAAGCGGGCCGGCTGATCAGCGCGGCCGAGGCGGAACGCCGCGTGCTGATCCTGGAAAACCCCGGGCTGCGCGGCCAATCCTGCATCACGCAGTCGCTGTATGCCGGCCTGCAGCTCATCATGCCGGGCGAAGTGGCGCCGGCGCACCGCCATACCCAGTCCGCGCTGCGGCTGGTGCTGGACGGGGAGGGTGCTTACACCGCGGTCGACGGCGAACGCACGACCATGCGCCGCGGCGACTTCATCATCACACCGGCCTGGACCTGGCACGACCACGGCAACCCGGGTGTACAGCCTGTGGTCTGGCTCGACGGCCTGGACATTCCCATCGTCCGTTTCCTCGATGCCGGATTCGCCGAAAAAAGCGACAGCAACTACCAGGCCGTCACCCGGCCGGAAGGCGATGCGCTGGCACGCTACGGCGCCAACATGGTTCCGGTCGATTTTTACCAGCAGCCCGCCGAGCCGACCAAGGTGTTTGTCTATCCCTGGGAACGCACACTGGCATCGTTGAAAGCCATAGCCGCCGGCAGTGAGCCCAATGCGCACTTCGGCCACAAACAGCGCTACGTGAACCCGGCCACCGGCCGCTCGCCGATGCCGACGATAGCGGCGTTCTCGCAGATGCTGCCGGCCGGCTTTGAAACGCGGCCCTACCGCTGCACCGATGGCACGGTGTACGTGTGCCTCAGCGGAAACGCTGAGGCGACCGTTGAAGGAAAAACCGTCCGCCTCGATGAAAACGACGTGATGGTGGTGCCGTCCTGGCACAGCCACCAGTTCCGCGCCGGTCCCGATAGCGTGCTCTTCAGCTATTCAGACCGCCCGGTGCAGCAGGCCCTCGGCTTGTGGCGCGAACACCGCGCCTGAAATTCATCCCCACTTTCAACTTTTCAACAGAACGCCATCACATGAACTACGCCGTCGAACCCGCTACCATTCCCACGCTCGCCGTGGCCGGCGTCAGCGAACGCTTTCCCGTCAACCGGATCTTCTGCGTGGGCCGCAACTACGCCGCGCATGCGCGCGAGATGGGAAAAGACCCTGATCGCGATCCCCCGTTCTTTTTCATGAAACCGGCCAACGCGGCCGTCGATGCGTCGTCGCCGGTCAGCATTCCTTATCCGCCGAAGACGAACAACTTCCACCACGAAATTGAACTCGTCGTCGCCATCGGCAAGGGCGGCCGCGACATCGCCGTGGCCGATGCGCTGGACCATGTCTACGGCTACGGCGTGGGCCTGGACATGACACGCCGCGACCTGCAACTCGATGCGCGCGACAAGGGCCGTCCGTGGGAATTCGGCAAGTCCTTCTCGCTGTCGGCACCCGTCGGCGCGCTGTCGCGCGTGGCCGGCGGCGGACACGTCGCGCAAGGTGCCATCAGCGTCACCGTCAACGGCGGCGCCCGCCAGTCGTCAGACATCGCCAAGCTGATCTGGTCGGTCCCGGAGTGCATTGCCTACCTTTCCGAATATGAAACGCTGGAGCCCGGCGACATCATCATGACCGGCACCCCTGAAGGCGTGAACGCCGTGCTTGCGGGCGACGTGATGCAAGGCGACATCGCGGGCCTGGCCGGCATCACGGTCACGGTGGCGGCCTGAAACGCAGGCGCTGAATAACCGAAACAAAAGGAGACAGCGATGACTGCATCGACCGCCCCATCAACGGCCCCATCAGCGGCCGCCTCCACCGGCACCTTTCCCGTCAAAATCCATTGGGAATCCGAAGGCACAAGCCGGATCCCCTTCATGGCCTACACCGACCCGGACCAGCACAAGAAAGAGCTGGAGCGCTTTTTCTACAACAAACACTGGAACTACGTCGGCCTTGACGCCGAGATCCCCAACGCCGGTGACTTCAAGCGCACGGTGATCGGCGAGCGTTCGGTGATCATGGTGCGCGATGCCGACGGCGGCGTCAGCGTTGTCGAAAACGTCTGTGCCCACCGCGGCATGCAGTTCTGCCGGGAACGCCACGGCAACAAAAAAGAGTTTGTGTGCCCTTATCACCAGTGGAGCTACACACTGAAGGGCGATCTGCAGGGCGTGCCGTTTCGCCGCGGCGTCAAGCAGAACGGCAAGGTCAACGGCGGTATGCCCGCGGACTTCAAGACCGCCGACCACGGCCTCAACAAGCTGAAGGTCGCCACGCGCGGCGGCGTGGTATTTGCCAGCTTCGACCACGGCATCGAATCCCTCGAGGACTTCCTTGGGCCGGTCATCCTCGGCTATTTCGACCGTCTCTTCGACGGCCGCAAGCTGAAAATCCTGGGCTACAACCGGCAGCGCATCCCGGGCAACTGGAAGCTGATGCAGGAGAACATCAAGGACCCCTACCACCCCGGGCTGCTGCACACCTGGTTTGTCACCTTCGGCCTCTGGCGCGCCGACAACAAGTCCGAGCTGAAGATGGATGCGCGCCACCGCCATGCCGCGATGATCTCCACGCGCGGCCAGTCGGGCAAGGCCGACGAGGTCACCCAGGTGTCCAGCTTCAAAGAGAGCATGAAGCTCAACGATCCACGGTTTCTTGACATCGTGCCCGAGCCCTGGTGGGGCGGCCCGACCGCGGTGATGATGACGCTGTTCCCCAGCGTCATCCTGCAGCAGCAGGTCAACAGCGTATCCACGCGCCACATCCAGCCCGACGGCCACGGTTCCTTCGATTTCGTCTGGACGCACTTCGGCTTTGAGGACGACACGCAAGAGATGACGCAACGCCGGCTGCGCCAGGCCAACCTGTTCGGCCCGGCCGGCTTTGTGTCGGCCGACGACGGCGAGGTGATTGAGTTCTCACAGCAGGGTTTCGAGCAGAAGCCCTACCACCGCACCCTGGCCGAACTCGGCGGGCGCACGGTCGAAGACACCGACCACATGGTCACCGAGACATTGATACGCGGCATGTACCAGTACTGGCGCGAAGTGATGGAGGCCGAAGCATGACCACCGTCGTCGCCGTCAATTTCGAAGACTATCAACAAATCGCACAGCTGTATGCCGACTACGCCCAGGCGGTCGACTCGGGCAACTGGGATTTGTGGCCCGAGTTCTTCACCGAGGACTGCCTCTACAAGCTGATCCCGCGGGAGAACCATGAACGCGGCTTTCCACTGGCAACCCTGCTTTTTGAAAGCAAGGGCATGCTGAAAGACCGTGTCTATGGCATCCGCGAGACCTTGTTCCATGACCCCTACTACCAGCGCCACGTCGTCGGCGCGCCGCTGATTCGCGCGGCCGGCGGCAACCGCTTTGAGTCGGAAGCCAACTACGCGGTCTTTCGCACCAAGCTGTCACAGGAGTCGACGGTCTTCAATGTCGGCCGCTACATCGACGTGATCGTGCGCACGCCAGAAGGCCTGAAGTTCGCTTCGCGGTACTGCGTATACGACAGCGAAATGATCCCCAATTCCATCATCTACCCCATCTAAATCATGAGCAACGCCAGCTGGATTGAGGCCACCGAAGAAGACGGTGTTCCCGAAGACGACGTGATCGGGCTGCAGGTCGGCGGCCGCGACGTGGCCTTCTACAAGGTCGAAGGCAGCATCTTCGCCACCGACAACATCTGTACCCACGGGCATGCCCGCCTGTGCGACGGCTTTCTTGACGGCTATGAAATTGAATGCCCGCTGCACCAGGGAAAGTTCGACGTGCGCAATGGCCGCGGCACCTGCGCACCAATCACGCAGGACGTTCGCAGCTACCCCGTGCGCATCGAAGGCGGGCGCGTCTTCGTACAGATTTCTGACTGAACCCGCAGCTTCACCTTTTCACCCTTTTCATTACCCCCTACAGAGGAGACAACCCACCATGAACACAACTTCCAAGACGCCCTCCAAGACACCATTTCACCGCAGCGCACTGATCGCCGCAGCCGGGCTCGCACTGGCCGGCGCCAGCCAGTTCAGCGCCGCCGCCACCATCGGCTTCATGGCCCCCTTGTCCGGCCCACAGGCCATCGTCGGGCAGGACCAGGTCGACGGCTTCATGCTGGCGGTCGAGCAATTGGGCGGCAAGCTTGGCGGGCAGGCCGCCACGGTGCTGAAGGAAGATGACCAGCTCAAGCCTGAAATCGGCAGCCAGATCGTGCGCAAATTCATCGACAAGGACAAGGTCGATGCCATCGTGGGCCTCAGTTTTTCCAATGTGCTGATGGCCAGCCTGCCGCGCATCGCCGAGTCGGGCACCGTGGCCATCGCCACGAACGCCGGCCCATCGCCGCTGGCCGGCGCGGGTTGCAAGGCCAATGTGTTTTCCGCTGCGTGGCAGAACGACGGCGCCGCCGAAGCCATGGGCAAGCTCGCCCAGGACAAGGGCCTGAAAAAAGTCTACCTGATGGCACCCAATTACCAGGCCGGCAAAGACATGCTGGCCGGCTTCAAGCGCTACTTCAAGGGCCAGGTCGTGGACGAGGTTTACACGCAGGTGAACCAGCCCGACTATTCCGCCGAACTCGCGCAGTTGCAGGCCGCCGCGCCCGATGCGGTGTTTGTGTTCTACCCAGGCGGCATGGGCGTCAACTTCATCAAGCAGATGAGCCAGGCCGGCCTGATGGCCAAAGTGCCGCTGTATTCCGTCTTCACCGTCGATGGCACGACCCTGCCGGGCCTGCGCGACGCGGCCCTTGGCAGCATCAGCGGCGCGATGTGGGACGCGGCGCTTGACACGCCGGAGAACAAAAAATTCGTTACCGACTTCGAACGCAAGTACAAACGCACGCCCAGCGCGTACGCGGCGACGGCCTACGACGCGGCCAATATCCTGAACATCGCCCTGGGCAAGGCCAAGGCCGGCGATTCCAAGGCACTCGCCGCAGCGGTCAAGGCGGCCGGCAGCGAGTTCAAGTCGGTGCGCGGCCCATTCGCGTTCAACAACAACAACCTGCCGGTGCAGAACTACTATGCGTTCGAAACCGTCAAGAGCGGTGGCAATGTCGTCGGAAAGCTCATCGCAACCCCCTTGCCCAAGCAGAGCGATGCCTACCACGCGCAGTGCGCGTTAAAGTGACATGAACGGCACGATCGTTTTCGCTCAGCTGCTCAACGGCCTGCAGTACGGCGTCCTGCTGTTTTTGCTGGCGGCAGGCCTGACGCTGGTCTTCGGCATCATGAGCTTCGTCAACCTGGCGCACGGCTCGCTTTACATGATGGGCGCGTACTTCGCGGCCACGGCCTTCCAGTACACCGGCTCCTTCGGGCTGGCTTTGCTGGCGGCCATGCTGGGTTCGCTGCTCCTGGGTCTGGCGCTGGAGTTCGTCGCGGTCGCGCGCCTCTACCGTCGCGACCATCTCGACCATGTGCTGGCCACCTTCGGCCTGGTCCTGTTCTTCAATGAAGGGGTGCGCATTATCTGGGGCCCGCAGCCGGTATTTTTGCAAGTGCCGGAGTTCCTGAGCGGCGCCATTCCCATCGCCGGCTTCAGCTACCCGGCCTACCGGTTCGCCATCATCGTCGTCGGACTGGTGGTTGCGCTGGGTTCCTGGTTGCTGATCAACAAGACCCGCGTGGGTATGCTGATCCGGGCCGGCGCGGTGAACCCCGCGATGGTCGCCGCGCTCGGCGTCAATATCCGCCTGCTCAACGCCATGCTGTTTGCGGTCGGCGCCATGCTCGCGGGCCTTGCCGGCGCGATGGCCGGGCCTATCCTGTCGGTGCAGTCCGGCATGGGCGAGTCGGTGCTCATCACGACGCTGGTCGTCATCGTGATCGGCGGCATCGGCTCGGTTACGGGCGCCTTTTATGCCGCGCTGATCGTCGGCATCGTCGACACCCTGGGCCGCGCATTTTTACCCTTCCTGCTGCGGCAGGTCACCGAGCGCTCGCTCGCCGACGCGGCCGGCCCGGCGCTGGCCTCCATGCTGGTCTATCTGCTGATGGCGGTGGTCCTGGCCTGGCGACCGCAAGGCCTCTTTCCCGCCAACAGGTGAAACCATGACCCCACTTCTTTCACGCCCCAGCGCCTGGGTTCCCTTGGGGGTCCTGCTGTTGCTGGCGACCGTGCCATTCGTCGCGCAGGCCACCGGCCAGCCGTTTTACGTCGCGTTCTTCGCGCGCATCATCATCTACGCGATTGCCGCCTGCGCCCTGAACATGGCGCTGGGTTACGGCGGGCTGGTGAGTTTCGGCCATTCGCTGTTTCTCGGGCTGGGAGGGTATGCCGTCGGCCTGGCCTCTTTCCATGGCATCGGCAACGGCTGGATGCACCTGGCGCTGTGCCTGGGCATGTGCGGCCTGGTCGCCCTGGTCACAGGCGCCATCAGCCTGCGCACCACCGGCATCGCCTTCATCATGATCACGCTGGCCTTCGCGCAGATGGGCTACTTCCTGTTCGTGAGCTTGAAGAACTATGGCGGCGATGACGGCATGTCCATCGCCCAGCCCAGCCGTTTCGGCCCGCTCGACCTGTCGTCCGCGACCAGCGTCTACGTCGTGGCCTTCGTCGTCCTGGTCCTGTCGATCTGGTGGCTGGCCAGGCTGCGCGCCGCGCCCTTCGGCATGGTGATCCGCGGCGCCAGGCAGAACACACGCCGCGTCAACGCCGCCGGCATCCCGGTGCTGCGCTACCAGCTGCTGGCCTATGTGATGTCGGGAATGTTGTGCGGTGTGGCCGGCCTGCTGCTGGCCAACCTCAACGCCTTCGCCTCGCCCAGCACGCTGGCCTGGTCGGTCTCGGGCGAGCTGATCGTCATCGTGGTAATCGGTGGTCTGGGGACAGTGTTCGGCCCCTTGATGGGGGCACTGGTTTTCCTCGGCCTGGAAGAAATCCTGAAAGGATTTACCGAGCACTGGATGGTCATCTTCGGCCCCTTCATCGTCATCGTCACGCTCCTGGGAAACCGCGGCATCATCGGGCTGCTGCAGCGCTTGGATGCCCGGGAAAAGCCGGCCCCAAAAGCCGCTTCATCGGTCGCTGTGGCGACGGATGCCGCGCAAGGAGCCCTGTAATGGCCAGCATTCTTCGCACAGAATCCCTCACCAAACGCTATGGCGCGGTGCTGGTCACCGACGCGGTCTCGCTGGATATTCGCGAAGGCGAACTGCACGCCATCATCGGGCCCAACGGCGCGGGCAAGACCACGCTGATCAACCAGTTGTCGGGCGAACTCGCACCGAACAGCGGCCGCGTCTGGTTCAACGGCGCGGATGTGTCCGCCTTGCCCATCCATGAACGCGCGAAGCTTGGTTTGTTGCGCTCCTACCAGATCACCTCGATCTTCGAGGACTTCAGCGTGCTGGAGAACGCCACATTCGCGGCGCTTGGCTCACGCCAGCATGCCTTCAAGTTCTGGACGCCGATGCTGGCGGACAAGAAAGCACGCAAGTTCGCCGAAGAAGCGCTAGCAGCCACCGGCCTTGCGCATCGCCTCCATGTTGCGGCGGCCGATCTGGGGTATGGCGAGCGCAGGCAGCTGGAGCTGGCCATGAGCCTGGCCGCCGGGCCCAAATTTCTGCTGCTGGATGAGCCCATGGCAGGCATGAGCGTCCAGGAATCCGCCGCCGTCATCGCACTGCTGAAAAGCCTTAAACGGCTGTACGCCATCCTGCTGGTCGAGCACGACATGGATGCGGTGTTCGCGCTGGCGGACCGTATCAGCGTGCTGGTCTACGGCAGGATTTTGTTCACCGGTACGCCCGAGGAAATCCGCAAGCACCCGGAAGTGCGGGCGGTGTACCTCGGTGAAGAAGCTGAAGCATGAAGCGGACAAGGAAAAAGCCATGACGCCATTTTTATCCGTCCAAGGCCTGCAGGCTTCTTACGGCCACGCACAGGTGCTGTTTGACATCTCCTTCGATGTCGGCCCTGGTGAGGTTGTGACCCTGCTGGGACGCAACGGCATGGGCCGCTCCACCACGGTCAAATGTTTGTTCGGCATGCTGCCCATAGCCGCCGGCAGCGTGTCGGTGGCCGGTGCCCGCGTAGACCATTTACCTTCGCACCGCATCGCGCGCCAGGGCCTGGCGCTGGTGCCCGAAGGCCGGCAGGTGTTTCCCAACCTGACGGTCGAGGAGAACCTGGTGGCGACCGCCCGCGACGACAACAAGAGCCATGGAAAGCCCTGGGGCCTGGGCCGTGTCTACGCCTTTTTTCCACGATTGAAAGAGCGCCGCGGCAATTTGGGATCGCAGCTGTCGGGCGGTGAGCAGCAGATGCTGGCCATCGGCCGCGCGCTGATGACCAACCCGCGGCTGCTGGTGCTCGACGAGGCAACAGAAGGCCTGGCTCCTGTGATTCGAAACGAAATCTGGCGCGCCCTTGCTGAGTTGAAGGAGGAGGGCCTGTCGCAGATCGTCATCGATAAAAACGTGAAAGCGCTGATGGGACTGGCCGATAGGCACTTTGTGATTGAAAAAGGCTGCGTGGTCTGGCAAGGCACTTCGGATGAGTTGCGCGGACAGCCTGAAATCGTTCACCAATACCTGGGCGTCTGAACCGATCTGTGAGGCCCTTGCCGCAAGTTCGGCGCTCGAACTTATTGCTTGAGGACTAGGCTGCGTTGGCCAGCGTCAATGGGCCTGCGTAAACGCGGCAAGGTAGTACGACATCTCGGGGTTTAACCCATTTGAATTACTTTGCTTTGGTGATGTACTGGCTGAAGTAATAAAGGAGACTAAATGGCTCTCAATTTCACGCACCTCAAGACCACCATGGCTGCACTTCTGATCTCGGCCTTGCCGATGTCCAGCCACGCCATCGACCTCGTCTTCGGACAGGTCGCTTCACAGACCAACCCGACATCGGCCGCGAACGCCAAAGGCATGGCGGCGGGTATCCAGGCCTATTTCGACAAGGTCAACGCGGGCACTACCCTGCAGGGCAACAAGCTCAAGCTGGTCACGCTTGATGACGGCCTGCAGGCCCCAAAGATGATGGAGCTGACCCAGCAACTTATCGGCGATCCGGCGGTGGTAGGGCTGTTGGGCTTTCTCAACAGCGCCGGACTCGCCGAAATCGCCAAGCAGGACTTGGCGGGCAAGAACGGCATCGCGCTGATTGCGCCGCTGCAGGGCGATAAAAATGTGATCTCCGCCAGCAATGTGTTTCCCCTGCGCAGCGGCTATGCGGATGAAGTTGCCAGCCTGCTCAAGGAAGCCAAGACTTGGGGCAAGGACTCGCTGGCCATCGTCAATATGAGCGTCGCTTTCGGCCCACCCCTGGCTCAGCTGACGACCCAGCTCAGCGGCCCACAGGGCGTCAAAATCGCGACGCAGCAGGTGCTTGACGCCGCGCCCGACAAGCTGGATGCGAGTGTCCGCGCAGCCGTCGCCGCCATCACAGAGATCCGCCCCAAGGGCATTATTTTGCTGGCTGCGGGAAAGCCCGCATTTGAATTCGTCAAGGCTGTTCGCGAGGTCCCTGGAGGGTCGGTGCAGATCTACGGCCTGTCGGTGCTGCTGCACGACGGCCTGGTCAATGCCACCGGCAAGGACAAGGCACGCGGCATCGTGTTGAGCCAGGCGGTGCCTTTCCCCTTCGTTCCTTCCAAGCCGGTCATCACCGAATATCAAGCTGACATGAAGAAGTACGCGCCGGGCGAGGCCCTGTCTTTCTCAAGCCTCGAAGGCTACATGGGCGCCAAGATCGCTGCGGAAGCCGTCCGGCGTGCGGGCAAGACGCCGACCCGCGCCGGCGTGCTGCAAGCCTTGTCCAATCTGGGCGAATACAACCTGGGAGGTGTCTTTGTCAACTACACCGCCAACCAGCGGACCGGCTGGGGTGGTGTGGATCTCTCCATCATCAATTCCGGCGGCAACCTTCAAAAGTAGGTTGGAAAACTGCGATCGCCGTTCAAAGCGACGGAAGGCGAAGCCGCACTCGCGTTTCCGCAGGCGCTCGTGCTGCGCTACGGAGTTTTGAGCCCGAACATCGACGCCTGCCGTCTGTTGCGGAGAACCGTGGAAAGTGGTTTCCAGCCGCGTTGCATGCGCTGAAATCGCGACCGAATTCTTCCCGGATATAGGTGACACATCCTTCAAGGAGCCCGGATTCACAGCCCGTGAGCGTGTCACCCTGCGACCGTCGCTGGACGTGAATGGACTTCGCGAAGCGAAGTTACGCGGCCACGTTCCGGCGATTCACGCTTTGTAGTTGCCCCTCGCCAAGCTTCGCGCCGCACGCTGGCCTGTACCCATCGCTCTCAGCGTGTCCCCTGCGTCCTGCATTGTGAATATTCACGCTCAAGCAATGTACCGAATTAGTTCTCTCCAAACCTGTCGCGAGAACTGGAGGCGGACACGAGCGCAAAGATTTTCCGTCAATGAGCGGTGCTGTGCGTTGTTGACCGCGATGACGAAAGCCGACGAGTAAAAGGATTAATCACCTGTGGGAACCAACAGGGAAATTAAGCTACCCGTTCAACTCAAACCTCTGTTTAATTCGATCCGAAGACTGCAAAGAACGTTACAGGTTCGTGGTTCCAGGCTTTGTACGAGCCGGAATATTCATCGGCTTGAATTGCCGTCCTGATGATGATTTTTTCGGGATTTCAAAAAAACACTGTGTTACCCGGAAGCCCCGGCCCGACTGGGTTTTCTCACACACCTGGAAGGCTTTTCTATGTCTAACGGCATGACACTCTCCGCTCCTCAGAACCTGGGGAGCAATACCATCTTGACCGCGCCTCCATCAAAAATTTATATTGTGATGGGGCAGGTGGCAGTGCCGGAAAATGGCCACAACAACATAGCAACCATGTACTTGTCGACCGGCACTGGACCCACTCCGGACACGCTGCGGACGGTTGCGTCGGTTCAATTTTATAAAAATAAAAATGACTACATTACGCTGAACAGTGCAACGATGCCGGTGCCAATCAATCAAACCTGTGATTGGACTCTCAGTATGGCTGGTGACGGTGTTACGTCAAACCCGCAAGTGTTCTACTTCGAAGTAACCTTTCCCAGCGGCGTTGCTCCTCCCTCTTCCTTTGCTTCGGGCAGCGGCGCCAACAATCTGGCTCCTTGCATAAACGGTGGTGCCTGGACTGCGCCTGGGGATGGCTTTTTGGTGGGATACATAACAGGCAACTCTGGTATTACGCAGATGATCGCCAAGATCAAGGCGCCGACAGGGTCATCCGGAAATATCGCGGCCGCATCCGAGATCTATGGAACCGATGTCTATATGGGCAGCAATTCATTTTGCTTGCCGGTGTGTTCCAGCTCGGTGATCGAGGTGAGTTGGCAAGACTATCAAGGGGGCGGCAATACCGCCGGAGCGAATGCCGCTTTGTTCTGGCTGGGCTTTAACAATACCGTTTTTCAAGGTGGCTATACACCGCTATCAACTGGACTTGCTTATCAAGCGGCAAACGATTTGTTTGTCATCGGCAATGTAGCTTCTGCCGGACCAGCTGACGGAAACATGAAGATGTGGGGGAGCTTTGGCCCGTCACCGGAAGCGATGACGCAGTATGTTGGCTCCTCGGTGAACTGGGGAAAAAATCGTTGGCTGGCATACAACTCCTTTTTAATGCCAGTGCCCAAAGGCAATTGGTATCGCGTGGATCAGCAAGTAAGAGGCGGGAATCCCACACCTGGGGCAACGGCTTTTATGCTGCCCGTAATACCCCGCTAGTGATGCCTGGCTGGTGATGCTTATCCAGCCGTTCGTTCGCCCATCCGCTTATTCGCCCACGTCATCACTTTGGAGATTGCTTTGTTCAAACAACAAGATCCCTATTCCTTCACGCAGTACCTCTCTTTGTACCTGGACAAGACGCCGATCGGCATACTTTCACTCGAGTACACGGTAGCGCTATACAACGACGTTCTGGTATCAACAACCAGTTTCGTCAGCCAGCCAACAAATCAGCAGTTTCTTCTTACATGTACCCAACGTGTTTTGTTGAAAAACGTCTCAAATTCGAAAATGAATCCGGATCCGGTGAGTGATCCATCATTGGAACAATTCGAGGACTACCCTGCACTGGTTTCTTCGTCCGTGGAGGTCCGGGGAACGACAGAAGGCCTGACCCTCAATCTTCTGGATTACTCGCCGCAGACCGTGAATACGGCGGTTCAACAAAGTCAATCCCTGGCCGACACGAGCGGAAAAGCGACATCGGTTACTTCAACAACGGGGTCGTCATATTCGCAATCCACTACCTACGGAACTTCCGTCTCGGTGTCAGCCGCCAGCAGTGGCGACGGATCTGCCAGCTACGCGCGCGATCACAGCAGAACAACCACCTCTACATCGGATAAGTCGAACTCATCGGGGAGCGATGCCTCGGTGTCGAACGAGGCCTCCAATTCAGCATCAATGAGCATCAAAGACTGGGGATCCTATGCCGTCATTGACCCCAGCGCTGACTGTCCGACGTGGGTCTTCGGACAGGAATATCCGTGGAACGCCATCGAATGCCGTTATGCAATGTCCGGCAAAAACAACCCCAGCAACGACAATCAGGTTGAGATGTATATCTCGTCCACGATGCAGTCTCAACTGTATGACGGTTCGTTTCTATATCCGCCAAGTGAGTTGTCATATTTCGGGCTCAACTTTGTCATGAAGTCCCAATGGCGCGTCTATATTGACTATACGGCGTCGACCGAAATCATCGTCAATAGCCCTGTGGACTATTACTCAGCAAGTCATGCTCTGGAGGATGCCGGCCAGCCGGACGCCAATGGGGATGAAATCTACGTCCCAAAGGTATACATGGACTCCACTTCAAGAGCTTTGCAGGCCCTTGACGCATCAGGCGCCTACGTAACTCCCTCGGTGACGATTGACCTCAATGTCATGGGCTTGGATCCAATTGGAAAAAATAGCGACACTGCCATCGTCGGGTTTTTGCCAAATAAGTTCATCCCGCCGGTGACGCCTCCTTCACCAGCCTCCTCGGTGAAACTGCCCGCGGACTTCAAGATAATTTCATCCACCAATGATTTGATGGTTCTCGATACAGGGGATGAGTCTGGTTTTTCCGTA
The DNA here is from genome assembly GCF_056405195.1 of Polaromonas sp. P1_H6. Lineage (NCBI taxonomy): Bacteria > Pseudomonadati > Pseudomonadota > Betaproteobacteria > Burkholderiales > Comamonadaceae > Polaromonas > Polaromonas sp. P1_H6. The sequence goes on from NZ_JBFUCN010000014.1 coordinate 88,326, forward strand.
TCGCAAACCAGCATCACCGCTGATTGGGATGCCGGCTCTCAAGAGCCGTACGAAATCACGCTTTATTTTAAAGTTCTGGATTGGGTGGATGAATACACGCTTTATATAAAACAATGGAAAACAAGTTCCACTGGGGTCATGCTTTCGTTCGTTTTCAATGGTGACGCAAGCAATGTAGTCACGAAGTATGTTGACGCATACGAGGGAGAAGGTGGCGAAGGTAATCTCCTGAAACTCGCACTTCGTGACCTTGACTTCTCGTCCATTGAATACCACGACTATCTGCAGCTTGGCCTGAATTCAGTAGCGATCGCGATGACACCCATGAGTCTGGATGGGTGTGGTTATCAGATCAGAGCGTTGTCCGTCCAAAAGAGTTAAGCGCCTTGAAAAACCCGCTACGAAAGATTTCCTGTGCCTAAAAGGAACCTGGAAGAGCTTCAGGATGGAGAGGCCCCTTACGGTGACATGCAGTCCTCCGAAGAGTTGGAGGGCGGAGAGGATCTATCCGGAGGTATGAGGCTCCGATCAGGGCGCTTGAAGGATCCGACGGCTCTGGTCAAAAAGAAATGGAGCGGTCGACGTGGAGATTTGCGGTATCCGGAGCAAAAAGTGCGTTCTCTGGTTGCTCGCAGGAATATGACCGATGCGGACACCGAGCGAATTGCTGATGCCACAATTCGGGGCCAAGCCGGTTCCCGATACTACATGCACCTTGCCAGACCTATCGGTACCCAGAACTTATCCCTGGAAGAATCACCGGTGCAGTCTAATAAAAAAGGAAAATTATCCTTAAAAAAGGTACCCAAAAAAGTGCATGCCAACCAGGTTTTTTCTCTCAAGAACAAAAATGTTTCCCGCGATCATATTTTGGCGGATAGCAATGTCCGCAATATCGTGACCGAGATATACAAGTTCATGAAAAAATCAGGAGCGGAGAAAATTCCCATGTCGGTGGCGCGCTTCGTTCATGCAATGACGGCAGGTGATGGATATAAATCTGTTATCCAGCGAATGAAAATTGATTTTTCCAGAAAAGGCCAAGCAAATTTTGCGGGAGTGGCTGATGAGCTTTCTCACGGAAGAGGCAACCTGTTTTTTGGTGATGCCAGGGTAAATGGGAATATCCTGCACGGATTGGATGTCCCCTTGGAGCGGGGCAGGCCAACAAGAGCGGCTGCGAAAATTATGGATGCGACCAATGGTCTCGGTCACGAGGAGGTGGTTCCGAGAGAGATGATTTTCGACGCACTCTCACCCACCGGATCTGCGTCCACAGGCTTGGCCCTCAGCTCCTCTGGCGGCCCATTCCATCCATCGCACCGTTTCAATACTCCTTCCCGCCGGCCTCCCCTTGGAAGTACAGGAAGGCCTCGCAGTTTGAGCATGTCAGATCTCGCGGGGGCTGAAGGTGAGGGCGCTGCCCGGCTTGCTATATTTTTTCTGGCGTAGCGTAGCGTGGTATGGCAGGGATGTGCGATGTTCGGGCGCTTGAAGTTGCATCACGTTCCGCATAGGGGGAAACTGCCACGCATTGGTATCCGGCTTGTAACAGTGCTGGCCCTTGGCGCTCCCTCTTAGCGGCGCTCTTTCAGCGCCGTGTGCAGGTAGTCGTAGAACATCTTCGCCGGCGCGCGCAAGGTCGTTCCGCGCAAGGTGGTGAGCCCCAGGACACGCGACACCGCCGGCGCGACCAGCGCCACGCCGACCATCGACGGATGCCGTTTCGGCAAGGCCAGGCGCGGTACGGCCGCAAGCCCCAGCCCCGCCTCGACCATGCCGAGCAGCGTCGCGATGTGGCTCACCTCGAGGCGGTACGAGGGGTTGATGCCGGCCTTGGCCAGCGCGTCGTCCAGCAGTTGCCGGTTGCCGCTGGTGCGCGAGACCGCGATCAGGCGCTCGGTTTCCAGGTTCTTCCACGACAGCGTCTTGCGCCCGGCGAGCGGATGGTGACGCGGCATGGCCACCACGAAAGGGTCGGTGTGAATGGGCTCGAAGTCCACGCCGGGCACCTGGTTGCCCATGAAGCTGATGCCGAAGTCCGACTCGCCCGACACCACGCTGGCCATCACCGCGCCGGCGGCTTCGTCGATCACGCGGACGCGGATCAGCGGGTAGCGCTCCGAGAACGAACTCACCACCGAGGGCAGGAAATGGATGGCCGCGGAGGGTACGCAGGCAACCGTGACCCGGCCGGTGCGGCTGCCGGCGATGTCGGTGATGCCGAGCATGGCGGACTCGAGGTCGTCCATCGCGGCGCGTGCGCGATCGAGAAAAACCTGACCGAGGGGCGTCAGTTCGACCTCACGCGTGGTCCGGTTGAAAAGCCGGGCGCCCAGGATGGTCTCGAGTTTGTCGATGCGCCGGCTTAAAGCGGGTGGCGAAAGGTGGATGTGGTCGGCCGCCGCGCGGAAGCTCCCGCGCTCGGCCACCGCCACGAAGGCCTCGAGTTGCTGCAAATCGAAATTGATGCGTGCCATGCACCAATACTAGCAAAAGTTGCACTTCACGGATTCCCTGCACGCATTGATGATTCGGTAACCAGAACATCCACAGGAGACATCCATGCTGCCCAAACACCCCGTCCGGACTTTGCTGATGCTGAGCTTGCTGCCGCTGGCGGCCGGTTCCTCCATGGCGGCGACCGGTCCAGCGACGTCCCAGAACTGGCCCGAAAAAGCGATCACCATCGTGGTGCCGACCTCCGCCGGCGGCGCCAATGATGCGATGGCGCGTGTCCTGGCCCAGGGACTCAGCAGCCGGCTCGGCAAGCCGGTCATTGTGGACAACCGGGCCGGCGCGAACGGCGCAATTGCCAGCGAGTTCGTGGCCCGCGCCGCGCCGGATGGCTATACCTTGATGTTCGGCTATATCGCCACCCACGGCATCAACCCGGCCCTGCAAAAACTACGCTACAACCCGGTCACCGATTTTGAACCCATTGGCATGGTGGCGGCTTCTCCGACGGTGCTGGTCGTCAACCCGGAAGTGCCGGCCAAGACCGCCAAGGAACTGGTGCAGCTCATCAAGGCCAAACCCGACAGCTTCAGTTTCGCGACGGCGGGGAACGGCACCGCGCCGCATATCGCCGGCGAGCTTTTCAAGCTCTCCGCCGGGCTGGACGTGATCGGGATTCCCCACAAAGGCTCGGCGCCCGCCGTGATGAGCACCATCTCCGGCATCACGCAGTACATGTTTCCCAGCTTGTTCACCGCCTACCCGCAAATCAAGGGCGGCAAGCTCAAGCCGCTGGGCATCGCCGGCGACAAGCGATCGCCCATCTTGCCTGACGTCCCGACGCTGGCCGAACAGGGCATTCCCAACGTCAGCATGTCTCAGTGGTATGCCATGTTCGCTCCCGCCAAAACCCCCAAGGCGGTGGTGGACCGGCTGAACCAGGAGATCAACCGCGTGCTGGCCGAAAAATCCGTGCAGAAATTCATCGAAGACCAGGGGGCCGAGGTCGAAACCAGCACGCCAGCGCAGCTCAAAACCCTGGTGCAAAAGGAAGTCACGCGCTGGAAGGGCGTTGTGGCGGCTGCAAAAATCAAGCTCGATTGAGCGGCGCAAGATCTGCTGAAAGGAGTGCATGCGCATGAATCTGCAAAACTGGACAGGCCGCAGCGAAACGGTGGAAGACCTCGTCACCGCGACGCCCTGTGCGGCACTGGCCGCCACGCTGGACTGGCCCGCTTCCGCCGGGCCGCAGCGTCCCGCAGCCGGCACCCCGTTGCCTTACCTGTGGCATTGGCTGTATTTTCTGCCTCTGCACCCGCAATCGGACATCGGGCCCGATGGCCACGCCAAACGCGGCGGCTTCCTGCCGCCCGTACCGCTGCCGCGCCGCATGTGGGCCGGCAGCGATTTCGAGTTCCATGAGCCCTTGCGGGTCGGAGACGCGCTGCAGCGCACGTCCACGATTGCCGGAATCACCGAGAAATCGGGCCGCAGCGGAAACCTGGTTTTCGTGAAGGTGCGCCACGAGCTTCGCCGCAACGGCTCCGCGGACGTGGCGTTGACCGAGCACCACAACATCGTCTACCGCGCGGCGCCGACGCCGGCCGACGTGGCCCCGCCGCCGCAGGCCGCGCCCGCCGAATTTGCCTGGGTGCGCCGCATGGTCGCCGACGACGTGCTGCTGTTCCGCTACTCGGCCCTCACGTTCAACGGGCACCGAATCCACTACGACCGCAAGTACGTCACCGAGGTCGAGGGCTACCCGGGCCTCATCGTGCACGGCCCGCTGATCGCCACGCTGCTCATGGACCTGCTGCGCCGGCACATGCCCGACGCCGCGGTGCGCAAATTTGAGTTCAAGGCGGTCCGGCCCACTTTCGACGTCAACCCGTTCTCGATTCACGGCCAGCCTTCAGCCGACGGCAAAAGCGTGCGCCTGTGGGGACGCGACCACGAAGGCTGGCTCACGATGGATGCCACCGCCACGCTGGGCTGAGGAAACGCCATGCAACCACTCAAGGGAATCACCGTCGTCACGCTCGAACACGCCATCGCGGCGCCCTTCGCCACACGGCAACTGGCCGACATGGGCGCGCGTGTCATCAAGGTCGAGCGCCCCGGCGTGGGTGATTTCGCGCGGGCCTACGACAGCCGCGTGCGGGGCTTGGCGTCACACTTCGTCTGGACCAACCGCTCCAAGGAAAGCCTGACGCTGGACGTCAAGCATGAGGAGGCGCGGAAGATCCTCATGCGCCTGATCCTCGAGGAGGCCGACGTCGTGGTGCAGAACCTCGCGCCAGGCGCCGCCGCGCGGCTCGGCCTGTCGTACGAAGCCTTGGCCAGGCGCAAGCCCGGCATCATCGTCTGCGATATCTCGGGCTATGGCGACGACGGCCCCTACCGCGACAAAAAGGCCTATGACCTGCTGATCCAGAGCGAGGCCGGTTTCGTCTCGGTGACCGGCACGCCCGACACGCCGTCCAAGGCCGGCCCGTCCATCGCCGACATCGCCGCCGGCATGTATGCGTACACCAACATCCTGGGCGCGCTCATGCACCGTCAGCAGACCGGCGAAGGCCAGCGCATCGACATCTCGATGCTCGAGTCGCTGTCGGAGTGGATGAGCTACCCGCTCTACTACGCCTTCGAAGGCGCGGCGCCGCCCCAGCGCACGGGCGCCAGCCACGCGACGATTTACCCCTACGGCCCGTTCCTGGCCGGTGACGGCAAGACCGTGATGATGGGCCTGCAGAACGAACGCGAGTGGAAGGTGTTCTGCGAAAAGGTGCTGCTGCAGTCAGCGCTCGCCAGCGACCCGCGTTTTGCCGGCAATGCCCAGCGCAGCGCCGCCCGGGGCGAGCTCTCCTCGCTCATCGTCGAAGCCTTCAGCGCCCTGAGCGCCGCGCAGGTCGTCGAGCGGCTGGAAAGCGCCGGCATCGCCAACGCGCAGGTCAACACCATGGGCGAGCTGTGGAAACATCCGCAACTCGAAGCCCGCGCGCGCTGGCGTGAAATCGATACACCGGCGGGCGCCGTGCCCGCCATGCTGCCGCCCGGTTCCTGGCAACACGGCGCCCCGCGCATGGACGCTGTGCCTGCGCTGGGCCAACACACCGACGCGATCCTGAACCACTTCGGCTACGGCACCGAACAGATCGCCCAGTTGCGCGCGGAAGGCGCCGTATGAGCATGCCGCCCGCCGCGCCGCTGAGCTACCTGTTCGTGCCGGGCAACGTGCCCGAGCGATTCGCGAAGGCCTTGGCCTCGGGTGCGGACCGCGTCATCATCGACCTGGAAGACGCGGTCTCGCCCTCCGGAAAGGCTGCCGCGCGCGAAGCCATCGCGGCGTGGATGTCCTCCGCCAACGAAGAGATTCGTGGAAAACTGCTGATCCGCATCAACGACGCGAGCACGGGCTGGTACAAGGACGACCTGCAGCTCCTGCGGCAGGTGCGGGCCGCCTGCGTCATGATTCCGAAATGCGAAAGCAGGCGGCAGCTTGCCGACGTTCTGGGTCCGCTCGGTGTGGGCGCCACCGCCTTGCCGCTGGTCGAAACAGCGCGTGGCCTGCTGGCCGCCCTCGACCTTGCCACCGCACCAGGCATCGCGCGCCTGGCCTTTGGCTCGCTCGACTACATGGCCGACCTCGACATTCCCACCGACAGCCCGGCGCTGCAGCACGCCGCGATCCAGCTTGCCGTTGCGTCACGCGCCGCGGGTTTGCCCCCGCCCGTGGCCGGCGTCACGCCCGACATCGACGCGGACCGCGTTGCAGCCGACATGGCGCAGGCACGCCGCCTCGGCTTCGGCGCCAAGATGTGCATACACCCCGCGCAGGTTGCCGCGGTGCATCGCGCGTTGCGGCCCGGCGCCGAAGAGCAGGCCTGGGCACAACGCGTCCTGATCGCCTCGCGCGCGGCCGGCGGTGGCGCCATCCAGCTCGACGGGAAGATGGTCGATCGCCCGGTGATCCTCAAAGCCGAGCGCATCCTGGCCCTGGCCGCACGCATCCCCTGATTTTTCACAAGATACATAACCCAACGTAACCCAACATAACCCAACGGAGAAACTATGTCCGCAACCATCATCGACTCAAAAATTTTCGGCGACATGTTCAGCGATGCCGCCATGCGGCATGTCTGGTCGGACGAAAACCGCACCGCCAAATACCTGGACATCGAGCGCGCGCTCGCCAAGGTCCAGGGCGCCCTCGGCATCATTCCCAAAGAGGCGGCCGAAGAGATCGTGAGGAACTGCGAGCCCAGCCAGATCGACTGGGCCAAGCTCAAGGCCAAGACCGAGCAGATCGGCTACCCGATCATCGCCGTGGTCAACCAGATCAACGCGCATTGCAAGGATGGCCTGGGCGAATACTGCCATTGGGGCGCCACCACGCAGGACATCACCGACACGGCCGCCGTGCTGCAGATACGCGAGGGCCTCGCGCTGGTCGAGGCCGACCTCGCGGACATCTCGGCCTCGCTCGCCAAACTGGCGCGCGACCACCGCGACACGCCGATCATCGGCCGCAGCAACCTGCAGCAGGCGACACCCATCACCTTCGGCTACAAGATGGCCAGCATCCTCGCGGGCATCGAGCGCCACCGTGAACGCCTCACGCAGCTCAAGCCGCGGGTGCTGGTCGGTGAGTTCGGTGGCGCGTCGGGCACGCTGTCCTCGCTCGAGAAAGGCGCGATGGAAACCCAGGCCGGCCTCATGAAGGAACTCGGGCTCGGGCAGCCGCTGATTTCGTGGCACACCGTGCGCGACAACTTCGCCGAAGTCGGCGCCTTCCTCGGCATCGTCGGGGGTTCGCTCGGCAAGATTGCCATGGACGTCAAGCTGCTGATGCAGACCGAGGTCGCGGAAGTGTTCGAGCCTTTCGCGCCAGGCCGCGGTTCCTCGTCGACCATGCCGCAAAAGCGCAACCCGATCTCCTGCCTCTACATCCACGCCAATATCTCCGTGGTGCGCCAGCTGGCCGCATCGCTGATGGATGCGATGGTCGCCGACCATGAGCGCTCCACCGGCCCGTGGGAAATCGAATGGGTGGCGATGCCCGAGATTTTCTGCCTGATCTCGGGCGCGCTCAAGCAGACGAAGTTCATCCTCGCGGGCCTCGAAGTCGATGCCGCGCAGATGCGCCGCAACATCGACATGACCCACGGCCTCGTGATGTCGGAGGCGGTGATGATGGGCCTGGGCCCCTACATCGGACGCGAATACGCGCACGACCTGGTCTATGACATCTGCCGCGAGGCGCTCCAGCAAAAGCGCCCACTGATCGACCTGCTGGCGGAGCACCCTCAGATCAAGAAGCACGTGACGCGCGAACAGCTGGCCTCGTTCTGCGACCCGATGAACAACCTGGGCCAGGCGGGCGTGATGGTCGACAGGGTGCTGGCTTCGATCAAGGCACCCGCCTAGCAGCCTACAACGGTGTCATTGGCGTAAGCGCATCAACAGGGGCATTTTGTCGCCTGGCCGTAGCGAAAGTTACGCCGAGGTCGAAAGGGCCGCCAGGCGCTGCTGTTCCTCGAACTGAAGCCGCGTGACATCGCGCTCAAGTCCCACAAACCGCGCCTGGGGAATGGGTTGCGTTTTGTACAGGCCGATCCAGATATCCGTGATCCGGCTGTCGGAAAACACGTGGCTCACCAATTCGTTCAGGCGTGTTTCCAGCAAGGGCGTATGCGCGCTGAGCGGCCACTCGTCGAGTACCCATCGGCAGATAGGCTCATAGTCGAAGCATTGAGCCAGGGTCGAGGGGATTGTCTCGGCCAGCCCGCTGATGCGCAAGCTCACCAGGACGGGCTGCGGTTCGTGTTCATGGCCGTAAACACCGACGCGCAATCGCGTCTGGAGCGACTCGATACGGACCGTCCATTGGGAGCGAAGCGTCGTCAACCGTTCACCCCTGCCTTTTTCAAACACTAACATTCAACGATGTTGACCGCCAGGCCTCCGCGCGCGGTCTCCTTGTACTTGGTCATCATGTCGGCGCCGGTTTCGCGCATGGTCTTGATGACTTTGTCCAGGCTCACATGGTGCGTTCCGTCGCCATGCAGGGCCATGCGGGCGGCATTGATGGCTTTGACCGAGGCAATGGCGTTGCGCTCGATGCACGGTATCTGGACCAGCCCGCCGACCGGGTCGCAGGTCAGCCCGAGGTGGTGCTCCATGCCGATCTCGGCCGCGTTTTCCACCTGCTCCGGTGTGCCGCCCATGACGGCACACAATGCCGCCGCCGCCATGGAGCAGGCCACGCCGACCTCCCCCTGGCAACCCACTTCGGCCCCCGAGATCGAGGCATTCTCTTTGTACAGCATGCCGATGGCGGCGGCGGTCAACAGGAAGTCGATCACGCCGCTGGGGGTGGAAGTAGCCACAAAGCGGGTGTAGTAGTGAAGAACGGCCGGTACGATACCCGCCGCGCCATTGGTGGGCGCCGTGACGACGCGGCCTCCCGCGGCGTTTTCTTCGTTCACCGCCAAGGCGTATAGGTTGACCCAGTCCAGCACCTGCAGCGGGTCGCGCAGGGCGGCCTCGGGATTGGCGCGGAGCCTGTGGTGCAGGTCGGCCGCGCGGCGCTTGATCTTGAAGCCGCCCGGCAGCACGCCCTGGGTCCGGCAGCCGCGCTCCACGCAGGCTTGCATTACTGTCCAGATCCTGTGCAGGCCTGCGTCGATGTCGGCATCGCTGCGCCAATGCCGTTCGTTGCGGCGCATGAGTTCGGCGATCGAGATGCCCGCGGTTTTGCATTGGCGCATCAGCTCGTCGCCGCTGTGGAAAGGGTAAGGCAACACGGTGACATCCGGTGCCAGCACTTTCTGCTTGCTTCCATCGGCCGCTACTTCGTCGCTGACCACAAAGCCGCCCCCAACCGAGTAGTAACAGCGATTCAGCAGTTCCGCCCCCATGGCGTCATATGCGATGCAGCGCATGCCGTTGGGGTGAAAGGGCAGGGTTTCGCGGCGGTAAAACGCCAGATGGTCTTTTTCCCTGAAGGAGACCACATGCCGGCCAGCCAGACGTAGTTGGCCGGTGGCGCGGATCGCCTCCAGCAGCGCCGGAATGGCTTCCACGTCGACGTTTTCAGGGTCATGCCCTTCCAGGCCCAGCAGCACGGCCTTGTCGGTGCCGTGGCCTTTGCCGGTCGAACCCAGGGAACCGTAGAGCTTGACCTCGACACGTGCGCAAGACGCCAGCAGGCCCTGGTGCGCCAGGCGCTCGGTGAACAGATGGGCCGCCCGCATCGGCCCCACGGTGTGCGAGCTGCTCGGTCCGATACCGATCTTGAATATGTCAAAAACACTGACAGCCATAGTGGAGGGTCTCGTTTAGCGCTGTGCGCTCTGGTATGGAGGATGGATGAAAAAGAGGGTAGCCAGGCCGGGCAAAGGCGCCATTGCGCCGGCCGTGGCGAAATGCATTGTGGTCAACGCAGCACCACGGTTTTCATGCCGTTGATGAACACCCGCCGCTCCAGCACGAAACGCAGGGCCCGTGACAACACCAGGCTTTCCACCAGGCGGCCCGCCTGTGACAGGTTTTGCGGTGTGTCGGCGTGGTCCACACGTTCGACGGACTGCTCGATGATCGGGCCCTCGTCAAGGTCGGTGGTGGCAAAGTGAGCGGTGGCGCCAATCAGCTTGACGCCGCGGTCGTGGGCCTGCTGGTGGGGTTTTCCGCCTTTGAAGCCGGGCAGGAAGGAGTGGTGGATGTTGATGACCCGGCCATGCAGTTGCCGGCACAAGGCTTCCGACAAAACCTGCATATAGCGGGCCAGTATCACGAACTCGGCTCCGGTCTCCGCGATCAGCTGTTTCAGTTTTTCCTCTTGCGCGGGCTTGGTTTCAGCACTGATCGGAAGGTGATGAAAGGGAATGCCCTCGGCTTCGGCCAAGGGCGCCAGATCGGCATGGTTGGACGCGATGGCCACGATGTCCATCTTCAGTTCGCCGCGCCGCCATTGGGCGATCAGCTCGCGCAGGCAGTGGTCAAACCTGGACACCATGATCAGCACGCGGGTGGGCTCCGCCAGGTCATGCACCCGCCATTGCGCCTGCGGGAATGTTTCGGCCAGTTCGGCGAAGGCGCCGCGCAAGACCTCCACCGGACTGCGCAGGCTGAAAACACCGCGTACAAAAAAGCGTTCCGTCGTATGGTCGTCAAACACCGAAAACTGTTCGATGTAGGCCCCATGCTGGTTTAACAGCGCGGATATGGCGGCGACCTGCCCCTGGGCGCTTCCGCAGGCCAGGTTCAGGCAGTAATGGTTGTCTTGGTCCGGCGTCATTGGCACGAGAGATTTTGAGTGGAGTGTTTTTTTTTGCGGAATCTGGAGACTGCTTTCGCGGTCCGAGGCATCGCCCCGGACCATGAACGTCAGGCGGCCTTCTTCAGTTGCCTGCGCGGGTCGATGACAAATTTCTTCGGCGCACCGGCATCAAACTCGGCATAGCCCGAGGGTGCGTCGTCGAGCGATATCACCTGGACGCCCACCACATCGGCGATATTGATACGGTCCCACAGAATGGCCTGCATCAGCGCGCGGTTGTATTTCATGACGGGTGTCTGGCCGGTGAAGAAACTGTGCGACTTGGCCCAGCCCAGGCCGAGGCGGATGCTGAGTGAGCCGAGTTTTGCCGCCTTGTCCACGCCACCGGGGTCTTCCGTCACATACAGGCCCGGAATACCTATCTTGCCCGCCGCGCGTGTGACTTCCATCAGTGAATTGAGCACCGTGGCCGGGGCCTCCGTCTGCGACCCCGCATGGCCATGGCCGCGCGCCTCGAAGCCCACCGCGTCAACGGCGCAGTCGACTTCGGGCGTGCCCAGAATGTGCGCGATCTGCTCGCCCAGTGTTACATCCTTCGACAGATCGACGGTCTCAAAACCAACCTTGCGTGCATGTTCGAGGCGAGACGGGTTGATGTCTCCGACAATGACCACGGCGGCCCCCAGCAAGCGTGCCGATGCGGCAGCGGCCAGGCCCACCGGGCCGGCGCCCGCCACATACACCGTGCTGCCTGGGCCGACCCCGGCCGTCACCGCGCCGTGGTAGCCGGTGGGCAGGATATCGGACAGGCAAGTCAGGTCACGGATCTTTTCAATCGCCTGTGCGCGATCGGGAAATTTCAGCAGGTTGAAGTCAGCGTAGGGCACCATGACGTACTCGGCTTGCCCGCCGATCCAGCCACCCATATCGACGTATCCGTAGGCCCCGCCCGCGCGCGACGGATTGACGCTCAGGCAGACGCCGGTGTGCTGCTCTTTGCAGGTGCGGCAGCGCCCGCATGCCACATTGAACGGAACCGAAACGACATCACCCGGCTTCAGCGTTTCGACGTCGCGGCCGACTTCGAGCACCTCGCCCGTGATTTCATGGCCCAGCACCAAGCCGGCCGGCGCGGTGGTGCGGCCGCGCACCATGTGCTGGTCGGAGCCGCAGATGTTGGTGGTGAGCACCTTCAGGATGACACCGTGTTCGGCGGTACCACCCGCTGGATTGACCAGCTTGGGAAACGGAATGGACTGGACTTCAACATGGCCCTGGCGCAAATAGACGACACCGCGATTCGCTGACATTTTTTGTCTCCTTGGGTTGGCATGAAATGACTTGCATGGCTGTCATGTCCGGGGCGTCGCGCTTCACGGGCCGGTGGCACGATGGTGAAACCCCGGCGGAATGGCCGATGTCAGGTTCATGTCCCGGTCCTTGCAGATGTGAAATTGCGCGGCGCAACGCACCACTGCACTTTCACAGGTTGGTGCGGCGGAACTTTGCTGGGAACGACGCGGAGTTGTACCGCAGCGGCGGACGCATAGCCGCGGTCAGTGGTTTCAGGCGGCTCGCGCGACAGCTGCCAGGCGTTTGCGCGGGACCTTTGCGCGGGGTTCGCCGTCACCCACCTTGCGGCGGCGCTCCTCGCTGGGCGCATGCCCGAACAAGCTGCGGTAAGCCTTGCAGAAATGCGAGGAAGACTGGAAACCGCACGCCACGGTGACCTGCATGATGGGGTGGCTGCTGTGTGTCAGCAGCTCCTGGGCCCGGCGCAGCCGCAGGTTCATGTAGTACTGCGCCGGATTGATGCTGAAGTAGCGGTGGAACAGGCGCTCCAGCTGGCGCAGCGAAAGCCCGACGGCGCCGGCCAGTTCGGCCAGGGGCAAGGGGTCTTCAATGTTGGCCGCCATGATTTCTGCGGCCTCGGTCAGATGTTGATAACCCGGGCCGATGCACTCGGGCTGCGGGATGCGCTGGCGGTCGTTGCTGGCACGCAGCCGCTCCACGATGAATTGTTCGGAAATATCCATCACCAGCTTCGCGCCGTGGCTGCCGCGGATGAGATGCAGCATCAGGTGCAGGGGTGCCGTGCCGCCGGAACAGGTCATGCGGTCGCGGTCGAGGATGAAGACCTCCGGCGCAAATCGCACCTTGGGAAACTCCTCGCTGATCGCCGCCAGGTTCTCCCAATGGATGGCGCACCTGTAGCCGTCCAGCAGCCCGGCGCTGGCCAGTGCGAAGGAGCCGGTGCACAGTGCGCCCATGACCGCGCCGCCGGCGGCGCATTGGCGCAGAAGCTGGCGCACGGCGTCATTGGTCACGCCGCGAACGTTGATGCCGCCGCAGACAAATACCATGTCGCAGCCGGCCAGGTCGGCAAGGCTCCCATTGGTCGCCATGGCCAATCCGTTACTGGCCACGGTGCTTGTCTGTTCGGGGCTCACCACGGTCCATTGGTACAGCGGGCGGCGGCTGATGTAGTTGGCCATGCGCAGCGTTTCCACGGCATTGGCAAAGGCGATCATCGAGTAGTCGTGCAGCAGGATGAAGCCGACACGGGTGCCGTCCTTTCCGGACGTTCCATCGTTGGCGCTCAACGCGGATGACGGGGGGGCTTCAACCGGAATGCGTGGCATGGGGGTGCTCCTTGTGACACCTAGCTCTCGTTTTTCTCGCGGGCCGCGCCAAAGCTTTCGGTGAGGCGGTCCAGGATGATGGCCAGTAAAACCACTGCCAGCCCACTCTCGAATCCCAGGCCGATGTCCAACCGCTGGATGCTGGCGAGTACGTCGTTACCCAGGCCGCCCGCCCCCACCATCGAGGCGATGATGACCATCGATAACGCCATCATGATAGTCTGGTTGACGCCCGCCATGATGGTTGGCATGGCGATAGGCAGCTGAACCTTGAACAGCAGCTGGGTGGAGGTACAGCCAAACGCGTTACCGGCTTCCACCTGCTCGGAACTCACCTGGCGGATGCCCAGGCTGGTCAGGCGCACCACGGGCGGCATGGCGAAGATCACGGTGGCGATGATGCCGGGCACCCGGCCCAGGCCGAACAGCATGGCCGCGGGGATCAGGTACACAAAGGCGGGCATGGTCTGCATGAAGTCCAGCATCGGCCGTATGGAGGCATTGACGCGAGGGGCGCGGGCGCACCATATTCCCAGCGGGATGCCGAAAAACAGGCTGATGAGGGTGGCCGAGAGTGTCAGGGCCAGCGTGACCATGGTTTGCAGCCAGAATCCGGTGACCACAATCAAGGCCAGGGCGAGCGCCACGAACACCCCGAACTTCCAGCCCAGGCGGCGAACACCCACGGCCGCGGCCACCAGGATGACCAGCCAGAAGGGCGCGGCCAACATGCCCATCTCGACCCATTGGGCAAACTGTTCCACCACGACGCCGATCGAATCGAATACGGCCGCCCCGTTGTCCAGCAGGTGTTTGACGCCGGCGTTGACCCAGCGTCCCAGGGGCAGAACGTCGTGCGAGGCCTGGGTGATTTGAGATAGAAGGTTAGACATGACGGGCCTCTTGAGCCATTCTGACAAGCAGGCTGCGGGCGGAAATGCAGCCCAATAATTGATCGGTGGCGTCGAACACGCCCACGGGCTGGTCCATGCCCAGGACAATTTTCATGGCCTCGGGCAAAGTGGTGTGGGAGGGAAGCCGTGGCCCCCCGTTGTAGGAGTGGCCGTTCAATCCGGGATCCAGCAAGTCCGCCGCGGTCAGGTAGCGCGAAGTGTCCACACCTTCGAAAAACCTGCGCACGTAGTCGTTGGCGGGCTGGGTGATGATCTGGTGCGGGGTTCCCTCTTGCACCAGCTTGCCGCCTTCCATGATGGCGATACGGGTGCCGATGCGCAGTGCTTCTTCAAGGTCGTGCGAGACGAACAGCACCGTGCGCTGCTGGTCGCGCTGCAAATCCAGCATCAGGCTTTGCATCTCGACGCGCTTGAGCGGGTCCAGCGCCGAGAAGGCCTCATCCATCAGCAGGATGTCGGGGTCCACCGCCAGGGCGCGCGCCAGGCCCACGCGTTGCTGCATGCCACCCGACAGTTGCGAAGGGTATTTTGCCGCGTAGGTCTGCAAGCCCACCTGCTTCAGCACTTCCATGGCCCGGTCTTCACGCGCCTTGCGCGGTGTGCCCGCCATCTCGAGCCCAAACGCGGCGTTGTCGAGCACATTGCGATGCGGCATGAGCGCGAAAGACTGGAACACCATCGCGACCCGCTTGCGCCGCCACTTGACCAGGTCACATTGCGGCAGGGCGGTGATGTCTTCGCCGTCGATATGGATGGTTCCCGAAGACGGCTCGACCAGGCGGTTGATGAGCCGGATCAAGGTGGATTTCCCCGACCCCGACAAACCCATCAGCACATAGATTTCGCCCGCCACCACGTCGAAGCTGACTTTGTTGACGCCGACGACATGCCCGGTCCTGGCAAATACCTCGTCTTTGCCCAAGCCTTCCCCCAATAACCTTACGGCTTCGGAAATATTATTTCCGAAGATCTTGTAAAGATTTCGAACACTGATTTTGGGTTTGGTCATCGTATGTCTCCGGGGAATTTTTTCGCTGCATGCTTCGGTTTTTCTTATGAGCAAACAGCGTGCCACTATTTTCTCGGTCGAATAGGTTTCGGGCTATAGGGTTTGTCCATGAGGGGTGCTATTTCTGCCCCTAAACACCTTAAAAGCCCCGTGCTTGTTGATAGAAACGCGAAGCGGCTCTTGAATTGGTGCATGCGCATTTTTTTGTTCACCGATCCAGTGCAACATCACTCACGGGTTTGCTGCAGCAGGGAAGAATCCATCCCTGGTCGATTTCGCGCGGGCGAATGCCCCCGGCATGTTTCATCTCGACCTGGCCGGATATTTTTTTGGTTTTGCAGGTGCCGCAGATGCCGCTGCTGCAGGAAGAAGGCAGGCGCAAGCCCGCCGCGGCGGCGGCTTGCAGAATTGTCTGGTCGGCCCGGCATGGGAAGGTCTGCCCCATTTTTTGCAGCTGGATGTTGAGTATGGAAGCGCTGCCGTCGCCCTGCGCTTGCGATTCGGGCTGTGCCTGCTCGGCGAAAGAAAAGCTCTCTTCGCGGTAGCGCTGCATGTCATGGCCCGCCGCGGCCAGAAGCTGGCGAACCGCCGCCATGAAAGGCGCGGGGCCGCAGGTGTAGACATCGCGTTGCAGGAAGTCGGGTGCGATATGCGCCAGCCGCGCCGCATCCATGCGCCCCAGGTGTCCGGCGTAGGCGCTGCCGGGCGTGTGCTGTTCGCACACGGTGGCCAGGCGCAAGCGCGCCATGTTGCGCGCCATCAAGGTCAGTTCTTCCGGGAACAGTATGTCCGCGGGGGTGCGCGCGCAATGCACAAACAGGATATCGGCGTCGCTGCCCAGGTCGTGCAGTGCCCGGGTCATCGACATCAAGGGCGTGACGCCGCTGCCGCCTGACAGGAACAGGTAACGTTGCGCCGGCGCCTTGAAGCAGCTGAACTCCCCCGATGGCCCGATCACGCTTAGCGCCATGCCGGCACGCAGGTTGTCATGCAGCCAGTTGGACACAGTCCCGCCCGGAACGCGCTTGACGGTGATGCTGACCAGGTCGGGGCGGGTAGGCGTGCTTGAGAGCGTGTAGCAGCGGTTGATCTTGCTGCCGGCGATTTCCAGCTCAAGCGTGATGAACTGGCCCGGCAGGTAGCGGAAGCTGCGCGGTCCGTCCGCCGCCAGCACAAAAGTTTTGACGTCGTGTGTTTCCTGGCGTACGTGGACACAGCGCAGGGTTTCGTCCCGGTCGGAGGACCAGGGCGGGGACGCGGGGGCCGCGAAGTCGGGAGCGTGAAGAAAGGTGGACATGGGGATTGGTTGAACGCTGAATATCGGCAGGCATCTACCGGGTCAGGGCGCTCAAACGGTTCACGTACCAGTTGCAGAATTTTTCCACCAGGCCTTCGGTGAAAGGCGAGTACGGTCCGGGCTGGTAAGCGCCGGTGGCGATTCCAATTTGCGACTCCTCCACAAGGCGGCGGTCTTGCGCATTGGTGGCATTCCATACCGCGGTCAGGTTCTCCACGGTGTAGTCCACGCCCTCCACCGCATCCTTGTGCACGCACCAGGTGGTCCGTACCAGGGTTTTGGTGGCGGAGATCGGCAGCACCGAAAAGCTGACGATGTGGTCGCTCATGAAGTGATGCCAGGAGTTCGGCTGCGTCCAGAACGACAAGCCGCCGAGCGCCGGATCGACAAAGTCGGCCAGCAGTTTTTTGGATGCGACTTCGGCGTTCATGGTTTGCGACTGGCCGGAGCGGTCTATCGGCAAGCGCTGGGTGCGAAAGCCCGTCACCCGGTCGTCCAGGGTGTCGATTTCCGCCGAGGGCAGGCCCATGCCTTCCCAGCGTTCATGGTTGGCGGCCATGATGTTCTGGAAGCGCTGTTGTTCGGCGGCGTTGTGCTCGTCCGGCTTGTAGCCGAAGCCGTATTCGTACAGGGAAATGGTCAGCTCGGGGTGGTTGCTCATGCAGTGGTAGCACTCCCGGTTGTTTTCCATGGTGAGTTTCCAGTTGCAGTCTTCCACCATGTCGACCTGGGCCGCGACTTTGCACTGGCTGAGCTGGTGGGGCGCCAGGTAAGGCGTCATCTCCGCGGCCATCTGTTCAAAGTCTTCCGGTGGGTTTTCGGCCAGGCAGATGAAAATCAAACCGGCCAGGCTGCGCACGTGCACGGGCTTGAGGCCCAGGCCCGTGGCGTCAAAATCATCGCCCATGTGCTTGGCGTGGATCAGTTTTCCCGTCAGGTCGTAGGTCCATTGGTGGTAAGGGCAAACGATATTGCCCACCACGCCTTGCCGGCTGGCGCACAGGCGTGAGCCGCGGTGGCGGCAGACATTGTGGAAAGCCTGTATCCGCATATCGTCGTCGCGCACGATCAGGATGGAGTTCTTGTCGAAGTCCACGGTGATGTAGTCGCCGGCTTCGGCGATTTGAGGTTCGACGGCGACGAAAATCCAGTGCTTGCCGAAGATGTGCTCCATGTCGGCCTGCAGCAGTGTGTCGCTGAGGTAGAACGGCGCCTCCAGGCTGTAGCCGGGGCGGCGGCGGGCCAGCAACTCGCGGGTGAGCAGGGTTTGCGCGGAAATGGTCTTTGTCATAGTGGGCGTTGGTCAAAAATGAACAAGAGAATGGGTGCGCAGGTAGTCCAATACCGCCTGCGCCTTGCTGTGCGGGTCGCCTGTTTGCAGCACGGTGCCGCCCGTCGAGGGTGACTCGATGGCCCCCAACATGCGGGCGTGGCCGCTTTGCTGGATACGGGCTTCCAGCAATTTGCGGCGCTTGCTCCTGGGGACCAGCTGGCCCGCGGAAACGGGAACAGGCGCGGCCTCCGGTGTTTGAGCCGGTTTGCGGACAATCCGGCCCGCCATGGCATCGGCCAGTGAATAACGCGGTGATGGGGATGCGGCGGCACTCACCACAAGCACGGCGGGCGGATGGACGCGCAGGCGGCGCCGGGCTCCCTTGGGCAGTGCCTGCGTCACAAGCCAGGCGGCACCCTCGGGCTCCACGGCCAGGACATCCGCGACCACGGGGCGCCCCAGCCCGGCTGCCAGGGCGTAAGGCAACATCCCCGTGCCGTGTTCGGATTCCGGGCGGGTTCCGGCCAATACCCAAGGCACATCACGCAAGGCAGCCAGCAAGCTTGCCGTCACATCGGCCTCTTCCTTGCATTCCAGAACTTCAAGCAGGGGCGCACCCAGGGCCAGGTAGTCGCGGGCAACTGAATCCGGCAAAGGGCCGGCCGTCAGCAGCCGGATCCCATCCGACAGGCCCAAAGCCAGGGCTGCCGCGCTTGCATCGGCACGGCTGCGGACGGGGCGACCGCTGACCGCATGCGTGTGGGCCGCCACGAGTACGACGATGTCGCTCATGCGGCCTCCTTTTGCGCGCGGACCAATTTGAGCAGGGCCTGCATCAGCGCCGCGCTGTCCTCAACGACGGTCAGGTCGGCGCGGCGCGCGATGGGCGCTGAAGCATCCAGGTTTACCGCGATGACATGGCGGCAATCCTTGATGCCTTGCAGATGCTGTACCGCACCGGAAATGCCCAGCGCCAGGTAAGCCGAAGCGGACACGGTTTTTCCCGTGGCGCCGATTTGCTGGGCGCGGGCAAAGCGGCCGTCATCCACCGCGACGCGCGAGGCCCCGACCGCGGCGCCGACTTCCAGCGCCAGCGAGTGGAACAGGGGCAGGTCGGTGACGCCGTTGCCCGCGGCCAGGATGAGGTCGGCTTCCTCCAGTGCCAGCGTTTTTGGATCCCCGGCCTGTACGCCCAGGTCTTCGATTCCGCTCTCGGAAACCGCCGGCAAGGCTTGAGCGGGTTCGCGTACGCCGAGGCCCACAAACGGCAGCTTGGTGCCGGCGACACTTTTGGCCAGCAGCATGACCTGGGCGTGCGGGCGCAGGCAGTCCTGGCTGGCGCTGGCGGGCACGCGCAGCGTGTCCGCCCCCAGCTCGGCCACGCCGCAAGCCAGGTCCAGCCCGGCGTGGAGGGCAAAGCGGCGGCCCAATTGGCCGTCAAAACCGTGATCGGCAAAGAACCAATGTTGAGGCGTCCAGAGCGCTTGCAGGCCTTGCAGCCATTGAACGCAGGCGCTGGGCTGGTAGCGGTTCGGATCAAAATCCTCCGACACCAGCAAACGATCCACGCCCAGTGCCGCCACGTCGTCATGGCAGGCGCCCAGCACCGCCAAAATCACTTCGGTGTTGGCGGGGGCCAGAATCGCGGCCGCCGCAATCGCCTGGCGCGCCATGTCGCTCAGCGCGCCGCGCTCCGCGTGGGCCACCACCATGGTGGTGTGTTGAAAGGGGCCGGTGCTGCGCGAGGCCTTGGCGATCGGGGCGTCCAGGCGGCTTGCGGTTCCGCGTTCGCCTTCGCTGCTGCCCAGGACGATGCGCCGCAGGCCCGCGGGCGTCAGGATGGCGGGCCGTCGCGGGTCCACGCGGCGCACCTGGCCTGAAGGGGCGTAGGGGGTGCTCATGCCACCTCCAATGCATGGGCCAGCAGTTCTGCCACGTCGAGCACTTCGGGTCGCGGCCCCACCACACCTTCGAGCATGGCGGTGCAGTTGGGGCAGGCCACGGCCACCACGCCCGCGCCGGTGAGCCTGGCATCGGCAATACGGATGTCGGGAATACGCGTGGTACCGGGAATGTCGGTAAACGGCGCGCCGCCGCCGCCGCCGCAGCAACGGCCCCGCTCGCGGCTGCGTTCCATCTCCACCACCTTGATGCCTATGCTTTTGAGCACCGAGCGCGGAGCTTCCACTTCGCGGCCGTAGCGGCCCAGGTAGCAGGGATCGTGGTAAGTCACGGCCTCCAGGCTGCCGGCGCGGGTGGGTTGCAACTGGCCCTTGGCCAGCAGGTCGGCCAGCAGCTGGGTGTGGTGCCACACGTCGAAGTCGCCGCCCATGGCCGGGTACTCGTTCTTCAGCGAATGGAAGATGTGGGGATCGGGCGTCACGATGTGCAGAAAGCCGCGTGCCTTCAGGGTGGCGATGAGCTGCAGGGACAGGCGCTGGAAGCCATGCTCGTCGCCCAGGCGGCGCGCCAGGTCGCCGCAATCGGTTTCCGCCGCGCCCAGCAGGGCGATCTTCAGCCCGGCCTTTTGCAGCGTTTTGATAAAGGCGCGCAGGGTGCGCTGGTAGCGCATGTCGAAGCCACCTTCCCCAACCAGTACCAGCCAGTCGGTGTGGCCACCGGCTTCAAGTACCGGCACGTCGAGGTCGGCCGCCCAATGGTGCCGGGCGGTGAGCGGGAAGCCGCCGGCGGTGTCGGTGTCGCGCAGCTGTTCCAGCGCTTCCATGCCTTTGTTCGGCACCACGCCGCCCACCAGGGTCATGTGGCGGCGCATGTCCACAATCGCATCCACATGTTCGATCAGCATGGGGCATTCCTGCACACAGGCGCGGCAGGTGGTGCAAGACCAGAGCGTGTCGCTGTTGATCAGGCCATTCACGATGGGCAGGCCCGGGGCCCCGCTGTGCTGGCCGACTGGCTGGCCTGGATAAGGGCTGCCCGCGTAGCCGGCATCGGTCTTGGCGCTCATGCCGGCGACCAGGTCCTGGATCAGCTTCTTCGGGTTCAGCGGCTGGCCCGCCGCAAAAGCCGGGCAGGCGGCTTCGCACTTCCCGCACTGCACGCAGGCGTCGAAGGACAGCAGTTTGTTCCAGGCGAAGTTGGCCGGCTTGCCCACGCCCATGTCGTCGGCGGTGAGCTTCAAAGGTCGCAGCGCCGTGGCGAAGCGCCGGTCTGCAGGACTGCCAAAGCGTTCGGGCCGGGGGTGCAGGCCCAGGTGCAGCAGGCCCGCCACGGCGTGCTTCATGGGGCCACCGAGGCCTATGCCCAATGCCAGTTCAGCCGCGCCGGCGGCGAACGCCAGGCTGATCAAGCCGGCCAGCCAGGGCGCCAGAGCGGTGCCGGTCAGCGCCACCGCGCCGACCGAGGCCGCGGCCAGCGCGAACAGCATCAGTGAATAAGGCAGCCGGCTCCACGGGCCTTGGGACAGGCGCGCCGGTGCGTTGCGGCGGCGCGATGCCATGGCGGCCGCACCGGCCAGCATCATCAGGCCGGCCAGCAGCAGCACCGCGTCAAGGCTGGGCCAGTACAGGCCGAGGCCGTAGTTCAGCGCGACCAGCACCAGGGCCAGGATCGCGCCGCCGGCCACACCGACATGGGCCCGGGCCACAAAAGGCTCTCGCGCCACCACGTCATGCAGGTCCACAAAATAGCGCTTTGGAATTTGCAGCAGCCCACGCAGATCCACGCTGGCCGGCCGGCCTGTTTTCCATATGAGCGCGCGCCGGGCCATACCCCAGGCCAGACCCAGGACGGCCAGCCAGAACACGGAGCTTACAAGCTGCTGCAGCATGCTAGAAGTCCTTGCACAGGCGCAGCGAGTCGTAGATCGCGGCGTGGATGTTGTGCATGGAGACGCAGTCACCCACGCGGTAGAGCAGGAAGTCGCCGTTGCCGGTGGACTGGCTCAGTGCGGGTTGCGGCAGCGCGTCATACAGGGCGTCGATATCGGTCTGGCCCTTGTTGAGCGAAAGCGGCTTGAGCTGCCAGTACAAGCCGTCATTGGGCAGGATGCCGTTTTCGACGACAACCTGGTCCACCGCGCGCTCTTCCAGCGCCTCGGTGTATTCGTTCTTCAACACGGCGATCAGTTTGTCGCCTTCCCGGTAGACCTTTTCCAGCCAGAAGTTCGGCGTTTGGATCACGGCGTTGGCGTAGAGCTGGCGGTAGAAGATCGGGAAGGTGGTGCCGCCTACGTCATCGGCTACCTTGACGTCGGGTGTCACGATTTCCACCAGCTTGCCGCGCGCCGCGATGAAGTCGGCCGCGCCGGTGCCCGCGTGGGTGCTGATGCTGTCGTACACCAGGACGTTTTCACCCGGCGCAACCGCGCCCGACAGGATGTCCCAGCTGCTCACGCACAAGCCCTCGGCCGCGCCCCAGGCCGGGGTCTGCCCGGTATGCGGTACGCCGCCGGTGGCCAGGACCACGATGTCGGGTTTCTCGGCCAGGATCATTTCCTGCGTGGCCGCCACGCCCAGGCGGCGTTGCACGCCCAGGCGCTGGGTCTCCATGTCGAACCAGCGGATGATGCCGGCCATCTGTTCGCGCTTGGGCGGCTTGGCGGCCAGGTTCACCTGGCCGCCCACCACGGAATTTTTCTCGAACAACACCACGTCGTGCCCGCGCTCGCGGGCCACGCGGGCGGCTTCCAGGCCCGCCGGGCCGGCGCCGACCACCACCACCTTGCGGCGAACGCCCGTGGTTTTCTCGATCACATGCGGCATGGTTTCTTCGCGGCTGGTGGCGGCGTTCTGGATGCACAGCACATCCAGGCCGTTGTACTGGCGGTCGATGCAGTAGTTGGCGCCCACGCATTGTTTGATCTGGTCTTCCTTGCCGTCGCGGATCTTGATGACCATGTGCGGGTCGGCGATCTGCGCGCGCGTCATGCCGACCATGTCGACCATGCCGGCGGCCAGGATGCGTTCAGCCTGCGAGGCGTCGCGAATGCTTTGCGCGTGCATGACCGGTACCCTGGACACCGATTTGATGCCGGCGGCCAGGTGTACAAAGGGCTCGGGCGGCAGCGCCATCGGCGGCATGCAATTGACGAGGGTGTTGTGCGTATCCGCACCGGAGCCGACCACGCTCAGGAAATCGATCAAGCCGCTTTCCGACATGGCCTGGGCAATCTCCTTGGCCATCTCGTGGCTGATGCCGTCTTCATGGAATTCATCGCCGCACATGCGCATGCCGACGCAGAAATCGGCGCCGACCTGTTCGCGCACGGCTTGCAGCACTTCCATGCCGAAGCGCAGGCGGTTTTCCAGGCTGCCGCCGTACTCGTCGGTGCGGTGGTTCACCCGTGGACTCCAGAACTGGTCGACAAGCTGCTGGTGCGCTGCGGAGATTTCGATACCGTCGAGTCCCGCGTCCTTCACGCGCCTGGCGGCCCGGCCGTAGTCGGCCACGATGCGGCGAATCTCTTCGATCTCTATCGTCTTGGCGTTGCCGCGGTGCACCGGTTCGCGGATGCCCGAGGGACTGACCAGATGCGGCCAGTCAAAACCGTGCCAGGCATTGCGCCGGCCCATGTGGGTGGCCTGGATCATCAGTTTGGCGCCATGCTTGTGCATGGTGTCGGCCAGCTTGGCCAAAGGCTCGATCACCGAGTTCTTCGCCAGATTGACGGAACTCCACCACGACCAGGGACTGTCGCGCGACACCGGGCTGGAGCCGCCGCAAATCGCCAGGCCCACGCCACCTTTGGCTTTTTCCTCGTAATACCGGATGTAGCGCTCGGTCGGGTTGCCGCCTTCCGCGTACACCTCGGCATGCGCGGTGCTGACGATGCGGTTGCGCAACAGAACCTGGTTCAGGCGAATGGGCTCAAACAAGTGCGGGTAGCGCATGACGGATCTTTAGAGAGGACTGACGGTGAAGACGCAGTGGCTGTGGCCTTCCGCGGCGCACTGGGTTTCGGCGCTTGTGGTGCGCACGGCCGAGCCGCTGGTTTCCAGCACCCAGTCCATCGCACCCGAGAACCAGCCCGCGAACAGGTAGCAAACCTTGGCATCGTTCACCGGCACACCGGCAATGCCTTGCGCGAGCACGAACACCGAATTTTCCAGCTTGACCAGGGCATGGCCGGTCGCGGCGTTTGATTCGATGAACGAAAAAAGGCCCCAGCCGCGCTGCGACAAGCGCTTGAGGTAGTGCTCATAGACGGCCATGCCGGCCAGTCCATGGGTGGCCGCTTCCTGCTGGCACCAGAAATAGGCCGAGCGATGTCCGGCCTTGTAGAGCGCGGGGGCATAGACCTCCCGGCCCACCATGGCTTCGGTCTCGACGTGGTTATTGACGAAGAAGTGCCGCGGCACATAAATCATCGGCAGACCGTCTGTGGTCCAGACGCCGCTTCGGGCGTCAACTTCAATGGGGAGTTGCGGGTTCATCTTGGGTCTCGTTATGAATGGCAAAACGCAGGCCAATTTCGGATCTCAATCTGCAATGAAGGTCTCCGCCTTGCTTTGCTGCCGCATTGCCGGCGGCGGAACGCGGACTTCACCACAATCCAGCCGCGGCCGGAGGTCCCAGGCCGGCCTGGGACCAACTTCTTCAGGAAGGCGACGACGGCGGGAGCCTTGGTGTTCAGCGCCGGGTTGATGACGCTGTCCACATGCTCTTCCGCGCCGTAGATGTTTTTGGGGTCGGCCAGGAAGCGAAGCTTGTACTTGGCGAACATCCAGTGGGGAATCCAGCCCGTGACGGCAATGGATTTGTTGGCGCGATAGGAGCGGTCGAGTTCGGCGGCCATGGCGGGGCCGGAACTGGGCAGCAGGCGCATTTCCAGGCCGTAGGCTTTGATGGCTTCCTCGGTTTTGCGCATGACGCCCGCGCCGGCGTCGATGCCCACAATACGGTTGTCGAAATCGGCGCGGAAGTTGTTGAGGTCCGTCAGGCTGGTGGCCTTGACGTAGTCGGGCACGATCAGGCCGATCTTGGCGCCGGGGTAGTTGGCGCCCAGGATCTGGACCTTGTCCTTGAAGCTGGTCAGGTAGGCTTCGTGCGTCACCGGGAGCCAGGCCGACAGCGTCATATCCAGGTCGCCGCGCGCCACGCCTTGCCACATGATGCCCGCTGCCAGCGGCACCAGTTCAACCGGGTTCCCCAGCTTGCTGCGGATGATGGCCGCAGCCAGGTTGGTGGTGGCCACACTGTCGGACCAGCCATCGACAAAGCCGATTTTGATCGTGGGTTTGGCCTGGGCGAAAGCACCCATGCCCGAAGCGGCCAGTGCGGACAGGCCCAGCGTTTGCGCCAGAAACTTGCGGCGAGGACGGGGGGAAGAATTTTGCGTTTTCATCATGGTACGAACACTCCTGATTAGAAGAAGAAAGCGGAACAAGCTCAATCGGGCAGTGTGAACTACACGCCCCACACCTCACCAAAAACACGGAGCCAGTTGCGCCCCATGACCTTTGTGATCTTTGCCGCCGGCCAGCCCGCGCGCTCCATGGCGGCCGTCAGGTTGGGCATCTCGCCGATAGTGCGTATGCCCAGCGGGTTTTGCACGGTGCCGAAATTGGTGAGGCGGCGGCCACGGCCTTTGTCGTGGGTGATGTGGTCGAAAAATTCCTGTCCGTAGCCTTGCGTGTGGTCGGTCCCCACGCCCACGCAGTCCTCGCCCACCAGCTTGATCACATAGTCCAGCGCCTCGACATAGTCTTCCACGGTGGCGTCCGTTCCCCGCTTCAGGAACGGCGGGAACATGGTGACCCCGATGAAGCCGCCATGGTCGGCGATGAACCGGAGCTGCTCGTCGCTCTTGTTGCGCGGGTGTTCCTTGAGGCCCGCGGGCAGGCAGTGGCTGTAGGTGACCGGCTTCTTCGATTCGAGGATGGCTTCTTCGGAGGTCTTGGCGCCCACGTGCGAGAGATCCACCATGATGCCGACGCGGTTCATCTCGCCGATCACCTCGCGTCCGTAGCCCGAGAGTCCTCCGTCGCGTTCGTAGCAGCCGGTGCCGATCAGGTTCTGCGTGTTGTAGCAGAGCTGGACCACCCGCACCCCCATGTCGGCGAAGGTTTCGATGTAGCCCAGGTGGTCTTCAAAGGCGTGCGCGTTCTGGAAGCCCAGGATGATGCCGGTCTTGCCGTCCTTCTTGGCCCGCTCGATATCCGCCGTGGTGCGCACCAGGGACAACAGGTCGCTGTTGGCGCGGATCAGCGCCTTCATCTCGGCGATGTTGTGGACCGTGCTTTTGAAGTCATCCCACACCGATACGGTGCAATTGGCGGCGCTCAGCCCGCCCTTTTTCATGTCCTCGAAAACCGAGCGGTTCCACTTGGAGATGATCAGGCCGTCGATGATGATGGAGTCTTGGTGCAGGGTGCTCATGGTGAATTCCTTACAGGCGCGATGTCGGGTTGAACTTCAGGCGTAGAGAGGGAAGCGGGCGGTCAGCGCCTTGACGCGGGCGTAGACGGCGCTTTCCGTCGCCGCGTCGCCGGCGGGATTGGTTTTCAGGCTGTTGAAAACTTCCAGCATCAGGCGGCCGACCTCTTCAAACTCGGCCGTGCCGAAGCCCCGTGTGGTGCCGGCGGCCGTGCCGACACGGATGCCGGAGGTGATGGTCGGCTTCTCGTCGTCGAACGGAATGCCGTTCTTGTTGCAGGTGATGCCGGCGCGCTCGAGCGCCACTTCGGTCGTATTGCCCTTCAGGCCCAGGGGACGCAGGTCGACCAGCAGCAGATGGTTATCCGTGCCGCCGGTCACCAGGTCCAGGCCGCCGGCCTTGAGCACCGCGCCCAGGGCCTTGGCGTTGGCCACCACCTGCTGGGTATAGGCCTTGAAGCCGGGCTGCAGCGCCTCGCCGAAGGCCACGGCCTTCGCGGCAATCACGTGCATCAGCGGGCCGCCCTGCGAACCGGGGAACACGGCGGAGTTGATCTTTTTGGCGATCTCCGCGTCGTTGGTCAGCACCACGCCGCCGCGCGGGCCGCGCAGGGTCTTGTGGGTGGTGGAGGTCGTCACATGGGCGTGCGGAACCGGGCTGGGAGAGACGCCGGTGGCCACCAGGCCGGCCACGTGGGCCATGTCGACCATCAGGAATGCGCCGACCTTGTCGGCAATTGCGCGGAAGCGCGCCCAGTCGATGGTGCGCGGGTAGGCGGAAAAACCCGCGATGATGAGTTTGGGCTTGTGTTCGATGGCCAGGGCCTCGACCTCGTCATAGTCGATCAGCGAATCGGCGCGGCGCACGCCGTATTGCACGGCCTTGAACCATTTGCCGGAGAGCGCCGGTTTGGCGCCGTGCGTCAGGTGGCCGCCGGCCGACAGCGCCATGCCCAGCACCGTGTCGCCGGGCTGCACCAGCGCCAGCATGACCGCGGTGTTGGCTTGGGCGCCGGAGTGGGGCTGCACATTGGCGAATTCGCAGCCAAACAGCTTGCACAGGCGCTCGATGGCCAGGGTTTCGACCACGTCCACGTGCTCACAGCCGCCGTAGTAGCGCTTGCCGGGGTAGCCTTCGGCGTATTTGTTGGTCAGCACCGATCCCTGCGCATCCAGAACGGCCTGGGAGACGATGTTTTCGGAGGCGATCAACTCGATCTGTTCGCGCTGGCGCTGTAATTCGTGGTCCATGGCGATGCTGACGGCCGGGTCGGCCTGGGCCACGCCTGTGGAGAAGAAATCTTCAGTTTGCATGGGAACGCTCTTTCAAACGATTTCGAACAAGGGGGTGAAAATCGGGTCGGCGCATTGCGCCGGGCTGGTAATGCACAGCTGGTAAGGCCTGGCGGTGCGCTCCAGCAGGCGCCAGGTGTAGTCCGCAAAGCTCCGGCGGAACACCAGCACCACACCGGCTTCGTCGGTGCGCGCCACGGTGAAGTCGGTCTTGGACGCCACGGTGGCGGCGCAGCGGCCCACGGCCAGGCTCTCGTAGTCGTAAGGGCCGAGCTGGCGCATCAGCAGCATGTGGTCGGGCCCGGTGATGCGCAGCGCCGTCAAGCCGCCGCTGTTGTCCACCACCTGGGCGAACACCTCCTGCAACGCACTGGTCAATGCAGCCAGCAGCGCATTGCGGTCCGAACGCTTGCAGACCAGCAGCCATTCGTCGGGCGAGACCCACAACACCGCACCGGCGCTGGTGGACAAAACCGTCATCGGCTGGGTCGGCAGCGCCTGGCCCAGCACGCCGGCCACGCCCTGCATGAATGCCGTGTCGCCGGCTTGGCCTCGCAGCACGATATAGCCCAGGTGGGGCAGCTCACTCATGATCACGCGGTTCGCATTGGCGGGCGTTGCCACGCGGCTGGGCAGGCCAAAGGCGTGCAGGGCGGATTCCAGCATCACATTGGGTGGATTAAACATTTTGACGGTCGCCTTTCACGTCCACGAACACGCTGCCGCCGACTTTGACGGGAGTGACCTTGCCGTGGGCATGCACATACAGGGTCTGCTCCTTGCGCTGCAGGCCGCCGGCAACCACGGCCATGGCGATGGAGCGGCCCAGGAAGGCGCTGTGGTAGCTGGACGTCACATGGCCCAGCATCTGGTTGGCCGCGCCCGTGGTGGCGCTTTCCATGATCTGCGCACCTTCGACCAACACGCTGGACGGGTCTTCGGGCAACAGCCCCACCAGCTGTTTGCGGCCTTCGCGGGCCGTGTCGCTGCGGGCCAGCGAGCGCTTGCCCAGGAAGCTGAACGGTTTCTTCATGCCGACGGCCCAGGCCATGTCCAGGTCCAGCGGGCTCATCGAACCATCGGTATCCTGGCCGACGATGATGAAGCCCTTTTCGGCGCGCAGCACATGCATGGTTTCGGTGCCGTAAGGCGTGATGTCGAACTCGGCGCCGGCGGCCATCACGGCCTCCCACAGCGCGCGGCCGTAGCCGGATTCGACGTTCAGCTCATACGACAGCTCGCCCGAGAAGCTGATCCGGAACACGCGTACGGGCAAGCCGCACACCGTGCCCGAACGCCAGTCCATAAACTTGAAGTTGTCCGGGGAAAGATCGATGTCGGAACACAGCTTCGCCAGCACCGCGCGTGATTTGGGCCCCACCAGGGCGATGGTGGACCAGTGGTCGGTCACCGAGGTCATCCACACCTTGAGTTCGGGCCATTCGGTCTGGTGCCAGCGCTCCAGCCAGTTCAGCACGCGGGCCGCGCCGCCGGTGGTGGTGGTCATGTAGAACTGGTTTTGCTGGATGCAGGCGGTGACGCCGTCGTCCATCACCATGCCGTTTTCGTCCAGCATCAGGCCGTACCGGCATTTGCCGACGGCCAGCTGGGTCCAGGCATTGGCGTAGATGCGGTTCAGGAATTCGCGCGCGTCCGGGCCGTCGATCTGGATCTTGCCCAGCGTGGAGGCGTCCATCACCGCCACGCCCTTGCGCGCCGCCAGGCATTCGCGGTTCACGGCGGCGTGCAGGTCTTCGCCGGGCTTTGCGAAGTACCAGGGCCGCTGCCATTGGCCGACCGGTTCCAGCGCCGCGCCGCGCCCCACGTGGGAAGCATGGATGGCGCTGTAGCGGTTCGGGTCGAACAGCTCTTCGCGCATGGTGCCGGCCAGCGCGCCCAGGCTCACCGGCGTGTAGGCCGGACGGTAGGTGGTGGTGCCGACCTCGTTCACCGGGCGCTTCAATGCGCGGGCGGTGATGACAAAGCCGTTCACATTGGACAGCTTGCCCTGGTCGGTGCCGAAGCCCAAAGCGGTGTAGCGTTTGACGTGCTCGATCGAGTGGTAGTTCTCACGCACCGCCAGTTCGATGTCGGCGGCGCTGACGTCGTTCTGGTAGTCGACAAAAGCCTTGGCGCCCGCGCCTTCGGCCTTGCCGTCGGGCAGGCGGAACATCGGACGCGCCGCAAGGCGCCGGGGCTGGACGCAGGAGGGGACCTGCAACGATTCTCGTTTGCCGCAGGCGCTCAGCACCTGTTGCATCGCTTGCGTGGTTTGCGCCAGCGCGTCGGCCAGCTCGAAAGCGCCGGTGACCGAGCCGGCGCAGGCAACCCCTTTGCGCCCGGTGTGCGGCGCCACAAAGGCCGCGATGGATTCATCCCATTGCGGGCGGCTGCCGTCGTGGCAAAACAGGTGCACCGTGGGCGACAGGCCGCCGGAGCTCAGCACCACGTCGCAGGCAATGAAAGTGCCGGCGCCGGTGGCTTCATCGCGGGTGGGATGCAGGGGCACAAGTTTCACGCCCTTGACTTCGCCGCCACCCGTGACTTCGGCGATGCCGTGGCCCGCCATCACCGTGTAACTGCTGTTGCGCGCCACCGCGCTGTGGCGCACATCCGCCACCGTGACCTGGGCGCCGGCTTTGGCCAGGCTTTCGGCGCAGTCGTGGATCAGGTCGCTGGTGCCGCAGATCACGACGCGACGGCCGACGCGCACGCCGTAGCGCTGCAGAAAGGTCTGGCCGGCGGACACGGTCATCACGCCGGGCAGGTCGTTGTTGCCGAACACCAGCGGGCGCTCGATGGCGCCCGTGGCCAATACGACCTGGCGGGCGCGGATCTTGTGCATGCGGTGGCGCGGCAGGTGGGCCTGGCGCTGCTCCGGCGGGAGATGGTCCTGCACCAGTTCCACGGCCTGCACCAGGTTTTGTTCATACATGCCGAAGGCGGTGGTACGCACCAGGACGGTCACATGCGGCATGTCGGCCAGGGCGGCCTGCATGGAGCGGATATAGGCATCGCTGTTGCGGCCGTCGATCTGCGCATGGGGGTCGGACAGCAGCCAGCCACCCAGCTCGTTCTGCTCGTCCAGCAGCAGGGTTTTGAGGCCGGCGCGGCCGGCCTGCAGCGCGGCCAGCAAGCCGCAGGCGCCGCCGCCGACGACCAGCACGTCCACGTGGTGGTGCAGGTGGTCGTAGTTCTCGGGATCGGGTTCGGCCGGCGCGTCGCCAAAGCCGGCAAACTTGCGGATCACGGTTTCATACAGCGGCCAGAGCTTTTGCGGCCACTTGAAGGTCTTGCTGTAAAAGCCGGCCGGCATGAAGCGCGAGCCCTGGCCCAGGACCGACTTCAGGTCGAAGTCCAGCGAGGGCCAGCCCGAGGTGGACCGGGCGCTCAAGCCCTCGTAAAGCTCGGCCTGGGTGGCCTTGACGTTGGGTGTGGTCAGTGCGCCCGTGCCCAGCTGCACCAGTGCATTGGGTTCTTCCGCACCCGCGCCGATGATGCCGCGGGGCCGGCCGTACTTGAAACTGCGCGCCATGCGGCGCACGCCATGGGCCAGCAGGGCGGAGGCCAGCGTGTCGCCGGGGTGGCCGGTGTAATCGCGGCCGTCAAAGCTGAAATTGACCGTGCGCGTGCTGTCGATGCGCATGCCGGCCTGGGGGACTCTGGTACCGCTCATACCTTTTGCTCCCCGGCAATGTCCGCCAGAAACAGGGCCTTGCCTTCGGCCAGCGTCCAGGTGCCGGCTATTTCATAGGTCGCGGTGTTGCGCTTCACGGCAAATACCTTGCGGCAGGCCGCCGTGTGCTGCCATTGCTCCCAGAACCAGCCCTTGGTGTTCCTGCGCATGAAAACATAGTCGCCCCAGGTGGCGTCGTCCACGGTCTCAGGCTGGAGCGGGCGGGGAATGTAGGCTTCACCGGCATTGCTGAACTCTTCCTCGTCCCGCGTTTCGCCGCAATGGGGGCAGTGCAATAAAAACATATCAGTGGGCGACGCCTGCGGCGCCGTGTTCGTCGATGAGGTGGCCGGTGTGGAACCGGTCCACGGAGAAGGATTTGGCGAGCGCATTGGGCTCACCCCTGGCCAGCATGTCGGCAAAGACATGGCCCGAGCCCGGCGTGGCCTTGAAGCCGCCGGTGCCCCAGCCGCAGTTGAAGAACAGGCCTTGCACCGCGGTCTTCGAAATGATCGGGCAGGCGTCGGGCGTCACGTCCACAATGCCGCCCCATTGCCGGTTCATGCGCACGCGGGAGAACTGGGGAAACAGCTCGATGATGGCGGCTGCCGTGTGCTCTATCACGTGCGGGCTGCCGCGCTGGCCGTAGCCCAGGTAGCTGTCGATGCCGGCGCCGATCACCAGTTCACCTTTGTCGGACTGGCTGAGGTAGCCGTGGACCGCGTTGGACATGATCACGGTGTCGATCACGCGCTGCATCGATTCGGACACAAAGGCCTGCAGCGGATGGCTCTCCAGCGGCATGCGCAGGCCGGCCATTTTGGCCAGCACCGATGAATGGCCGGCGGCCACGCAGCCCACGCGATCGGTTTTAACGGTGCCCAGGTTGGTCTCCAGGCTGCGGATTTTGCCGCCCGCGATGTCCATGCCGGTGACTTCGCAGCCTTCGATCAGGTCCACACCCAGGCGGCTGGCGGCGCGGGCGAAGCCGCGCGCCACGGCGTCGTGGTGGGCGATGCCGGCGCGCGGCTGCCAGCTGGCGCCCAGCACCGGATAGCGGCGGCTGCGGCTGCAGTCCAGCTGGGGAATTTTTTCTTTCACTTCCCGCGCGTTCAATACATGGGCGTCAATGCCTTGCAGCGCGTTGGCGTTGACCCGGCGCTCGATGTCGCGCATATCCTGCAAGGTGTGGCCCAGGTTGAACACGCCGCGCTGGCTGAACATCACGTTGAAGTTCAGGTCTTCAGTCAGGCCTTCCCACAGCTTGAGCGAATGCTCGTAGATCGCCGCCGACTCGTCCCACAGGTAGTTGGAGCGCACGATGGTGGTATTGCGCGCGGTATTGCCCCCGCCCAGATAGCCTTTTTCCAGCACCGCGATCTTGCCGACCTGGGGGTGGTTTTTGGCCAGGTAATAGGCCGTGGCCAGGCCGTGCCCGCCGCCGCCGACGATCACCACGTCGTAGGACGGCTTCAATGCCACCCGCTCCCAGGCGGGCTCCCAGGTTTGGTGATTTTTGAAACCGTGCTTGAGCAGGCTCCAGAGAGAGTAGTGTTGGCCGCGCATAGTCGCTTGTGGGGAGGTCCAATGAATCTGCGCCCATTGTTGGATTTCCCAGGTGCGCCAACTTGCGCCGGGCGGACGCACACTTGCTCAAATTCGACATGATGTCGGATTTGGCGTGCGCGGGAGATGCTGGTGATCTTCCGGGCTGCGTTCGTCACGAGTCCGGAGAGGAAGTCACGGTTGAACGCGGTGAAGCGTTCGGAGTTACCGACGGGTCAGCCCGCCAGCGCGAGGCTCGCCACCTGGACAAACCAGCTCACGCCCAGCGGCAGCACCTCGTCGTTGAAGTCGTAGCTGGGATGGTGCAATGAGGGGGTGTCTTCACGTCCCGGGTTGGCGCCCTGGCCCAGCCAGAGGTAGGCGCCGGGCCTGGCTTTCAGCATGAACGCGAAATCCTCGGACGTGAACGCCGCCGAGGGCGCCACCGAAGCCCGCAGGCCCGCGGCTTCGGCGGCGCGCAGCGCCAGCGATGCTTCTTGCGGCGTGTTCACGGTGGCCGGGTAGTAGCGCACGTACTCCACGTCGATCGCGGTGCCGGTGGCCTGGGCCACGCCTTGCGCGACCTGCCGGATGGCGGTTTCGATGGTGTCCTGGACGCCGGCGTCGAAGCTGCGCACCGTGCCCGTGAGTTCGACCGCGGAGGGCAGCACGTTGTGTGACTGGCCGCCGCTGATGCGCGTGACCGAGAGCACCGCATTCTCGGTGGGTGGAATGCGGCGCGAGGTGATGGTGTGCAACTGGGTGACCAGCTCGCTCGCGGCGAGCACCGCGTCGGGCGTGCGATGCGGCTGGGCCGCGTGGCCGCCCCGGCCCCGCACCACGATGTCGAAGCGATCCGCCGCCGCCATGATGGCGCCCGGCCGCGTCTGGGCCGTGCCGGCGGGCAACTCGGGCCAGTTATGCAGGGCGTAGACCGCGTCGCAGGGAAAGCGCTCGAAGAGCCCTTCCTGGACCATCACGCGTGCGCCGCCCCGGCCTTCCTCGGCGGGCTGGAAGATGAAGTTGACGGTGCCGTCGAAGCGGCGCGTGCGTGCCAGCTGGCGTGCCGCGCCCAGCAGCATGGCGGTGTGCCCGTCGTGCCCGCAGCCGTGGTGGACGCCGGGAAAGCGGCTGACGTAGGGCCGTTCGCCTTGCTCAAGAATGGGCAGCGCGTCCATGTCGGCGCGCAGTCCCACGCTGCGCTGTCCGCTGCCGGCGCGCAGCACGCCGACAACACCCGTGCCGCCTATGCCCTCGTGCACCTCCAGCCCCAGGTCGCGCAAGGCCTTGGCGACGATGCCGGCCGTGCGGTGTTCCTTGAATGCCAGCTCCGGATGCGCGTGCAGGTCGCGCCGCAGCGCGACCAGGTCGGGCAGCAGGTCCGCGATCTCCTCTGTCATGGTGCGGCTCAGCATGCCGTTCGCGGCTGGCCGGCGGTCGTCAGGTACTGCCCCGGTGTCATGCCGAACACGCTCTTGAAATGCCGCGAGAGATGGCTTTGGTCATAAAAGCCCGCTTCACTGGCCGCGCTGGCGACCGGCATGCCCTGCCGGATCAGGGCCTGCGCGCGCGCCAGGCGGAGCCGGCAGATGTAGCGGTGCGGGGAAACGCCCACTTGCTGGCGAAACACGGTGGCGAAGCGCCAGATGCTGAGCCCGGCAAGATCGGCCAGCTCCGACAGTGACAGCGCCTGGTTGAGGTTCTCGTGGATGTGCCGCTGCACTCGCTGGATCGCTGCGGCCGAGCGGGCGGGCGCCGGGATGCGGGAAGGAGGGTTCATGCTCCAAGCGTAGGCCGGCCCCACCGGAGATGGCACCGGAAACGGACGCCGGTGCAGCAGCAAATGTCGAATCGGGCCGGGCTGCAGCAAAAGCTGCGGCCCCGCGGCCCGCTCAAGCGTGCGGCTGGATCAGTTGCTCGATCGGGTAGAAGTTCTTGACGAAGGGCGTCTTGATCACGATGTAGCTGAAGTATTTTTCGATGCCGATGTTGGCTTCCAGCAAGCCTTCAACGATCTCCTGGTAGTGGTTCACACCGCGTGTGACGAACTTCAGCAGGTAGTCGTAGCCGCCGCTGACCAGGTGGCACTCCACGATCTCGTCGATCGGCCGGATGCTCATCTCGAACTTGACGAAGTCCTCGCGCTTGTGGTCCTGCAGCGTGACCTCGGTGAACACCAGCAGCGTGTCGCCCAGCTTCTCCAGCCGTATCTGCGCGCCGTAGCCGGCGATGTAGCCGGCTTGCTCCAGCCGCTTCACGCGCACCAGGCAGGGGCTGGGGGACAGGCCGACGGCATCGGCGATTTCGACGTTGGAGGCGCGCCCGTTCTTCTGCAGGTGGCACAGGATACGCAGGTCAAGGCGGTCTAGCTTGGGGTTGCCGGTGGAGGTATTCATCGTTAACCCCATTTAAGCAAGTTCCACGCCCAAGTCAATCAGGTCAAGCCAGGGCGCGCCGCACTTCGGGCTGCTCCAGCACGGTGTCCAGCGTGCGGTTCAGCCGCTCGAACATCTGCTCGAACTCCGAGGGCGTGAAGCACAAGGCCGGCGCAAAGCCCAGGATGCCGTCGCCGAAAGCGCGGAAGATGAGGCCGTTCTCGTAAGCCGCTTTGGCGATGCGGTCGGGCAGCTGCAGCGCGGGGTCGAAGCCGGCCCTGGTGTATTTGTCGCTCACCAGCTCCAGCGCGCCCAGCAGCCCGCGCGAGCGCGCGTCGCCCACCAGCGGATGGCGCAGCATGGCGCGCAATCCCGCTTCGAAGTGGGGCGCGACGCGCTGGCCGTTGGCGAGGATGCCGCCCTCTTCGTAGAGCCGTATGACTTCCAGCGCCACGGCGGCGCTCACCGGGTGCGCGGAGTAGGTGGCGCCGTGGCCCACCAGCGCGCCGGCCGGCGTGCCGTCGGCGATGCCGGCGTACACGCGATCCGACATCAGCAGCGCGCCCATGGGCGCATAGCCGGAGGTCAGCCCTTTGGCGACGGTCATCAGGTCCGGCGACACGCCTTCGGCATCGCAGGCGAACATCGGGCCGGTGCGGCCGAAGCCGGTGATCACCTCGTCGGCTACGAACAGGATGTCCAGCTCGCGGCAGGCCTGGTGCATAGCCTTGAGCCAGCCCGCCGGCGGCACGATCACGCCGCCCGAGCCCTGGATCGGTTCGCAGAAGAAGGCCGCGACGTTCTCCGCGCCCAGCGTGTTGACCTTCTCGCGCAGCGCGGCCACCGAAGCCGCGATCAGCGCTTGCGGGTCATCGCCCACGGGGCTGCGGTAGGGGTAAGGCGAGGGGATGTAGTGCTGTTCGGGGCGCGGCAGGTCGAATCCGCGATGGAAGGCGGGCAGGGCCGTCAAGCCGGCGCCGGTGGAGGATGAGCCGTGGTAGCCGCGCTCCAGCGCGATGAAGTGCTTCTTGCTCGGCCGGCCCGTGGCGTTGTAGTACTGCACGATGAGGCGCACGGCGGCATCGATCGCCTCGGATCCGCCCAGCGTCAGGTACACGTGCTCCAGCCCGGGCGGCGAAATTTCCACAAGCTTGGCGGCCAGGCGGATGGCCGGCTCGCTGGCGTAGCCGAAATAAGCCGTCGCGTAGGGCAGCTCGCGCATCTGGCGCGCGGCGGCTTCCACGACGCTTTCGTGGCCGTAGCCGATGTTGACGCACCACAGGCCGGCGAAGGCATCGAGCAGTTCACGGCCGTCGGCGTCGCGCAGCCAGGCGCCCTTGCCGGAGCGCAGCACCGTGGCGCCGCGCTGCTCATGGCCGCGCCAGTTGGCCACAGGGTGGATCAGGTGTGCGCGGTCTAGCGCCACAAGCGAATCGAGTGAAAGGGTTTTGGTGGACATCATGGGCACAAGCTTAGGCGCGAGTGCGCAGCGGGTGCTGCGGCTTGGCCCCTTGCGCGCGCACGACCATGCTGTTGTTCGTACGCCTACGGTAGAAGATTCTGCGGCCCTGGGGCCCGTGGACGGGCCCAGGAGTCTGGGCGGCAGAAGGAGCATCGGCTGCAAAGCGAGCGCAGCGGTCCATTTTTCACCGGCTTTTTGCCCCATAGCTACGGCTATGGGTCTGCAAACCCGGTAAAAACTGTCCTCGCTGGGCTCGCTTTTCGCTTCGATGCCTTCTACCGCCCAGACTCCTAGTACCCGCGCAAGCGGTCCACCACGCCCTCAAGCGGCAGGCCGAAGGCGTATCGCCGCAGGTTGTCCAGCAGCGCTTCGCCCGCGGTTTCTGCCTGGGTCGCGCTGGCAATATGGGGCGTGAGCCAGATGCGCGGGTGCTTCCAGAACGGATGGCCCGGCGCGGGCGGCTCGGGCTCGCAGACGTCCAGCACCGCAGCCGACAGCCGCCCGCTTTCCAGCGCGGCGAGCAGGTCAGCTTCCACGAGGTGGCCGCCGCGCGCGGCGTTGACCACGCAGGCGCCTTCCGGCAGCGCGTCGAACACGCGCCGGCCGAGAATGCCGCGCGTTTCGGGCGTGAGCGGCAGCAGGCATACCAGGATGTCGGTGCGGGCCAGGAACTCGTCCAGCTCCGCCTCGCCGCTGTAGCAGCGCACGCCCGGCTCGTTGCGCTTCGAGCGGTTCCAGCCGGCGCAGTCAAAGCCCAGCAGCCGCAGCTGCGCGAGCGCCGCGCGCCCCAGCATGCCCATGCCCATCACGCCCACGCGCCGCGTGGAGGCCGGCCGAACGGGATGCTCTTTCCATTGGCCCAGGCTTTGCTGATGCAGGTACTGCGGCATCTCCCGGTGCAGCGACAGCACGGCCCAGCTGACGTATTCGCACATGCAGGCCGTCAGCCCCGGCTCCACCATCCTGACCACGGTGAGCCCGGCCGGCAGTGCCGCGAAATCGAACTGGTCCACGCCGGCCCCAACCGAAAACAGCACCTCCAGATTGGGAAGGGCTTCAGTGATCCGCGGCGGCGGCTCCCAGGCCGCGAGGAAGCGCACCTGCGCCGGATCCCCGATCTCGGGCCAGGTCAAAAACGGCAACTGCGGCATCCTGCGCGCGAACTGCTCGGCCCAGACGGCCCCGCGCTGCGCGGGGCCTTTGTACAAAAACGCCATCGTCAGCCCATCGCTTGATTAACGAGCGCCCAGCCGCCCACGGCCGGGCCCCGCTCCAGCGGCCCGCCGCGCACCATGGTCGTGACGCTGCTCACGCGCAGCAGGCCCTGCGCTTCCAGCCATTCGGGCAGCCCGCCGGTGGCGTCGACGTCGATGCGCAGGAACTTGCCGGCAAAGCGGCTGCACCAGTGGCCGACGAGTGCCTGTGCGCTGGTGAGGTCGGGCGCCACGACCGGGCCGATGGCATGGCCGCGCCCGAAGCGCCGCACGACGGAGAATCCCACGGCTTCACCGCCGCTTGCCAGCACCACTGTTTCGCCTTCGGCCAGCAGCTGGCGCAGCATGGCTTCGCGCGGCATGCCGGCCGAGCGCGCATCAAGGGCGACCAGCGTTTTTGCGTCGTTGCGTCCCAGCGGCCGCAGCCGCTGTCCCTGGGGCAGCGCCATCAGCTGGGCCGGGGCCGCCAGGCTCTGGTGCTGCCGGATCTCGCCCGTGATGGCGAAGCCCATGCGTTCGTACAAGCCGCGGCCTTCAGGTGTGGCGTTCAGCATCACGGTGCGGTCTTCCAGTCCCGCCATCACCGCGTGCATGAGATGCTGGCCCACGCGTTGCCCCTGCATGTGAGGGGACACCAGCACCAGGCCCACCGACGCGTATTGTTTTCCCCAGGCCCAATGCATCGCCGTGCCGACCAGTGCACCGTCGCGCACCGCGGCCACGCCCTGGCCGTGCGCCAGGCCGAACTGCCAGTCCTCCAGGCGATGCGGCCACTGGAACTCGCGCGACAGCGCCTGCGCCGCTTCCAGGTCGTCCGCTTGCAGCCGGCGAAGCGTCACGCCGTCGGGCAGCGGGCGGCCCACCGCCTCAAGTGCGGCCTGGGAAATGGAAACGTGGTCGGGCATGGGGCTTTCCTTCAAAACGTCAAGTGCGGTTTGGGGAAGATGATGCTCGGCGCAAGGGCCCCCGGCTTGTACGATCTTGGCGCCGGCCACGGCCGCTGGAAGAACGGCACAAAGCGCCTGGAGCCCGCGGTACTGCGAAGGAATGCTGCGTTCGCGCCGCGCAGAACCGCAACAACTGCGGCGGATGCTGCCTAGGATTGCTCCTATTGAACCACCGCGTACAACATAAAGCTTACCGATGTCCGTCGACTGCCACCCGCTCCCTGTGCCTGCCGGCTGTTTCCCCTCCGTCGCCTGAACCCTTTTTCCACCCTACCACCCACGAGGTAAACCATGATTTTCCGACCCAAGTACATCTCCTTCGATTGCTACGGCACGCTCATCTACTTCCGCATGCACGAGGTGGCGCACAGCATCGTCGGAGACCAGCTGCCGCCCGAGCGCATGCAGCAGTTCCTCAAGGACTTCAGCGCCCTGCGGCTGGACGAGGCCATGGGCGACTGGAAGCCTTACGACCAGGTGCTCAAGTCCGCGTGGGCGCGCACCTGCAAGCGCCACGGGGTCGCTTACCGCGACGAGGACGGGCAGAAGTTCTACGACGCCGTGCCCACCTGGGGCCCGCACACCGACGTGCCGTTCTCGCTCACCCGCGTGGGCAACAAGATCCCGCTGGTGATCCTGTCCAATGCCATGAACGAGCAGATCGACGCCAACGTCCGCAAGCTCGAAGCGCCCTTTCACAAGGTGTACACGGCGCAGGACGCCGGCGCCTACAAGCCGCGCCTGCAGGCCTTCGAGTACATGTTCGACCAGCTGGGCTGCTCGCCGGACGACATCCTGCACGTGTCCTCCAGCCCGCGCTACGACCTGATGTCGGCCCACGACATGGGCATCAAGAACAAGGTCTTCGTCAACCGCGGCCATGAGCCCAAGCCCAGCGAGTTCTACAGCCACGTGGAGATCCGCGACATCAACGGGCTGCCCGCGCTGGTCGGCCTGTAATCCGGCACGCGCCCGCCTTCCCACTTTCCGCCTTTTCGCCTTTCCGCCTTCATTCAATTGCATAAAGACCCGCCACCCATGAGCAACCTCACTTTCTTCAAACTCGACGACCTCGGCCCCGGCCGCGAGAGCGGCCCCTTGCCCGAGCGCCTGCTCGACGGCGATCCACGCTTCACCAACTGGGACGTGGAACAGACGGCCGACGGCAAGCTGCGCACCGGCGTGTGGGAAATCACGCCCGGCACCATCCGCTCGATCAAGGGCGGCGTCTGGGAGTACTGCCACATCCTTTCCGGCGTGTCTGAGCTGATCGAAGACGGCAAGGAGCCCATCCGCATCCAGGCCGGCGACAACTTCGTCATGAAGCCGGACTACGTGGGCAAGTGGCGCTGCATCGAGACCACTCGCAAGATCTGGATCATCTACGGCAACGCGTGAGTTCCATGAAGCCCAGGTCCGCCTGACTTTTTCCACCGAGGAGACATAAACACAATGACAAAACAAGAACAGACAAACAGCCTGATCGGGCCCGAAGAAAGCCGCAGCATCATGGGTGAACTGCAGCGCGGCGCCAGCCGGCGCGACGTGCTGGCCATGCTGGCGGCCGGCGGCATGCAGGCCACGCTGGCGGGCAGCCTGGCCTCGACGGGGCTTGCGGCGCAGGCGGCGGCCCCGCGCAAGGGCGGGCGCATCAAGGTCGCCGGGGCGACCGCCGCGCTCAGCGACACGCTGGACCCGGCCAAGTGCTCCAACCACACCGACTACATCCGCAGTTGCATGTTCTACAACGGGCTGACCTCGCTCGACGGCAGCCTGACGCCGCAGCCCGCGCTGGCCGAGGAATTCAGCACCAAGGACGCCAAAACCTGGGTCTTCAAGCTGCGCCAGGGCGTGACCTTTCACGACGGCAAGCCCTTCACCTCCGCCGACGTGGTGTTTTCCATCATGCGCCACAAGGATCCGTCGACCGGTTCCAAGGCCAAGGTGCTGGCCGAGCAGATCGAGGAGGTGAAGGCCACCGGTCCGCATGAAGTGACCATCCGCCTGGCAGCACCGAATGCCGACCTGCCGGCCATCCTGGGCACCTGGCACTTCCATATCCTGCGCGACGGCGTTACTGACGTGAACGCGCACATGGCGGGCATTGGCACCGGCCCCTATAAGCTCAAGGAGTTCAAGCCGGGCGTGCGCTCGCTGGCCGTGCGGAACGACAACTACTGGAAGCCCGGCCGCCCCTACCTGGACGAGATCGAGTATGTGGGCATCAGCGACGAGGCGGCACGTGTCAACGCGCTGTTGACCGGCGAGATCGACCTGACCATGGCCATCAACCCGCGCTCGGTGGACCGTATCCAGGGCAGCCCCAGGCACGCGATCTTCGAGACCAAGGCCGGCCTTTACACCGACCTGATCATGCGCCGTGACAGCACACCCGGCGCCAACCCGGACTTCGTGCTGGCGATGAAGCACCTGGTGAACCGCGAGCAGATGGTCAAGTCCGTCGTGATGGGTTACGGCGAGGTCGCCAACGACCAGCCCATACACCCCAGCGACCGCTTTTTCTTCAAGGGGCTCAAGCAGCGGCCCTACGACCCGGAGAAGGCAAAGTGGCATGTGCAGAAAGCCAAGCTCGGCAGCGCGGCCATCCCGGTGGTGGTGTCTCCTGCGGCGACTTATTCGGTGGAGATGGCGCTGGTGATGCAGCACGCCGCACGCCAGATCGGCTTGAACCTCGACGTGCGCCGCATGCCGGCGGACGGCTACTGGTCGCAGCACTGGATGAAGCACCCGGTGGGCTTCGGCAACATCAATCCGCGGCCGTCGGCCGACCTGCTGTTCACGCAATTCTTCAAGTCCGACGCGCCGTGGAACGAGGCGGGCTGGAAGAACCCGAAGTTCGACCAGTTGCTGCTGGCCGCGCGGGTGCAGCCCGACACGGCCAAGCGCGCCAAAATGTACGCCGACATGCAGGTCATGATCCACGAAGACTCGGGCATAGGCGTCCCTTTCTTCATGTCCAGCATCGACGGACATACAAAAAAACTCAAGGGCCTGTCACCCATCCCGCTGGGCGGCCTGATGGGCTATAACTTCGCTGAAAACGTCTGGCTCGACGCATGAAGGACCTGCTTGCCATGCCCAACAATCTCCTCGTCACCTTCAAGCTCGACCAACTGGGCGAAGCACGTGAATACCGGCCGCCCGCCGACCGTGTCATCGAAGGCGACATCGTGTGCCGCAGCTGGGACGTCGACAGCGCCAAGGACGGCAAGGTCCGCGCCGGCGTGTTCGAATCGACCCCGGGGGTCAACCGCTCCATCAAGGGCGACACCT
This sequence comes from Polaromonas sp. P1_H6, assembly GCF_056405195.1. Classification (NCBI taxonomy): domain Bacteria; kingdom Pseudomonadati; phylum Pseudomonadota; class Betaproteobacteria; order Burkholderiales; family Comamonadaceae; genus Polaromonas; species Polaromonas sp. P1_H6. The sequence continues at coordinate 130,342 of NZ_JBFUCN010000014.1, forward strand.
GGGAGTTCTGCCTGATCCTGTCCGGCGTGGCGGAAATCACCGAGGATGGACAGCCGCCGGTGACCTACCGGGCGGGCGATTGTTTCATCATGAAGCCCGGCTACACCGGCACCTGGCGCACGCTTGAAACCGTGCGCAAGGTCTGGGTGACAGCCTGAGCCGTCGAACCGGAGCCATCATGACCAGCGCCTTCACTCAATCCCCTCAGTCCCCCAAAGCCCGCCATCAAGTGAACGACGGCGTGGACCTTGTTCCATTCGCCGATGCCCACCTGGAGGGCGCCCTCAAGCTGTCGCAGGAGATGGCCTGGCCCTACCGGCTCGAGGACTGGGAGGTCGCGCTGCAGCTGGGCCGGGGCTTCGTGCTGCAGGACGAAGCCGGCCAGGTGATAGGCACTGCGGCCTGGTGGCCGTACGGCGAGACCCATGCGTCCGCCGGAATGATCATCGTCGCGAAGGCCGCCCAAGGCCGTGGTTACGGTGCCCGGCTGATGGACGCGCTGCTGGCGGCGGCGCACCCGCGCAGCATCACCTTGAACTCGACGGTCGAAGGCCAGGCACTTTACCAGCGACGCGGCTTTGTGCCCGTCGGCGTCATCGAGCAGTACCAAGGCATTCCCACGGAGCGCCATGAGGCGCCGCCGACTGGCCTCGTCAGGGTGATGGCTGCATCGGATTTTGAAGCGGTCGCGCACCTCGACCAGCAAGCGACGGGTTGGGCCAGGCCGGCGACGCTGCGCCGGCTCATCGAACTTGGCGAGGGCCATGTCCTGCTGCAGGACGGCGTGCCGCGCGGTTATGCCATTTGCCGCCGGTTCGGCCGCGGCCATGTCATCGGTCCCGTGGTCGCCGAAAACCTGGGCGATGCGCAGGCCCTGATCGAGGCCGCACTCGCGCGCCTGGGGAGCATGTTCGTGCGGGTCGATACTTCCGCCGCCCTGCAGCTCGGTCCGTGGCTTGAGCGCACCGGCCTGCGGCAGGTCGACAAGGCGACCACCATGGTCCTCGGGACACCGCTTGCCTCTCCCGGCCCGGTGCGCATGTTTGCGCTCGCCAACCAGTCGTTCAATTAAACACAACAATGATTCAAGAGGCCCTATGAAACTGACATCCTATTGGCTGGACACATCGCAAGCCTTCAAGAGCGCCACCCCGGGGCCGGTGCAGGGTAGCTGCGACGTTGCGGTGATCGGTGGCGGCCTCACCGGTGCTTCGGCCGCGCTGGCGCTTGCCAAGAAGGGCGCTCGCGTCGTGCTCCTGGAAGCGGACACGATAGGCAACGCGGCGTCCGGCCGCAACGGCGGCATGTGCAACAACGGCTTCGCCCAGGACTACGGCATGATGTCGGCCAAACTCGGCAAGGATGTCGCCAACCGGCTCTACCGGGCTTTCGATGCCGGGGTCGACATGGTCGAGCGCCTGGTCGCCGAAGAGAACATCGATTGCAGCTTCGCGCGCGTCGGCAAGATCAAGCTGGCGGCCAAGCCCGAGCACTACGAGAAGCTGCTGCGCAGCCAGGAATTGCTGGCCGCCACTGTCGATCCCGACACGGAAATGGTCAGCCGCGCGGACCTGGCAAACGAGGTCGGTTCGGACCGCTATCACGGCGGCTTGATCTACCGCAAGGGCGCCGGCATGCATGTGGGGCGCTTTGTGCGCGGCCTGGCGGAAGCGGCGGCGCGGCGCGGCGCTGAAATCCACGAACGCTCGCCGATGACGGGTTTGCGGCCGGCGCCCGGCGGCGGCCACATCGTCGAGACGCCGACGGGCCGGCTCCAGGCCAAGCAGGTATTCCTGGCGAGCGGAACCTCGCAGACCGGGCCGCTGGGCTGGATACGGCGCAGGATCGTGCCGGTCGGCGCCTTCCTGATCGTCACCGAACCCCTGCCGGTGGAGACGCTGGACCGGCTGCTGCCGAAACGCCGGATGGCGGTCGATACCAAGAATCTGGTCAACTACTTCCGCACCACACCCGACAACCGGCTGCTCTTTGGGGGGCGCGCCCGCTTCGCCGTCTCCGACCCGGCCTCGGACGAAAAAAGCGGCGCCATCCTGCGCACCGCATTGCACGAGGTGTTTCCCGAACTCCGCGATGCGCGCATCGACTATTGCTGGGGCGGCATGGTCGACATGACGCGTGACCGCCTGCCACGTGCCGGCGAGCGCAACGGCATCTACTATTCCATGGGCTACAGCGGCCACGGCACCCAGATGTCGACACTGATGGGCAGCATCATGGCGGAGGTCATGGACGGGCGCACCGACCTGAATCCCTGGAAAGACTTCACTTGGCCGGCCATCCCGGGCCACTTCGGCCCTCCCTGGTTCCTGCCGCTGGTCGGCGCTTACTACCGCCTCAAGGACAAGCTGTCCTGAAGACCAGCCCGCACCCCGGCCTGGGCGGCGAGCTGGCCCGGCTGGTGCTGGCCCAGCTCTTCCTCAACGCCTGCGTGACCGGCACACGCATGGCCGCGCCACTGCAGGCGCTGCGCCTGGGCCACGGCGAGGCAGCGGTGGGATTCCTGATCGCGCTGTTCGCCCTGGCCCAGGTCTTCCTCGCGCTGCCCGCGGGCCGCTACTGCGAGCGCCATGGGCTCAAGCGGCCGATCATGGGATCGGCTGTGGCGGCCGTGGCCGGCTGCGCGATGGCGGCCGCGTGGCCGGTGTTCCCCGTGCTGTGTGCCAGCGCCGTGCTCACGGGCGGCGCGGGCGGTGTCGCCATCATTGCGGTCCAGCGCCATACCGCGCGCATCGCGGCTGACCCGGCCGCACTCCGGAAGTCGTTTTCATGGCTGGCGATCGGCCTGGCCTTGTCCAATGTTTTGGGACCGGTGCTGGCTGGCGTCATGATAGACAGCGCCGGGTTTCGCGCGGCTTTCGTGGCGATTGCCGTGCTGCCGCTGCTGGGCTGGCTGTCGGTTCGCGGCGCGGCGGATCGCGTGTCCGTGCCGCCCGATGCGGCCCAGCGCCGGGGCGGCGCCTGGGACCTGTGGCGCGACGCGGGCCTGCGCCGGCTCCTCATCGTCACCTGCCTGCTGTCGTCGTGCTGGGACGTGCACACCTTCCTGGTGCCGGTGCTCGGCCACGAGCGCGGCTTCTCCGCCTCGGTGATCGGCAGCATCCTGGGCGCCTTCGGCATCGCCGCCGCCGCCGTCCGGCTGCTGACGCCGCTGGTGGCGGCACAGCTGCGCGAATGGGCGATCCTTGTCGGCGCGATGGCCGCCACGGCCGTCCTGTTCGGCCTCTATCCGCTGATGCACGCGCCGCTGGCCATGGGCCTGTGCTCCGTGCTGCTGGGCTTCACCCTGGGCAGCGTGCAGCCCATGGTCATGAGCCTGCTGCACCAGCTGGCGCCCCAGCATCGCTACGGCGAAGCGGTGGCCATGCGCGTGATCGTGATCAACGCGTCCAGCGTGGGCATACCCATGCTGTCCGGCGCGGCGGGTTCGCTGATCGGCGCGGCGGGTGTCTTCTGGGCCGCAGGCTTGATGGCGGCTGCGGGCGTCAGGCTGGCGCTGGGGCTCAGGCCCGATCCAGCTGCGCCGCGATGAGATGCAGCGGATGGGTGCGTTTGCCTGATGACTGGCGCAAAACAATCCGGCTCGTGAACTTCCCGATCCCGATGTCTTCCTGTAGCAGGCTCTCCATCAGCGCCTGGAAATGGGTGACGTTCGGCGCCACGATTTTCAGCAGGTAGTCGTAACCGCCGCTGACGTTGTACCACTCCACGATTTCGCCGTGCCGGTCCACGGCCTGTTCGAACTTGCGGAAATCGGGAGGCCGGTGGCTGCTGATCGTCACCTCGGAAAAAACCACCACACAATTGCCCAGCTTCTCCAGCGCGATGTCAGCGCCATAACCTCGAATCACGCCGATTTCCTGCAGCCGCTTCGTCCGTACCAGGCACGGGCTCTGGCTCAGGCCGACGGCGTCGGCCAGCTCGACGTTCGAGCAGCGACCCTCGCGCTCGAGGTGCGCGAGGATCTTGAGGTCGAAGCGGTCCAGGGACACTGCTGGGGTCATGCCTGGATGGTAGCGCCGGATGCCGAATGCGACTAGTGCGTGCCGGCGGTGCGCGCTTCGATGAGGGATTCGTCGAGCGCCTGGATGACGAGGCCGGCCTGCTCCGCCGACAGCACCAGGGGCGGACGTATCTTGAGCACGTTGTGCCCCATCGCGCAGGCGCTGATCAGCACGCCCTTGTCGCGCATCCGGTTGACCACCTGGCTCGTCAGGCCGCGGTCCGGCGCCCGCGATGCCCGGTCGGAGACCAGTTCGACCCCGACAAACAGGCCGGCACCGCGCACGTCACCGATAGCCTCGTGGCGTGCTGCAAGGGCTGCGATGCCGTCGTGAAGAACCTTTCCTACCTTGGCGGCGTGCTGCACCAGCCCGTCCCGCTCTATCGTGTCCAGTACCGCCAGTGCCGCCGCGCAGGAGACGGTGTTGCCCGCGAAGGTGTTGAAGTAGCGCGAACTCTTGCCGAATTCGGCCAGCACGTCGGCCGTCGCCAGGAGACCCGCGATCGGCTGGCCGTTGCCCATCGGTTTGCCCATGGTGACGATGTCGGGCACCACGTCATGGCGCTGGAAACCCCAAAGGTGTTCGCCAGTCCGGCCGAAGCCGGGTTGCACTTCGTCGGCAATGAAGAGGCCGCCTGCCCGCTTGATCGCGTCGACCGCGCCCTTCAGGAAGCCTTGCGGTCCGGGGAGTATGCCGTCGCTGGTGAACAGCGAATCGACAATCAGCGCGGCCGGCTGGATGCCGTGGCGCCGCAGGTCGGCGATGGCCGCCTCGACGTCACGGGTGAAGCGTTCGGACAGGTCGGCTCCCCCGGCGTGGTACTGGCGCGGCGCCGGCACCAGGCGCACATGCGCGCCGAGATCGACGCTCAGGCCCAGCGAGGGCGAAAATTTGGCCACGGCGTCGGTGATGCCGTGGTAGGCGGTGTCGGTCACGATCATGCCGGTGCCGCCGGTGCGGACCTTCGCGATGCGATAGGCGAGGTCGTTGGCCTCGCTGCCGGTGCAGGTCAGCATCAGGTGGGCCAGGTCGGTCCCGGGCACGCTCGCGAGCAGGCGCTCGGCCAGTTCGAGAATCGTGTCGTGCAGATAGCGCGTGTTGGTCGCCAGCGTCTGCACCTGCCGGCAGATCGCCTCGGTCACTGCCGGATGGCAATGCCCGAGCGAGGTGACGTTGTTGTAGGCGTCGAGGTAGCGGCGTCCCTCGGGGTCGATGAGCCAGGCGCCTTCGCCGCGCACGATATGCAGCGGCCGTTCATACATCAGGCGGTAGGCCGGACCGAGCAGGGCGTCGCGGCGCGCGATCATTTGCTCGGTGGCCGGGCCCACGTCGGCGCGGCCGGGGATATAGGCATTGACCATGTTGAGGTCGGTGGTGCTTTTCATGGGGTGGCTCCTGTTTGTGTGTGTACGTGTACGCCGGCCAGCAGCCGGTCGCGTGCGGTGTCGCGGGAAAGATCGGCCATCTGGGCCAGGCCTTCCCACGCCGCGGGGTTGTGCCGCATGATGTAGGCGCGGTTCTCGGGGTAGCGCGCGGCGCGCCATTCCGAGATCAGCGCCGTGATGAGATGGCGCGTGGCCAGGAGGTCGGCAAGGACTTCCTGTTCGGCGCCGGTCAGTGGCAGCACCGCGTGATAGGCGGCCACGAACTGGGCCGGTCCCTCGAAAGGATCGGCGTTGCCGGCCATGTGGAAGGCGGCGGCCGTGGCCACCTCGCCGACCAGCGGTGCGTGCACCATGTCGCCGAAGTCGATGATGCCTACGATGCGCGATTCGTCGCCGGGGGCGACCAGCACGTTGTAGAGGTGGTAGTCGTTGTGGATCACCTGGGACCGCAGCGATGCCAGGCGCGGCAGTACATGCGTCGTGAAGCGCGCCATGAAGGCCTGGGCCAGTGCGCGCTGCTTGCCGTTCACGAGGCTGTCGAGCTGTGCGCCCAGCCGGTGCGCCGTGGCGACGTTCCACAGCAGGTCGTGCGCCGCGCCCGGATGCGCGAAGCCGTGCAGCGCGCGGTTCAAGCCGGCGAGTCCGGCGCCCATGGCGCGCCGTTGTGCGGCGGTGCGCACGGTCTCACGGATCTGGATGCCGTCCAGGTAGCTCAGCATGCGCACGCGTGTCTGGACGCCCCCGGCGAGCGCGACCGTATCGTGCGTGTGTCCTGCCAGTGTCCGTACGACGCGCGGCACCGGCTGCTCCGGTGACATGCGGGCGATGTGGTCGAGCGCCGCGATCTGGAAATCGACGACCGCGGGGGACTCGGACGGGTTGCTGATCTTGAGGACGTAGCGAGAGCCGTCGGCCGCCTCCACCAGGCAGTTCTGGTCACGCTCGCCCGCCAATGGCCGGGTGCAAGCCTCGATGCCGTAGAGGCGGCGGACCAGGGCCTCCACTGCCGCCGGCGCGAGGGCCGGCACGGTGGTGCTCAGTTCGGTCATAGGCCGAGCAGGCCGGGAAGCTGGCGGACGTCGGTCAGGCGGCTGACACCGTAGGCGTCGGAAGCCGGCTCATGCCCGCGGTCTATGAAGGCCTTGGCCATGAAGCCCAGGTCGGAGGCCGTCATCAGGTCATAGCGAAAGCTCGACGAGACGTGCATCATCTGGTCAGGCGCGCACCCAAGCTGGTCGAACATGTATTCAAAGGCCTGGAAGCGTGGCTTGTAGGCGCGCGCTTCCTCGGCGGTGTAGACCGCGTGGAACTTCGCCTTCAGGTGGGCGACGCTGGCCGGGATCAAATCGACCATCGAATTCGAGAGGATCACCAGCGGCACGTGCGGCGCGATCGCCTCCAGGACCTCGACGACGTTCGGGTGCGGTTGCCAGCTGGGAATGGCGTCGTACAGCGCGGTGGCGTCCGACGGCTGGCAGGCTATGCCGTGCGCCTTGCAGGCCCGGCGGATCGAATTCTCCACAACCTCGAAGAAGGGCTTCCACTCACCCAGCACCTCGTCGAGGCGATAGGCCCGAAAGCTGTCCAGGAAGGCCGGCATCCGGCTGGCCGGAACGCGGTCTTTGAACAACTTGTTTGCGGTCGGACCCATCTCGAAGTTGATGAGCGTGCCGTAGCAGTCGAAGCTGATGAATCTGGGTTTGAATGTCATAGAAGGATCCACGCTGTTGGGGTGGATATGAGTCTATGAATTCCCCGCCTTCCGAAATGCCGCATTCACATGCGATGCAAGTGGAATCCGTTTCAATCCGGGGGCTTGCCGGAACTTTGCTTGGCCCCGGCTTTCGGGCGCCGTGCCGGCGCAGCGTTCGCTGCGGGGCTCAGGCGGCTGAACTGTGCCAGCAGCCACTCGGCGAGTTCAAACTCCACGCCTTGCAGTTCACCAGTCCCCTGCCATATCAAGCCATACTGGCTGCCATCCGGGTCAAAGCCGGCGGGCGCCGCCAGGCTTCCCCGTTCCACGTCGTCAACGGCGAGCACCAGCGGGCTCAGGGCGACACCCAGGCCCGCAGCCGCGGCTTCGACGATCAGGGAGTGATGGTCGTAGTAGCGGATCTCCGTGGGCCGGCGCGCCGACGGATGGGTCTTCAGCCATTGCGCCCATGCATCGGGCCGGGTCTTCGACCCGAGCGCGAGATAGTCGCCGCGTTCGAAGCTCGGCACCCATTCCGGCCTCATCACCGGCCCGACCCTTTCGGCGAAAAGAGGCCGGACGTTCCATGCCTCGGGCACGGCGAAATCCAGCCGTCGAATCGCCAGATCCACCTGGTTCTTGCGAAAGTCCACAAGCCCCCCACCCACGGAGAGGTGCAGGGCAATGCCCGGATGCGCCGTTTGGAAAGCGCCCAAGCGTGGAATGAGCCACCGCGCGGCAACCGAAGGCTCGCAAGAGAGAACAAGGGCGGTCTTCCCGGCGCGGGTGGCACGCAGGCTTTGCACGGTGGCGCCCAACTCACCGAAGAACCTGCCGAGGGTGAGGTTGAGGGTCTCCCCGGCCGGCGTGAGCCGCAGGCCTCGCCCATTCTTTTCAAACAAGCTGACCCCGATGTCATTGGCGAGTTTGGTGATGCGGCGGCTGACGGCGCCGTGCGTGAGCGCCAGCGAGTCCGCCGCCAGCCGGACCGAGCCCAGCCGCGCTGTGGCTTCGAATGCCCGCAGGTCGTCGAGCGAGGGAATGTCTGAACGATCCATTGGTGACAATATATCACCGGTATCCCTCAGAAACTATCGCTTTTCATAGCTTGATGAGGTTTTGATAATTGATGCATGTGCACCAGTTACCCATCCAGCCAGCCCAGCATGGCGATCCTCGCCGACGACCTGACCAGCGCGGCGGATGGCGCGGCACCTTTCGTTGCCCGCGGCCTGACGGCAGCTATCGGACGGGGCCAGCTTCCGCGCCAGGCGGCCGGGGTGGTGGCCGTCGACAGCGCTTCGCGGTCCGCGACCTCATTGCAGGCATTCGAGCGGGTCGCCCGATTGACCGGCCAGCTTGCCGGCTGGGACCTGCTCTACAAAACGGTGGACTCCACGCTGCGCGGTCACATCACGGAGGAGCTTGAAGCATGCTTTGCGGCGAGCGGCCGCAAATCCATGGTGTTTGCACCGGCCTTCCCCCAGGCCGGGCGGACGACGGTGGGCGGCATCCAGTTCGTTGACGGCATACCGGTCTCCGAGAGTTCTTATGGCCATGACCCGGTGCATCCCGCGCGGCATTCCGCGCTGGCCGACCTGATCCCGAAGCGCATCACGAATGTCACGCTGCTCGATGCGCTGACGCAGGAAGAACTCGACTCGCAGATTGCTTCCATCGAGGAGCCGGAGTCGGTCCTCTGGGTTGGCTCTCCCGGGATGGCCGCGGCGCTGTCGCGGCGTTTTGCGCCGGCGAAGGCCCCGGCGCCGTCGATCGATGGCATCAGCAACGATGTCCTGGTCGTCATCGGGAGCGCGAACCTGCGCAGCCACCTACAGGCCGACCAGCTCCAGCAGGCCGGCGGCGTCAAGTTGCTGCGCGGACCCAGGACGCGCGAGCAGGACCCGGCCGCGCTGCTGCGCCGTATTGCGCAAGACGCGGCGGGGCAGCTTCAAGACCCGCGCTTCGGCGCGCTGGTCGCCACCGGCGGTGACACGATGGAAGCCATCCTGGACCTTCTCAATGTCCGTGAGTTCGAGATCCTGCAAGAACTTGATCCCGGATTCCCGCTGGGCCGCGCCAGGCTTGGCGATGGGCGCTCGCTCCTGCTCGCCATGAAGGCCGGCGGCTTTGGCGGCGATGACGCCCTGCAGCGCGCCGTCGCGCGGATACGTGGCGCAACCCAACCTTAATGAACGGATTCACTGTGAAGAATATTTCCCCCCCGCTGGCCCTGACCATGGGCGACGCATCCGGCATCGGGCCGGAGATCGTGGCGAAGGTACTGGCGAAGGGCGGCGAACGCGTCGTCGTGTTCGGCAGCCATGTCGTCATGCAGGACGCCGTGCGCAGGCTCGGGCTGGACATCGAGGTGCGGCGCATCAAAACGCCCGATGCGGCCCGGTTCCAGCCGCGGGTCATTGAAGTCATCGAGGCCACCCGCATCACCGAGCCGCCGCCCATCGGGCAGATCAGCGCGATCTCCGGGCAGGCCGCCTTCGATGCCATCGTTGCGGCCATCGCGGCGGCGAAGTCCGGCGAAGTGAGCGGCGTCGTCACGGCGCCAATCAACAAGGAGGCCATGGCCAGCGCGGGAATCCGCTACCCCGGCCATACGGAAATCCTGGCCGACTACGGCGGCGCGAAGCGCGTGGCGATGATGCTTGCGAACGACGACATCCGCACGGTGCTTGTCACCATCCACACGTCGCTGCGTAAAGCGATAGAACAAGGCGATTTCGACGCCCAGATGTCCGCCATCCGGCTTGCGCACGAGGGTGGGAAGGCGCTCGGCTTCGCGGCCCCGCGTGTCGCCGTGGCAGGCCTTAACCCGCACGCGGGTGAAGGGGGCCTCTTCGGGGACGAGGAGATCAGGATCATCCGGCCGGCAATCGACGCGGCCCGCGCCGAGGGCATCGATGCCACCGGCCCCTATCCGGGCGATACGGTTTTCATGCAGGCGCGCCAGGGCCGATTCGACGTTGTCGTGGCCCAGTACCACGACCAGGGGTTGATTCCCGTGAAGTACCTCGGGCTGGAAAAAGGCGTGAACATCACGCTGGGCCTGCCCTTCGTGCGCACCAGCCCGGATCACGGCACGGCATTCGACATCGCGGGCAAGGGTGTCGCGGACCATGCAAGCCTGGAAACAGCGCTTGCCTATGCAAAGCGCCTCGTCGCCTCGCAAACCAAGACGAACTAATTCAAAGGAAGCACCATCATGGGCCTACGTTTCATCTTCATGCTTACGCGCAACGACCGCACGGTTCCGGACGCGTCACAGCAACTTCAGACTGCGCTCAGCCTCGGCGTGCGGCACATGGGATTCAAGGACATCGGCTTGCCAATCGAGCAGCTGAAGGGCCTCAATGCGGCCATCAAGGCGGGCGGGGCAACCTCCTATCTGGAAGTCGTGTCGCTGGACCGCGAAAGCGAAATTGTGTCGGCAAAGGCGGCCGCCGAAATCGGTGTTGACGTTCTTCTGGGTGGCACGCGCGTCGACGACGTGTTGCCGATCCTCAAGGGCACGGGCATCCAATACTTCCCGTTCGCCGGCCGGATCACCGGCCACCCCAGCGTGCTGGAAGGCAGCATTGAGGAAATTGTTGAAAGTGCCAAGGCGATCACAGCCAGAGACGGCGTGCATGGCCTGGACCTGCTGGCCTACCGCTCGGCGGAAAACGTGCCCGAGTTGATGAAGGCCGTTTGCGCGGCAGTCTCCAAACCTGTCTTCATGGCGGGTTCGATCGATACCCCTGAACGTATTGCCGTCGTCCAGAATGCCGGCGCGGCGGGTTTTACGATCGGGACCGCCGCTTTGGACGGCAAATACCCGGCCAGCGGGAAGGACGTGCCGAGCCAGCTCAGCGCCATCATTCGCGACGTCGCTGTCCTGAACAAACACCTTTCGCCGATTCGCAAGAAGAACCTGTCAACTGCGTCTGCCGGCAAAGCCGGGGGCCAGGTGAATAACCTGAAATTCAGGGTTGCGAAGTTCGAGGGAAGCTCTCCCTGGTCATTTCGGCAGCACGGCGATGAACTGTTCTTTGTCCATCGTGGACGCCTGCTCATGAGGTTTCGCGACCGTGAAGAGATTGTGGAGCCGGGGGAGTTCATCGTCGTGCCGCATGGTGTTGAGCATTGTGCGGTGGCTTTGGACGGGGAGGCGTCAGAAGTGTTGCTGGCAACGACGACGGCTTAGCCTGGCTCCCGCCAGGCGCTGATCGCGCGCCCGCGGTATCGGACTGCGGATTTATGCAGTTAAATACATGTTTCGCCGTTATTAATACAAGGCCGACATGAATTACCGCCAGATCGAGTGCTTTCGCGCCGTCATGCACACAGGCTCGATGACGCTTGCCGCTGCGCAGCTGCACACGTCGCAGCCGAACGTCAGCCGGGCCATTGCGCTGCTGCAGCGCGAGACGCAACTGAATCTGTTCGAACGTGTCGGGCAGCGCGTGGTCCCCACGCCTGAAGCGCAAGCGCTGCTAAAAGAGGTAGACCGCGTTTACGTGGGACTGCAGTCCATCGGTGCGGCGGCGGACCGCATTCGCACGCTGGGCGTCGAAGGCTTGCGAATCGCCGTATCACCCAGCATCAGCATCAGTCCGGTGCCGCGCATCCTGCAGGTTTTTCGCGGACTGCGCCCGCGCGTGCCGGTCGTGGTTCACACGGCCGACTCCGCGACGATCTGCAAGTGGGTGTCGTCCGGCTATTACGAGCTCGGCCTGGTCGGCTACGTCGCGCTGCCGCAGGAGGTCGACACCGAGCTCGTGTATTCGGAGCGTGCCGTGTGCGTCGTGCCGCGGGGGCACCGGCTGGGGCGCAAGCGCAAGGTCGGTCCTGCGGATCTGGCCGGCGAGTCCTTCATATCGTTTGCGTCCCCGGACGTGATGCGCGCGGCCATCGACAAAGTCTTCAATCCCGAGGTGCGCAGGCTGGAGATCGAAACTTCGCTGGCGACGGCGGCCTGCGCGATGGTGGCGCGGGGCCTGGGCGTCAGCATCGTGGATCCGGCGATGCTCAGCGAGCTGGCGCTCACGGGCGTGCATGCGCTGGAGTTCGAGCCGGCCATCCACTTCAACTGCCACGTGGTGCGCGCCCCCCAGCAGCCGGCGCAGGCGCTCGTCGCGGATTTCCTCGAGGCTGTGCGCATTGTGGTGGGCGGCCCCGAAAACACCGCCCGCAAGAGCAAGAAGGTCAGCCGATCGCCTGGGTGACCAGGGCCCAGCCGCCCTGGGCAGGCCCCCGCCCCGGCACGCGGCCACGGACCATGATGGTCCCGCCGCCGACGCGCGGCAGCCCCAGGCTCTCCAGCCAGGCCGACAAACCGCTCATGGCGTATACGTCGACGCGCACAAAACCCTCGATGTGACGGCAGCAATCGGAGATCAACACGCGTGCGGCATCGAAATCCGGCGCCGCCACCGGCCCGACGAGATGCCCGCGGCCAAAGCGGCGAAGTACGGCGAAGCCGGCGGCTTGGCCGCCGCGCTCTAGAACAACCGTCCTTTCCTGGGCGAACAAGCGGCGAAGCAATTCGCCGCGCGGCATGCCCGCGCCACGGGCGTCCATCGCGATCAGGAATTCGACGTCGGCATCCGCCAGCGGCCGCAGGCGGTCCCCCTCACGTACCGCCAGCGCCGGCACGGCCGCAAGCACGCCCTGGTGCTGGTCGATTTCGCCTGTAGAGACGAATCCCAGGCGCTCATACAGGCCGCGGCCTGCCACGGTCGCGTGCAGCAGCACGTCTCGTGGGGACAGCTGATCTAGCAAGGTCTCCATCATGCGATTGCCGATGCGCTGGCCCTGCAGCTCGGGCGCGACGATCACCAAGCCGATGGTGGCGTAGTTCCCAAATTGCCAGGACAGCGCGGTGCCCAATACTTTCCCGCCGCGTTCGGCGGCCACGCCTTGCCCCAGCGACAACGCAAATTGCCAGTCCTCGATCCGATGCGGCCAATTGAAGGTGCTGGATAAGGCGTGCGCGGCCGGCAGGTCGCCTGGCTCGAATGGGCGCAGGCGGGTGGCATCGGTTGTGGCGGCGGCTTCGGAGTGCTTGACTGTGAGGGTGGTGGAGGCGGATGTCATGCGGTCGAGTATCGGTATGCAGGCTCATGCAGTCCAATAAAAATTCCCATGCCATTCATTCCGATTTGATATGCCAGCCCCCCAGTCGACGGACTCCCATCAGGGGTTACCCGCATCCTTTTGGCCTACCCGATCAGTACATATCAATATTGTATGAATATAGCCAAAACTTATATTTGACCGCATGAATCGGCATTCCGATACTCCGGGACATCAAGTCATTCCGATGACTCTCACCAACCCGAGGCCCCTGACCATGACCACACAATTGCCCGCGCCCCTGGCCCCAGTGCATGTGGGCGTGATCGTCGAACGTCTCAAAGCCGCCGGCCGCCTGGATCGCCTGTTCATAGACGGCGAGTGGGTCCTGCCCGCAGGGCAAGCCCGGGCCAGCGTCATCAACCCGTCGACCGAGGAACCCATCGCGCAAATCGCCTTGGGAAGCGCCGAGGACGTCGCAACAGCTGTGGCCGCAGCCCGCTCCGCCTTTGCCACCTGGTCCACCAGTTCCGCCGAAGGCCGGGCCTTGCTGCTCGGCCGCATCCACGCCCTGATCCTCGAACGCGCAGAACTCTTCGCCCAGGCGATCTCGCTGGAGATGGGCGCCGCCATCGGCTTTGCGCGCAGCACCCAGGTGCCGGTCGCGGCCGAGCACATCCGCGTGGCCCGTGACAACCTGGCCGGCTATCCCTTCCTCACCCACCGCGGGGAGGTGGCCATCCTGCGCGAAGCCATTGGCGTGTGCGGCCTGATCACCCCCTGGAACTGGCCGCTGTACCAGATCACCGCCAAGGTCGGCCCCGCCCTGGCAGCCGGATGCACCGTTGTCCTCAAGCCCAGCGAGCTGTCTCCCTTGAGCGCCCTGCTGTTTGCCGAGGTGGTGCACGACGCCGGCATGCCGCCGGGCGTGTTCAACCTGGTGAACGGCAATGGGCCGGAGGTCGGCGCCGCGCTGTCGGCGCATCCGGACGTGGACATGATCTCGATCACCGGTTCAACCCGGGCCGGCGTGCTCGTCGCCCAGGCGGCGGCCCCGACCGTGAAACGCGTGGCCCAGGAGCTCGGCGGCAAATCACCCAACGTGATCCTGCCGGACGCGGACCTGGCGCGTGCCGTGCCGGCTGGCGTGGCAGCAGCCTTTCGCAATGTCGGCCAATCGTGCAGTGCGCCGACCCGCATGATCGTGCCGCGCGAGCGCCTTGAGGAAGTTGAACGGATTGCGGTCGAAGCGGCCTTGAGCTTTGTTGTGGGCGATCCACGTTCGCCGCAGACCACGCACGGCCCGGTGGCCAACCGTGCCCAGTTCAACCGCGTGCAGGAAATGATAGACACCGGGATCGCCGAGGGTGCGCGCCTGGTGTGTGGCGGCCCCGGCCGGCCTGAGGGCCTGGAGCGCGGCTTTTACTGCCGCCCGACCATCTTCTCGGGCGTGAACTCCCAAATGCAGATCGCGCAGGAAGAGATCTTCGGGCCGGTGCTGGTGATCATTGCCTACGACAGCGTGGACGAGGCGGTGGAGATCGCCAACGACACGGTCTACGGCCTGGGCGCGCATGTGCAGGGCCAGGACCTCGCTGGGGCGCGGGCGGTTGCGGCGCGCATCCGCTCGGGGCAGGTGCACATCAACTACCCGGCCTGGAGCCCCCATGCCCCCTTTGGCGGCTACAAGCGCTCGGGCAACGGCCGCGAATACGGCATCGAGGGCCTTGAGGAGTACCTGGAGACCAAGGCGATCCTGGGTTTTCAGGACGCCTCGATGCCCAGTACGACAGTGAAACCATCGCGCAATGCGCAGGAGCAATCATGACAGTGGCCTTAATGCTGCACCGTGCCAACGGCGCATCCGTTTCAACCTCTTTTCGCCGGGCGGCGTTCGGCAAGGATGATCCCTTTGCGCGAAATCGCGAAATCGCCTGGGAAGGACCCGACGCGATAGCCGTGGGCCGAACCAGCTTCATTGGTGAGTTCCAAGTCGCAAGTTATCCCCACATCGAAACCATCGTGGTGTCCGAAGGAGAGCTGACGCTGACGGCGGCCGGAGCGGCCCCGCTGGTGCTCGGCCCCCAAGCGGGTGCCGTCATCGGATGCGGCACCGCGCTTCGCATCCACGCCGCATCCCGCGTGCAGTTTTCGTTTTGCGCGGCCGCTTGCGACAAGCCGACGAAACAAAGCCTTGTCCCCTTGCGCGTCGACGCCGACTTCAAGCCGTCCGCAACGCTGCCGCCGGAGGCGCTGCTGGGCCCAGCCCCGGAATGCCGCAGCGACAACGTCTTTACTGAGGAAAGCGTGGAGTACCGCGCGGGTACCTGGGATTCAACCCCCTACCACCGCATCGTCCGTCCGCATCGCCAGAACGAGTTCATGCACCTCGTGGCCGGCAGCGTGCGATTTGCCGCACCCGACGGCAGCGTGCTGTCGGCAGACACCGGCGATGCGCTTTTCGTGCCGAAAGGCGTCTCGGTCGGATGGGAAAGCAGCGATCGCGTGGCGAAGTTCTTTGTGGTGCAGGCCGTCCAGGCTTGAACGGGCGAGCGAAATCCATCATGTCCCCTCCCTTGGTCCACCTCAACACCTCCCCCAAGCTGCCGGCCTCCGCTGACGTCGTCGTGATCGGCGGCGGCATCGTCGGTGTCTTTGCCGCCTACTACCTGGCACAGCGCGGCGTTTCGGTCGCCCTGGTCGAAAAGGGCCGCATCGGCGCCGAGCAGTCCAGTCGCAACTGGGGCTGGTGCCGCCAGCAGAACCGCGATGAACGTGAGCTGCCCATGGCCACCAAGAGCCTCGAACTCTGGGACCAGTTTGCCATCGACAGCGGCGAAGACACGGGTTTTCGTCGCTGCGGGCTGCTGTTTCTCAGCAACGACGAGGCTGAATTGTCGGGCTGGGCCAACTGGCGCGATTTTGCCAAGACCTCCGGCGTCACCAGCCACATGCTCAGCAGCCGCGAGGCTGCCGAGCGGGGGAATGTCACCGGCCGGCCCTGGAAGGGCGGCGTCTTCTCGCCCAACGATGGCACGGCCGACCCGGCCAAGGCCGCGCCGGCCGTGGCGGCTGCGCTCATGAAGCTCGGCGGCAGCGTCCACCAGAGTTGTGCCGCCCGCGGCATCGAGACGGAAGGCGGGCGCGTCAGCGGTGTCATCACGGAAGCCGGCGTCATCAAGACCAGGACGGCCGTGCTCGCCGGCGGCGCGTGGGCATCCGCGTTCTGCCGCCAGCTGGGCATCCGTTTCCCGCAAGCGTCTATCCGCCAATCCATCCTCAGCGTGTCCCCCGTGGCGCACCATTTGCCCGATGCCCTGGTGATGCAGGGCGTGTCGGCCACGCGCCGCGGCGACGGGCGCTACGCACTGGCCATCAGCGGCCGGGCGCGCGTGGACATTACGCCGCAGTTCATGCGCTTCGCTCCGCAATTCGTGCCGATGTTCGCCAAGCGCTGGCGCAGCCTTCTGCCGGGGGGCCTGCAAGGCATTCGGGGTGGCCACGAAACGCTGAGGCGGTGGCGGCTCGATGCGCCGACGCCCATGGAGCGGATGCGCATCCTTGATCCGAAGCCCTGCCTGAGCACGATCAAAGAGACGCATCGCCGCGCCGTCGAACTGCTGCCCCAACTTCAGGGCGCAAAGATCACGCACGCCTGGGCCGGCTTCGTTGACAGCACACCGGACGGTGTTCCCGGCATTGGTGAAGTGCCGGGCATGCCGGGATTCATTCTGGCCGCCGGCTTTTCAGGACACGGCTTTGGCATCGGCCCCGGCGCAGGTCATCTGATTGCGGACCTGGCCACCGGCGCCGAACCGATCGTGGATCCCACACCCTTTCGGCCCGGCCGATTCAGCAGCTCCGCGTGGGGCAAGGTCGCGGAATTCTAGGCCTCCCCCTGCCCATCCATCCACCCAGCAATCCCGTAGCCCCCCCCAGGAGAAAACCATGAACGACCACCACGATAGCGAACTGAACAGCGAACTGAAAGGTACCCACATGAAACAGACCCACAACACTGGCGATGCCCTCATGGGCAAACTGACGCGGCGCGACGCCGTATTTGCCGGGGCGGCAAGCTTTGCCCTGGCTTCCCTGGGTGTGGCGGAGAGTGCCCATGCCTCCACGCCAGCCGCGAAGCCGACGGGCCAGGCCATCCTCGGCTTCGCCCAGGAAGTGACCGTCCTGCATCCGCTGATGGCCGCCAACGAGGTGGACCAGGGCGTCTGGTGGAACCTCTTCAGCCCGCTGTGGATGTTGGACGCGGAGGGCAAGTTCGTTCCGGTGCTGGCGAAGGCGGTGCCCACCGTCGAGAACGGCGGCATTTCGGCCGACGGCCTGACCTGGCGTGTCGAGTTGCGCAACGACGTGAAATGGCATGACGGCAAGCCGATGACGGCCGAGGACATCAGGTATTCGATCAACCTGATGAAGAACCCGGGCTTTCGCGCCGCCAGCCGCGGCGGCTTCGAGCTCATCACGTCCGTGGCTGTCGAAAGCAACCAGGTGGTCACCTGGAAACTGAAGGAGCCGCACGCTCCGCTTGCGTCTGTGCTGAGCTGGACTTTCATCGTCCCCGCGCACGTTCTTTCCCAGGATGCGGATCCGAACTCATCGAAATTCGCCGTCGCGCCCGTCGGCACCGGGCCGTTCCGCTTCGTCAGCCGCAAGACCGGCGACCACATGATCCTCGAAGCCAGCCCGAACTACTTCGGCAAGGGGCCGTCCCTGAACCGGCTCATCTTCAAGTACGTGCCGGACCTGAACGCGATGTACACCCAGTTCAAGACCGGGGAGATCGACTACATCGGCCTGCAAGGCATCCCCGCCAACTTCTACAAGGAGGCGATTGCCTTGGGCGGCCGCCGCGTTCAAGCCGTGCCTCGCGCCGGGGTAGAGAACCTGACGCTCAACCTTGCGCATCCTGTTCTCGCGGACAAGGCGGTGCGCAAGGCGCTGAACATCGCGATCGACCGGCAGTCGATTTGCGATCTTGTGTATTACGGCGTACCCAAGCCAGCGAACAACTACATGACCCCGACGCACTGGGCCGCCAACCCCAACCTGCCGAAGCCCGAGTACGACCTGAAAAAGGCCGGTGCGATGCTGGACCAGGCCGGCTGGGTGCGGGGTCCGGATGGCATCCGTGTCAAGAACGGCGTGCGGCTGTCCTTCACCAACTCCACGACCACCGGCAACTCCCTGCGGGCGCAGACGCAGCAGCTCATCGCCGATGATTTCAAGAAGATCGGCGTCGAGATGTTGATCAAGAACCTGGTGGCTGCGGTGCTGTGGGCCGACTTCTGGAGGAACTCCGAGTTCGACAGCCTGATGACCGGGACGACCTACACCATCGCCTCGGACCCGGATGTCACCAACCGCTTCGGCTCCGGCCGTATTCCGAAGCAGAGTGGATCGGGTGCGAACGTGAGCCAGTACAAAAACGGCGGGGTGGATACGCTGCTCGCCCGGGGGCGCCAGGAATACAACATCGTCAAGCGCAAGGAAATCTACGCCAAGGTCCAGGAGCTCATCAACGACGACCTGCCATTCCTGCCGATCTTCGGCGAGGTGTTCATCGAGGGCACGAAGGCCGGACTGACGGGCTACGTGAACAACGTGAACGCGCGGACGAATACCTGGAACGCGGCCGGCTGGCGCTGGACGGCCTGACGCATCATGGGACGCTATCTCCTGCGCCGCTTGCTGCAGTCGCTGCTGCTGCTCGTGCTGGTCTCGATGATCGCCTTCGCGATCCTGCATCTCGCACCGGGGGGGCCGCTGGCGCAATTCGTGGCCACCGGTAATCTCGGCCAGGAAGACGTCGATCGCCTGATGGCCCAGTACGGCTTGAACCGGCCGCTGCCGATCCAGTACCTGGACTGGGCGGCAAGCCTGGTCACCGGCGACTGGGGAAGCTCCTATCGCGACCAGTTGCCGGTGCTCAAGAAGATCGGCATGCACATCGGGCCGACGCTCGAACTCATGGTGAGCTCGACGCTGCTTGCGATGTTCATCGGCGGCATGATCGGCATCCTGGGAGCGGTGCGGCGCTACTCGTTCTTCGACCACCTGGCCACGGTGGGGGCGATGGTCGCCCTGTCGATCCCCACCTTCTGGTTCGGCCTGGCCGTCATCTATGTGTTCTCGGTGAACCTGGGCTGGCTTCCGGCAGGCAACCGCGAGAACATCGGAGACGGCTCCTTCGTCGACAGGCTGCAGCATCTGCTGCTGCCTTGCATCGTGCTGGCGCTGGTGTCCACGGCGGTGTGGAGCCGCTACATGCGTTCTTCGATGCTTGACGTGGTGAACCAGGATTACATCCGCACCGCCAAGTCCAAGGGCGTGCCGGCCATGCGGATCCTGCTGCACCACGCGCTGCGCAACGCGCTGCTGCCGATGATCACGATCACCGGCCTGCACGTGTCCACGTTGTTGAGCGGCGCGCTGGTGACGGAAACCGTCTTCACCTGGCCGGGCATGGGCCGGCTGTTCCTCGACAGCGTCAGCAACCGCGACTACCCCGTGGTGATGGGGATGTTGATGTTCACGGCGTGCATGGTCCTGCTGGGCAGCCTGCTCGCGGACCTTCTCTACTCTGTCGCGGACCCGCGCATCAAAGGAGCGTCGAAATGAGCACCGTCCAGACCGCGTCGCTGGTTCTGCCGCGCCGCACGCTCGCCGAGCGCTATCCGGCTTTGAGGCGTTTTTTGCGCCACCGGGCTGCGCTTTTGGGCGTGGGCGTCGTGCTGTTCATGACGCTCTTCAGCTTCGTGGGCCCCTGGCTGATGCCATTCAACGCCACGGACACCGATATTCGCGCACGCTTGACGGAGCCGTTCGCCGGCGCGCACGTGCTCGGAACCGATCCGCTGGGCCGCGACGTCCTGGTGCGCCTGATGTATGCCGGCCGAATCTCCCTGTCCATCGGCTTTGCGGCCACCGCCCTGGCGGTGGTGGTAGGCGTACTGGTCGGTCTCCTGGCGGGTTTCTACCGCGGCGCGATCGGGGCTGCGCTGATGCGCTTCGTGGATGCGATGCTTTGCTTCCCGACCATCTTCCTGCTGCTGGCCATTGCGGCCCTGATCGAGCCCTCGGTCGCTTCCATTGTGTTGCTGATCGCCCTGGCGAGCTGGATGGAGGTGGCGCGCGTGGTGGAAGGGCAGATACGGTCGCTGCGCGAACGCGATTTCGCGCTCGCCGCAGAATCGCTGGGCGCCAGCGACAGCCGCATCATGTTCCGCGAGCTCTTGCCTAATGCCGTCGCGCCCATCGTGGTCGCCGCAACGCTGAACATCGCGCACGCCATCCTGGCCGAGTCCTACATCAGTTTCCTGGGCTTCGGCATCCAGCCGCCGACACCGAGCTGGGGAAACATGCTGGAGAACGCGCAAAGCTACCTGACCAACGCGCCCTGGCTCGCCATCGTGCCGGGGCTGGCCATCACGCTCACGGTCACCAGCTTCAATTTCATTGGTGACGGCCTGCGCGATGCGCTGGACGCCAAACTGGATCGTTGAGGTGATGGACATGAATCTTTACGAACCCATCCACACCCCTGCTGCCCAAGCCGACGCGCAAGCGGAGAACATCCTGGATGTACGCGACCTGAACGTCGCCTTTCGCACGGCAGCCGGAACGGTGCACGCCGTGCGCGACGTCAGCTTCTCGGTGCGCCGCGGCGAGACACTGGCGCTGGTGGGGGAAACCAGTTCCGGCAAGAGCGTGACCTGCCTGGGCCTGCTCGGCCTCACGCCGCCCGCGCCGTATTGCACCATCACCGGTTCCGCGCGCCTGATGGCTCGCGATGGCAACTCGTATGAACTGGTCGGAACGCCCGAGCGCGTGATGCGGCGGGTGCGGGGAGGGGTCGCCTCGGTGATCTTCCAGGAGCCGATGACCTCGCTGAATCCGGTGCACACCGTCGGCGCGCAGATCTGCGAGAGCTTGCGGATCCATCTGGGGATGAGCGCGCGTGCCGCCACGGACCGTGCCGCCGAACTCTTGAACCAGGTCGGCATCTCGGACCCGAAACGCCGCTTGACCAACTACCCGCACGAACTGTCCGGCGGCATGCGGCAGCGCGTGATGATCGCCATGGCGATTGCGTGTGAACCTTCGCTGCTGATCGCCGACGAGCCGACCACCGCGCTCGATGTCACCATCCAGGCGCAGATCCTCGAGTTGCTGGAAAAGCTGCAGTCCGAGACCAAGATGGCCATGATCTACATCACGCACAACCTGGGCACCGTCGCCGAGATTGCCGACCGTGTGATGGTGATGTATGCGGGCCGCATCGTCGAGCAGGCCGATGTTGTGGAGCTGTTCACGCAGCCGCGGCATCCCTACAGCCGCGGCCTGATCCACTCGGTGCCGCGCTTGCATTCGAACCGTGCCCGAAAAACCCCGCTGTTCGCGATTCCGGGGAACGTGCCCGATCCCGCCGCGCACCCGCCCGGCTGCACCTTCGGGCCACGCTGCGGCCATTTCGAGCCGGGCCGCTGCGATGCCGCAGTGCCGGTCCTGGAGAACGCACAGCCGGGCCATCTGGTGCGATGCGTCCGTTGGCCGGAAATTGAAGGAGCCGTGTGATGCAGCAAAAACCTCTTACTCCTCTTACTCCTCTTACTCCCCTTGCTCCTCTTACGTCCCTTACGTCCCTTACGTCCCTTACTCCCCCCTTGTTGCAAGTCGAGGGATTGCGCAAGTGGTACCCGCTGGGTGGCGGCTGGCTCGGCAAGGCGGCGCAGAACGTCAAGGCGGTCGACGGCGTTAGTTTCGAGATTCGCCGGGGCGAGGTCCTGAGCCTTGTGGGCGAAAGCGGCTCGGGCAAAAGCACGGTCGGCCGCGCCATCCTGAACCTGGACCCGCCTACCGCTGGGGAGGTGCACTTCGACGGAGAGCCCCTGGTGGGCCTCACGCGGCGCCAGATGCGGCCGCTGCGGCGTGCGATGCAGATGGTGTTCCAGGACCCGTACTCGTCCCTGAACCCGAAACACACGGTCGAGGAACTGCTCTCGGCGCCGCTGGAAATCCACATGCCCGAGCTGAGCTTGCAGGAGCGCCGGGACCGCATCGACGCCGTGCTGAAGACGGTCGGGCTGAACCCGGCGCACCGCTCGCGCTATCCGCACGAGTTCTCGGGCGGGCAGCGCCAGCGGGTCGGCATCGCCCGCGCGCTCATGACCGATCCGCAACTGCTGGTGGCCGACGAACCGGTGTCGTCCCTCGACGTGTCCGTGCAGGCCCAGGTGATCAACCTGCTGCTTGAGCTGAAGCAGCGCCTCGGCCTGACGATGCTGTTTATCAGCCACGACCTTGCGGTGGTGGGCCATATTTCGGACCGCATCGCCGTGATGTACCTGGGCCGCCTGGTGGAGATCGCCGACGCCGAATCCTTGCTGAAAAACCCGCGGCACCCCTATACGCGCGCCCTGATGGCCGCCGTGCCTAACCTTGATCCGCGGCAGCGGCGCCCGCGCGAACTGCTCAAGGGCGACATTCCCAGCCCCTTGTCTCCGCCCTCCGGCTGCGCGTTCCGTACGCGCTGCCCACACGCCCAGTCGGCGTGCGCCAACGGGGTTCCCGAACTCAGGTTCGTCGACCGGGATCATGCGACCGCGTGCATCCGGGACGATATCTAAAACAGAACTTATGTCTCCACCCATTCTTCGCATACGCAGCGACGACAAGCTGCCCGAACGAGCCGATGCCGTGGTGATCGGCGGCGGCATTGTCGGCGTTTCCACGGCCTATTTCCTGGCCAGGCGCGGCCTCTCGGTCGCGCTTCTCGAAAAAGGCTACATCGGCGGGGAGCAGTCCAGCCGCAACTGGGGCTGGTGCCGCCAGCAGAACCGCGACGCGCGCGACCTGCCGCTCGCCACGCTGGCGCTGCGGCTCTGGGAGGAACTCTCGCGCGACATCGGGCGGGACCTCGGTTTCCGCCGCTGCGGCCTGTACTACGCCACCGACAAGCCGCAGCAACTCTCCACCTGGGAGGCGTGGGGCCAACAGGTCGGACGACCCGGCGGCGTTCGCACCCGCATGCTCGGCGCAGCTGAGGCCGCGAGCGTCATGAAAGGCAGCGGCAACCGCCGGTGGCTGGGAGGCGTGCATTCGATGGACGACGGCACGGCCGAGCCCGCCCTTGCCGCGCCGGGCATTGCCGAAGGCGCACGGGCGCTGGGCGCGACCGTCCACCAGGATTGCGCGGCCCGCGGCCTTGACATCACCAATGGCACCGTGAGCGGCGTGATCACGGAACGCGGCCTGATCAAGACCAGCGCCGTCGTGTGTTCCGGTGGCGCCTGGGCGTCCGCTTTCTGCCGCCGGCACGGCATCTCCTTCCCGCAGGCGAGCGTGCGCGCGAGCGTCCTGCGCACCCGCCCCATCGAGGGCCTGCCGGCGGCGCTCTCCGCGCCGGAGTGCTCGCTGACGCGCCGCCTGGGAGGCGGCTACAACCTGGCGATCAGCGGCAAGGCGAAACTCGAAATCACACCGCAGGGGCTGCGCTATGCACGCGAATTCATGCCGATGTTCATGAAGCGCATCAAGGCCGTGGAGTTCGGCATTGGCCGCTCCTTCTTCCGCGGCCCCGAAGCGCTGGGCAACTGGCGCTTCGACGAGGTGTCGCCGTTCGAGCAGATCCGCGTCCTTGATCCCGCGCCGGATCCGCGGGCCATCCTCAACCTGCTCGGCTGCTTCCAGAACCTGTACCCCGCCTTGAAGGACGTGGCGGTGGACCAGGCCTGGGCTTCCTACATCGACAGCACGCCGGACGGCGTGCCGGTCATTTCACCGGTCGATGCCGTCAAGGGCTTCGTACTCGCAGCCGGGTTCAGCGGCCATGGTTTCGGCACCGGCCCCGCCACGGGGTTGCTGGCCGCGAGCCTGGTCACAGGCGAGCAGCCACCCGTCGATCCGACACCCTTCCGCTTCTCGCGCTTTGCCGACGGCTCGAAAGTCACCGTCGGTGCTTTCTGACGACTTCCCCGCCGCGGCCTGTCCATCAATTTCTCTCTTCACAAAAGGACCACCTCTCATGAGCAATCTCACCTTCTTCAAGTTTGACGACCTGGGCCCCTCGCGCGACAGGGCACCGTTGCCGGAACGCCTCATGGAAGGCAACCCGCAGTTCAGGAGTTGGGAAGTCGAACGATCTTCCGACAACAAGGTGCTCACCGGTATCTGGGAGACGACACCGGGCACCTTCCGATCGATCAAGGGCGGCACCCTGGAGTTCTGCTACATCCTCTCGGGCGTGTCGGAACTAACTGAGGACGGAAAGCCGCCGGTGCGGGTCCAGGCCGGCGACGCCTTCGTGATGAAGCCCGACTTCATCGGTGTTTGGCGCTGCATCGAAACTACCCGCAAGATCTGGGTCGTGTACGAGTAAGCCGCATGTCTTTCCTGTACAAGGCCGACCCCGTGCGCGGGGCGGAATGGGCACGCCTGTTCGCCGCCAGGGCACCCGGCATCCCGTTTCATATCTGGCCCGACATCGGGCAGGCGGACCGCGTGCGCTATCTTGCCGCGTGGGTGCCGCCGCCGGACATCGCGCGGCAGTTTCCCAACCTGGAGCTCTTCTTCTCCACGGGCGCGGGAATCGACCAGTTCGACCTCGCCACGTTGCCGCCGGAATTGCCGGTGGTGCGCATGGCCGAGCCCGGCGTTGTCGCCGGTATGGTGGAGTACGCCACGATGGCGGTTCTCGCGCTTCACCGCGACCTGCCGGCCTATATACGGCAGCAGCGCGAGGGCCTTTGGGCCGCGCACCGCGTTTATCCCGCGTCGAAGCGCCGTGTGGGAGTCCTCGGCCTGGGCGTGCTCGGATGCGCTGTGCTGGGCCAGCTGCGCACACTCGGCTTCCAGCTCGCCGGCTGGAGCCGCACTCGCCGCCAGCTTGACGGCGTGGCCTGCTACGCGGGCCAGGAGGAACTGCCGGCGATGCTGGCCGGCACCGACATCCTGGTATGCCTGCTACCCCTTACCCCAGAGACGCGTGGCATTCTCGATTCGACCCTGTTTCAGCACCTGCCGCGCGGCGCGTCGCTGGTGCATGTCGGCCGCGGGGCGCACCTCGACCACCCCGCGCTGCTCGATGCGTTGGAGACGGGCTGGTTGTCGGGCGCGGTTGTCGATGTCACCGATCCAGAGCCGCTGCCGTCAGGCCACCCCTTCTGGGCACACCCGAAGATCCTGCTCACGCCGCACATCGCGAGCATGACGCAGCCGGAGACGGCCGTGGAACAGGTGCTGGCCAACATCCACCGGCACGAGGCGGGTGAGCCGCTGATCGGGCTGGTTGACCGTTCGCGGGGGTATTGAAAATCATGAACAAAGGCATCGAACACATAGAGGATTTGCTGCCGGCCCTGGTCGCGCTGCGGCGTGACCTGCACGCACACCCCGAGCTGGCGTTCGAAGAGCGCCGCACTGCCGGCGTGGTCGCTGCCGCGCTGCGCGACTGCGGCCTCGAGGTGCACGAGGGAATCGGCGGGACCGGCGTGGTGGGCGTTCTGCGCAAGGGCGATTCGACGCGCATGGTGGGCCTGCGCGCAGACATGGATGCGCTTCCCATGCGGGAGGACACCGGGCGACCTTACGTCAGCCGCCACCCCGGCGTTCACCACGGCTGCGGCCACGACGGCCACACGGCCATGCTGCTGGGAGCCGCCCAGCAGTTGGCGCGGGCCGGCAGCTTTGATGGCAGCATTGCCTTTATCTTCCAGCCCGCCGAAGAGGGGCGGGGAGGCGCACGCGAGATGGTGCGGCAAGGTTTGTTCGACCGCTTTCCGTGCGAATCCGTGTTCGCCCTGCACAACTGGCCCGACCTGCCCGCGGGCACGGTGGCCACAAGGCCGGGGCCTATCATGGCCGCGGCGGATCGCTTCGACATCGTCGTGCGCGGCCAGGGCGGCCACGCGGCGCAGCCGCACCGGACACCCGACGTGGTGCTTGCCGCGAGCCAGCTCGTTGCGCAGATGCATACCATCGTGTCGCGGCGAATCCCTCCCACGCAGAACGCCGTCTTGTCGGTGACGCGTATCAGCGGAGGCCAGTCGCACAACGTCCTGCCGGCGGCCGTGGAGCTGACCGGCACCGTGCGCAGTTTCGACGCCGGCGTGCAGGACACGATAGAGCAGGCGATCCGCGACGTCGCGGCGGGTGTCGCGCGCGCAAGCGGCACCGCGATAGAGGTCGAGTACACGCGCTACTACCCGGCAACGATCAACAGCCCTGAGCACGCCCAACTCGCACTCGAGGCGGCTCGCGGCGTCGGCCTGCAAGCACAGGTGGCGGAAACGCCGGCTTTCACGTCGGAAGACTTTGCCTTCATGCTCCAGCAGCGGCCCGGGGCCTACCTGTGGCTCGGCCAGCGAGGCGCGGACCATGCTGCCCCGCTGCACCACCCTTCGTACGACTTCAACGACGACGTTCTGGCCTGCGGCGTGCGTTGGTTCACTGCCGTCGCGCAAATGGCCCTGCGCTGAACGGGACCTACTTCAAGCAACGGAACCCACGATGCTCTACTTATCCACCCGCGGCCACCCCGACCGCAAACTTTTTTGCGAAATCCTGCTGGAGGGCCTGGCGCCCGACGGAGGTTTGTACCTGCCGGAGCACTATCCACAGGTCACGCCCGGGCAGCTGTCCAGGTGGCGCGGCTTGCCGTATGCGGAACTCGCCTTTGAAGTCCTCTCGCTCTACGTCGACGACATCCCGGCCGAGGACCTGCGCGCAATCTGCCGCAAGACCTATACCGAAGAGGTCTTTGGCACAAAGGAGATCGTGCCTCTCAAGCAGCTGGAGGAGGGCGTCTACCTGCAAGCCCTTTCCAACGGCCCAACGGTGGCCTTCAAAGACATGGCCATGCAGCTGCTGGGCAACCTGTTTGAGTATGAGCTGGGCCGGCGCGGCGAGGAGCTGAACATCCTGGGTGCCACTTCCGGCGACACCGGCAGCGCCGCTGAGTACGCGATGAAGGGCAAGAAGGGCGTGCGCGTCTTCATGACCTCGCCGCACGGCCGCATGAGCCCCTTCCAGCAGGCGCAGATGTTCAGCCTGCAGGATGCCAACATCCACAACCTCGCGCTCGAGGGCGTGTTCGACGACTGCCAGGATATCGTCAAGGCCGTGTCCAACGACCTGGCTTTCAAGCGCAAATACAAGATTGGCACGGTCAACTCGATCAATTGGGCGCGCCTCATGGCGCAGGTGGTGTATTACTTCGCCGGCTACTTCCAGTCTACGAGCCCTCACCCTAACCCTCTCCCAGAGGGAGAGGGGATGAAGAAAGTCAGCTTCACCGTGCCGTCGGGCAACTTCGGCAACATCTGCGCCGGCCATGTGGCGCGCATGATGGGCCTGCCCATTGACAAGCTCGTGCTCGCCACCAACGAGAACGACGTGCTGGACGAATTCTTCCGCACCGGCGTTTATCGGGTGCGCGGCGGCGCCGACACCTATGAGACCTCCAGTCCGTCGATGGACATTTCCAAGGCCAGCAACTTCGAGCGGTTTGTTTTTGACCTGCTGGGCCGCGATGCGGGCAGGGTCAAGCGCTTGTTCGGCGAAGAGCTCGCGAAGAATGGCTATTTCGATCTGAGTGCCGACCCGGCCTTCGAGCAGGCCCACGCGCACTACGGCTTCCTCAGCGGAAAAAGCACGCACGCCGACCGCCTGATGACGATCCGCGACACGCACCGGCGCTTTGGCTTGACCATAGACACCCACACGGCCGACGGCCTGAAAGTCGCGCGCCACTTCGTGCAGCCAGGTGTGCCGATGATCGTGCTGGAGACGGCGCTGCCGATCAAGTTCGCGGCAACCATCGTCGAAGCCCTGGGTCATGAGCCGGACCGGCCCGCGCGGTTTCAGGGTATCGAAGACCTGCCCAAGCGCGTGACGGTTCTGCCGGCCGACGCGGCACGGGTCAAGGCATTCGTTGCCGCACACGTTTCCTGATCGAAGCATGGCTGTCTTCACCGAAGTGCCCTACGACGAGGCTGCCGCCTTCTTGCGGCGGGTGGGTGTCGGCAATCTGCAGGCCATGGCGGTCTGCAGTGGCGGTATTGAGAACACCAACTACTTCGTGGACACGGATCGCGGCGAGTACGTGTTGACGCTGTTCGAGCGCCTGGCGTGGGAACAGCTGCCGTTCTACCTCCACTTGATGCAGCATCTGGCCAGCCG
Organism: Polaromonas sp. P1_H6; assembly: GCF_056405195.1. NCBI lineage: Bacteria > Pseudomonadati > Pseudomonadota > Betaproteobacteria > Burkholderiales > Comamonadaceae > Polaromonas > Polaromonas sp. P1_H6. The sequence continues at coordinate 158,709 of NZ_JBFUCN010000014.1, forward strand.
CGGCCTTCCGGTACCCAGGCCGGCGCCAGACGCGGAAGGCCGCATCTTGCACCGCCTCAAGGGCAAGCCGGCGACAGTGGTGGGAAGGTTGCGAGGAAAGAGTGAACTGTCGCCAGACGCCCGGCACTGCGCCGCGGTGGGCGAAATGCTGGCGCGAATGCACCTGGCCGGCAAGGACTATTCCCGGCACCAGCCCAACCTGCGCGGCCTGCCGTGGTGGACTGAAACTGTGCCGGCTCTGCTGCCACACGTGGGCCAGGCCCAGTGCAAGCTGCTGCTGGACGAACTGGACTTCCAGACGGGAATTGCCGCATCCCCCGACTACGCAGCACTGCCACGCGGCCCGGTACATGCCGACCTGTTTCGCGACAACGTGATGTTCGAGGGCGGCTGCCTGAGCGGCCTCCTCGATTTTTACTTTGCGGGTTGCGACACCTTTCTGTTCGACATCGGTGTCTGTCTCAACGACTGGTGCGTGGATCTGGGGAACGGACGCATTGACCCGGTGCGAAGGGCTGCATTCCTGGCCGCCTACCAGTCGGTGCGCCCGCTTGTGACTGAAGAGCAGCGCCTGCTGCCGGCCCTTGAGCGGGCCGCGGCTTTGCGCTTCTGGGTATCGCGGCTCTGGGATTGCCACAGCCCCCGCGAAGCCGCCGTCCTGAAGATTCATGACCCCAGCCACTTCGAGCGTGTTCTGCGCCAGCGCGTAAGCGATGCCGCCGGCGCGGGAATTTTCTATCTTCCAGGAAGGACCTTGGGCTGACCTGGGCCCTGACCAGCCCCATGGGGTTGGGTTCCGAGGCATGACCTTGCGGCGACTGTTCGCGACATGTTGAAGAACTTGTGACCGGGTGAAACCGCGTTCCACCGTGATGGCGCGAGGCCGACGGCGGTGGCTTTATTGGTTTATTGATCTATTGAGAAGAGGTTAAATATGAACACACAACACTACATCGCGGGCCGCTGGCAGCCAGCCCATGACGAGCGCTGCTTCGAGGTCCGCAATCCGGCCGACGACAGCCTGGTTGCGCAAGTGAGCGAAGGCGGTGCCGCCGACGCGCGGCTGGCCGCGGATGCCGCCGTCCTGGCGCTGCCGGCCTGGAAGGCGCGCCCGCCGCGTGAGCGTTGCCTGATCCTCAAGAAATGGCAGGCGCTGATCGAGCGCGACGTGGAGCCGCTCGCCCAATTGATTTCGCGCGAACAGGGCAAGCCGCTGGCCGAGGCACGCGGCGAGATCGCCTATAGCGCCGGCTACGTGGAATGGTTTGCCGAGGAGGGCGTGCGCGCCAATGGCGAAGTGATTGCGGCGCCCGTCAACTCCAAGCGCTTCATCGTGCTGAAGGAAGCCGTCGGCGTCGTGGCGGTGGTCACGCCCTGGAACTTCCCGGCCGCGATGATTGCACGCAAGATCGCGCCCGCGCTGGCCGCGGGCTGCACGGTGCTGGCCAAGCCGGCCGAGGACACGCCGCTCACGGCGCTGGCCCTGGTCAAGCTGGCCGAGGAAGCCGGCGTGCCGCCGGGCGTGCTCAATATCGTGTCGGCTTCGCGCGAACGTACCCCGCAAGTGGTGGGCGAGTGGCTGGCCGATCCCCGGGTGCGAAAAATCAGCTTCACGGGCAGCACCCCGGTGGGCAAGTTGCTGGCGCGCGATTCCGCCGCGACGCTGAAGAAGCTGTCTCTGGAGCTGGGCGGAAACGCGCCCTTCATCGTGTTCGAGGACGCGGACCTGGACGCCGCCGTGGAGGGCCTGATGGCCGCCAAGTTCCGCAACGCCGGGCAGACTTGCGTGAGCCCGAACCGCGTCTACGTCCATACCGCTGTACATGATCGCTTCGTCGACAAGCTGGCCGCGCGCGTGGGCGCCCTGCGGGTGGGGCCGGCCGACTGGGCCGAGGCCGAGATCGGCCCGATGATCAACGCCCGTGCGGTGGACAAGATCGAGCGGCACGTGAATGATGCCGTGGCCAAGGGTGCCAAGGTGATCGTGGGCGGCCAACGGGTGCGCAATGAAACGGCCCGCGGCCCTAATTACTACGCGCCCACGGTGCTCATCAACGCCACGCGCGAGATGGAACTGTCGTGCGAGGAAACTTTTGGCCCGGTGGTGCCGGTCTTCCGCTTCGCGAATGAAGCGGAGGTGATGGAGCAGGCCAACGACACGCCCTACGGGCTGGCCGGCTACTTCTATTCAAACGACGTCAAGCGCATCTGGCGCGTGGCCTCGGCCCTGGAGACCGGAATGGTTGGCATCAACGAAGGCGCCATCGCCGCGCAGGCCGCGCCCTTTGGTGGCGTGAAGGAGTCGGGCTACGGGCGCGAGGGTTCGCATTGGGGCCTCGACGAGTATTTGCACACCAAGTACCTGTGCCAGGGCGGGCTGGGGTGAAGCAAGACGGGCAAGCCTAAAAATCAGCCACCTTGCCCCACATCGACTCTTTGAACCGGGCGGGGTCGAAAGGCTTCGGGTCGAAGATCGGTTGAGCCCCCGACACGATGTCGGCGATCAGGTGGCCCGCGCCGGGGCCGATGCCGAAACCGTGCCCCGAAAAACCCGCGGCCAGGATGAGGCCGGGCACCTGCGGCAGTTCCCCGATGCCCGGCACGCCGTCGGGCGTGCTGTCGATGTAGCCCGCCCAGGTGTTGGCGATGCGGGCTTCGCGCAGCACGGGCAACAGGTCGACGGCACGGCGGTGGATTTCGCGGACACCGGCGGGGTCGGGCTTCGGGTTGAGGATGCGCGCCCGTTCCATGGGGGTGGGCGCGTCCAGCTTCCATCGCGCGCGGGTTTCGTGGCCCCAGCGTATGCCTTCCAGGCCGCCGGGAAACACGTTGCGCCAGCGCTTGGCGAACATCGGGATGAACTGCGGCGCGAAGCGCAGCAGCTGCGGCGTGGGGTCGGCGCGCCCACGGCCGCTGATGGCCAGGACGTAATGGCCGTCGGGGCGCCGGGTGACGGCGACGCGCGGGCTGGTCAGCGCCGCCGGCAGTTGCTGCGCCACTGGTGACAGGCGCACGATGGACTGGCGTATCGTGGCGAGCGGAAACTGCACGCCGAGCTGGTTGCAGAACGAGGAGGCCCACGCACCGCCCGCAAGAACCGCGGTGCGGGTCTTGATGGTCCCCGCTTCGGTGACGACGCCGCTGAGCCGGCCGCCCTCCATCTCGATGCCGCGCGCGGCGCAGTTCTGGTGGACGGTGCCGCCGAGTTTCATGAGCGCGGCCGCCACCGCGGGCGCTGCCTTGGCCGGGTCGGCCGTCCCGTCGCTGGGTGAGAAGACGCCGCCTTTCCACGCGCGGCCGGTCGCCTGGCCGCGCTCCGAGGCCTCGCGGCCGCTCAGCATGTGTGTGGTCACGCCGGCGGTCGTCGCGAATTCGCGCCACTTGGCCCAGCCGGCAATCTGGGCCTCGTCATCACTGAGGTACAACAATCCGCAGCGCGTAAAGCCCGTGTCTTCGCCGCTGTCGGCGGCAAACTGGTCCCAGAGTTCGAGGCTCCGGGTGGCCATGGGCAGTTCACGCGCGTCGCGGTTCTGCTGGCGGCACCAGCCCCAGTTCCGGCTCGATTGCTCTGCGCCGATGTGGCCTTTTTCGACCAGGGCGACCGAAAGCCCGCGCTTGGCGAGGTAATAAGCGGTAAAGACACCGATGATGCCGCCGCCGATCACGACGACGTCGGCGCTGGCCGGCGGGGTGCTGGAAGTCTCGAGGAGGCGCAGGGGCTGGGACATGGATGGGTTTCGGTCGTTGTTGGGTGTCTGCACTGTCTGTGCTTTTTTTGCAGTTTGTACCAAGGTTGTGCTCATGCTGTCTGCTCCTGCCCGAAGCCCAGGATGGCCTTGGTTTCCAGGTACTCCTCAAGGCCTTCGATGCCGTATTCGCGGCCGTTGCCCGAGCGCTTGTAGCCGCCGAAGGGGGCATGGGGGCTCCAGGCCGGGTAGTTGATGTGCACCTGCCCGGAACGGATGCGCGCCGCGACCGCGCGCGCCGCGGCAAGGTCCTGGCCCTGCACGTGCGCGCCCAGGCCATAGACCGTGTCGTTGGCGATCTCCACCGCCTCGTCCACGCTGTCGTAGGCGATGATCACCAGCACCGGCCCGAAGATTTCTTCCTGCGCGACCTGCATTTGGGAGTTCACGCCAGAGAAGATGGTTGGCCGGCAGTAAAAGCCGCGCTCCAGGCCCTCAGGCCGGCCGGGGCCGCCGCAGACAATGCGCGCACCTTCGGCAATCCCGGTGTCTATCATTTCCTGCACCCGGTTGAACTGGGCGCGGTTGGCCACCGGGCCGTGCGTCGTCTGCGGCGAGCGCGGGTCGCCCACAACAAAGCTCAAGGCCGCTTCAAGCGCGATCCGTTCAACCTCCTGCAGGCGCTCGCGCGGCACGATCATGCGGGTTGGCGCGCTGCAGGACTGGCCGACGTTGCGAAATGCTGCCCCCACGCCGGCGGGCACGGCGCGCGCCAGGTCCGCGTCCGGCAGGATCACGTTGGGCGATTTGCCGCCGAGTTCCTGGGCCACGCGTTTGACCGTCGGGGCCGCCGCCTGGGCCACCAGCACACCGGCCCGGGTCGAGCCGGTGATCGAGATCATGTCCACGTCCGGATGCGCCGACAGCGCGGCGCCGACTTCCGGCCCATTGCCGCTCACCAGGTTGAACACGCCCAGCGGAATGCCGGCGTCATGCACCACCTCGGCAAACAGCAGGGCGCTCAGGGGCGACAGCTCGCTGGGTTTGAGGACAACGGTGCATCCGGCCGCCAGGGCGGGGCCGACCTTGGCCGTGATTTGGTAGAGCGGCCAGTTCCAGGGCGTGATCAGGCCGCACACGCCGATGGCCTCGCGCTGGATAGTCACGTCGCCTCGGTGGGAGAGAAAGGGATAGCTGGCCAGGTTGTCCCGGGCCACGCGGATGTGCTCGGCCGCGACCGGCACCTGGGTGCTGCGCGCAAACCCGATGGCGGCGCCCATCTCCAGTGAGATCGCGTGGGCGAACAGTTCTGCGCGTTCGAGGATCAGGGTGTGGATGCGGCCTAGCAGCAAGGCCCGGCTTTCGGGAGAACTGGTGGACCAGGTGGCAAAGGCACTGCGGGCTGCGGCCACCGCCGCCGCGACGTCTTCAGTGCTTCCCAAGGCGATCTGCGCGATGGGCTCTTCGGTCGACGGGTTGATAACGCTGGCCCGGGCTTGCCCTGCGGGCAGGACCCACTCACCGTCTATGAACAGGCGATCCAGGCGGCCGGCGGCTTTGAGGCGTTCGACAAGGGAGACGTTCATGGGCGCACATCCTTTGCCGCAGTGCGGTGAATTCCGCGCTGCCCCGCGGGGAAATTACCCTTGTGCAACCCGCGCAGTGTGTCGTCATATTCCATGCTTGCCCTCTCAAAAGAATCGGATTCATGGTACGCCCTTGCCTGGAATTGATCTGCCGTTTCAGCGTGGGCATTCGGCATGAACGGTGCGCAAGCGGCGCACAACCGCAGCATCTGCGGCGATGGTTCAATAGCATTCATTGCATGGCGCCGGCAAACCGGCACAGGCTTTGCACCACCCCTTCCAGGAGGACGCTTTTCATGAGCTTTCGTCCCAAGTCCACCGGCTTCGATTGCCGCGGCACGCCGACTGGTTTCGCCATGCGCCGGATGGCCTGTATGCGCCGCGGCATCGCAAGGGCGGCCGGCCCCGGCCGGGCGGCAAGCCGTCGGGGGCGCGCCGCACACCATGCCGCCGGCTATCCGCAAAACCGCAGTTTTAACCAAGCGCCCCAGCGTGATCGAGGTATATCCCCGGTCGGCAGGTGCTCCAATGCCTTTACCCCACCCACGAGATGACTAGGAGAAAACCATGGCAGATAACAAGCAGCTGAACGGCCTGATCGGCCCCGAAGAGAGCACACGCATCCTGGGTGCGTTGCAACGCGGCGCGAGCCGGCGCGATGTATTGGCCATGTTGACGGCCGGTGGCATGCAGGCGGCCCTGGCCGGCAGCATCGCCGGCCTTGCCGCGAATGCACAGGCGCAAACGCCAACGCCGCGCAAGGGCGGCCGCATCAGGGTCGCCGAAGCCACTTCCGGGGTGAGCGACACCCTGGACCCGGCCAAGCAGGGCAACGGCACCGACTATTCCCGCGGCTTCATGTTCTACAACGGATTGACCTACCTGGACGCGAGCCTGACACCGCAGCCCCAGCTGGCCGAGGAGTTCAGCACCAAGGACGCCAAGACCTGGATATTCAAGCTGCGCAAGGGCGTGACCTTCCACGACGGCAAGCCGCTCACGCCGGCCGACGTGGTGTTCTCCATCATGCGCCACAAGAACCCGGCCATCGGCTCCAAGGCCAAGGTGCTGGCTGACCAGATCGAGGACGTGACGGCCACCGGCCCCAATGAAGTCACCATCCGCCTGGTGGCCTCCAACGCCGACCTGCCGGCCATCCTGGGCACCTACCACTTCCACATCGTCAAGGATGGCACGACCGACTTCAACGCGGGCATCGGCACGGGGCCGTACAAGGTCAAGGAGTTCAAACCCGGCGTGCGCGCGATCGCCGTGCGCAACGACAACTACTGGAAGTCCAACCGGCCTTACCTGGATGAGATCGAGCACGTGGGCATCAGCGACGAAACGGCACGCGTGAACGCGCTGCTGGCGGGCGAACTTGATCTGATCGGCCGGGTCAACCCGCGCTCGATCGACCGCGTCAACGCCAGCGGCAAGGCAGCCATCTTCGAGACCAAGGGCGTTTCGTATACCGATCTGATCATGCGGCGCGACAGCGGCCCAGGCGCCAACCCGGACTTCGTGCAGGCCATGAAACTGCTGTTCAACCGCGAGCAGATGCTCAAGTCCATCCAGCTGGGCCGTGGCGTCGTGGCAAACGACCAGCCCCTCGATCCGGGCAACCGCTTCTTCTTCAAAGGCCTGAAGCAGCGCCCCTACGATCCCGAGAAGGCGAAGTGGCACTTGAAAAAGGCCAATCTGGGCAGCGCCGCGATCCCCGTGGTGGCCTCGACGGCCGCCACCAGCTCGGTGGAGATGGCCCTGGTGCTGCAGCATGCGGCGCGGCAGGCCGGCCTGAACCTGGACGTGCGCAACATGCCGGCCGACGGCTACTGGTCGCAGCACTGGATGAAGCACCCGGTCAATTTCGGCAACATCAACACGCGCCCCACGGCCGACCTGGCCCTGACCCTGTTCTTCAAGTCCGACTCCCCCACCAACGAGTCCGGCTGGAAGAACGAGAAGTTCGACCAGTTGCTGGTGGCCGCGCGCGGCGAAACCGACCAGGCCAAGCGCGCCCAGATGTACGCCGACATGCAGGTCATGATCCACAGCGAAGGCGGCATCGGCATTCCGATGTTCCTCTCCAGCCTGGACGGCCACAACAAGAAACTCAAGGGCCTCAGCCCCATCCCGCTGGGCGGCATGATGGGCTCGAGCTTCGCCGAACACGTGTGGTTGGAAGGATGACTCCCCCCCGAAGCGCCTTCGGCGCCTCCCCCCTAGGGGGGCGCCACCTGCGGCCCGGCAGAGCCGGTTCCGCGATGGCACTTGAATGGAAGAAAACGCCATGAACTTAACCGTCGTTAAATTGGTGGCGGGCCGCATCCTCGCCGGGCTCGGCTCGCTGCTGGCGGTGTCGGCGGTGGTGTTCGCCATCACCTCCGTGCTGCCCGGCGACGCGGCCGAAGAGACGCTGGGGCAGGACGCCACGCCCCAGGCGGTGGCGGCGCTGCGCAAGGAGATGGGACTGGACCGCAGCGCGATGCTGCGCTACTTCGACTGGCTGGGCGGCATGGCCAAGGGCGACATGGGCAAGTCTGTGGTCACCGGCCTGCCTGTGGGTGAGGCTGTCGCCAGCCGCCTGCCGGCTTCGCTGCAGCTGGCCGCGGTGACGACGGTGTTTTCCGTCCCGCTGGCCCTCGGCCTGGGTATTTTGTGCGCCTTGCGGCGCGGCTCGGCTTTCGACCGTTTCACCAGCATGGCGACGGTGGCCGTTGTGTCGGTGCCGGAATTCCTGGTGGCCACGCTGGCCGTGCTGGTATTCGCGGTGCAGCTGAAATGGCTGCCCGCGCTCTCGTACGCGGTCGACGTTTCGTCGCCGGGCGAGATGCTGCGTTCCTTCGCGTTGCCGGTGCTCAGCCTGGGCAGCGTGATCGTGGCGCAGATGCTGCGCATGACGCGCGCGGCCGTCATCGACCAGCTGGCCGCGGCCTATATCGAGATGGTGCGGCTCAAAGGCGCGAGCGCCGCGCGCACCGTGCTGTTCCACGCGCTGCCCAACGCCATCGGCCCCATCGCCAACGCGGTGGCGCTGAGCCTGTCCTACCTGCTGGGCGGCGTGATCATCGTCGAGGTGATCTTCAATTACCCGGGCATCGCCAAGCTCATGGTGGACGGCGTCGCGCAGCGGGACATGCCGCTGGTGCAGGCCTGCGCCATGATCTTCTGCTCGGCCTATCTGGTCCTGGTGATGCTCGCCGACGTGTGCGGCATCGTCGCCAACCCGCGATTGAGGCACCAATGAGCACCGCACGGCCGCCCGAAGGGGGGCGCACCGCAGAGTGCAGCGCGAAGGTTTTCCTATGAATATTGCAACACTTGTTCCTTCGGCGGCCGCCACCCGGCGCCGCGCCTGGCTCGCGGGCTGGTCGCGTGCCGGCAAACTCGGGCTGGCCGTGCTGGCCTTCTGGGTGGCTGTGGGGATCTTCGCCTGCTTCGTGCCTGACAGCGCGCTTGGCGAGATGTCCGACGCCGGCGTGTTCCAGGGCATGAGCGCGCAGCACTGGCTGGGCACCGACTACCTGGGCCGCGACATGCTCACGCGCATCGTGGTCGGCACACCCTACACCATCGGTGTGGCCTTTGTCGCCACGCTGATCGCCTGCGGCGTGGGCGCGGTGCTCGGCCTGCTGGCCGCCGTGGCGGGCGGCGCGGTCGACGCGGTGCTCAGCCGCGTGCTGGACACGCTGGTGTCCATCCCGAGCAAGATGTTCGCGCTGGTGGTGATCGCCGGTTTCGGCTCCTCGGTCCCGCTTCTGATCGCGGTGACGGCCGTCGTCTACGCGCCGGGCGCTTACCGCATCATCCGATCGCTGGCCGTGAACATCAACGCCATGGACTACGTGCTGGTGGCGCGTGCCCGCGGCGAACGCCGGGCCTACATCATGCGCCGCGAGATCCTGCCCAACATCACCGGCCCACTGCTGGCCGACATGGGCCTGCGCTTCGTCTACGCCCTGCGCCTGCTGGCGAGCCTGAGCTTCCTGGGCCTGGGCGTGCAGCCGCCGATGGCCGACTGGGGCTCCCTGGTGCGCGAGAACCTCGGCGCCTTGCCGGTGGGCGGCGTCTCCGTGCTCGCCCCGGCCTTCGCCATCGCCGTGCTGACCATCGCGGTCAACCTGGTGATCGACAACCTGCCGGGACATACCGACGCAGACCGGGAGAAACATTAATGGGTGCCACTGTCCTCGTAAACGACTTGCGCGTCGTGGCGCAAGCCGCCGGCGGCGAAACAGAGATCGTCAAAGGCGTTTCTTTCCGCATCGAGCCCGGCGAGGTGCTGGCGCTGATCGGCGAATCCGGTTCCGGCAAGACCACCATAGGCCTGGCGCTCATGGGCTATGCGCGGCACGGCTGCCGCATCGCCGGCGGCAGCGTGCGCATCGGCGACACCGATGTGCTGGGCCTCACCGAATCCGAACGGCGCCGCCTGCGCGGCCGCCGCGTCTCCTATATCGCGCAGAGCGCCGCCGCTTCCTTCAACCCGTCGCGCACCATCATGGACCAGGTGGTGGAAACCGCCCACATCCATTCGCTGATGCCGCGCGCCGAGGCCGAGAAAAAAGCCGTGACGCTGTTCCGCGAGCTGGCATTGCCGCAGCCCGACAGCATCGGCCAGCGTTATCCGCACCAGGTTTCGGGCGGGCAGCTGCAGCGCCTGATGGCCGCGATGGCATTGATGAGCGACCCGGACCTGGTGATTTTCGACGAGCCCACCACGGCGCTGGACGTCACCACCCAGATCGAGGTGCTGCACGCCTTCCGCCGCGTGGTGCGCGAGCGCCAGACCACGGCGGTCTATGTCACGCACGACCTGGCGGTGGTGGCCCAGATGGCCGGCCGCATCCTGGTGCTGCGCGACGGCGCCGAGCGCGAGATCGGCACCACGGCGCAGATCATCAACACGCCGAAGGACGACTACACGCGCAGCCTGATCGCCGCGGCGAATCCCAAGGCGCGCAGCGGCGAGACGGTGGCCGAGGGCGCCACGCCGTTGCTGCAGGTGCGCAACCTGGTCGCCGGCTATGGGCCCCTGGACAAGCACGGCCGGCCCGCCTCGCCGGTGCTCGACGATGTGAGCCTGACCCTGTACCGCGGCCAGGCGATCGGCGTCATCGGCGAGTCCGGCTCCGGCAAGACCACGCTGGCCCGTGCCGTCGCCGGCCTGATCGGCCCCGCCGGCGGCCAGATCATGTTCGACGGCAAACCGCTGCCGCGCCTGGTGTCGCAGCGTTCGCCCGAGGAACTGCGCCGCATCCAGATCGTGTTCCAGATGGCGGACACGGCGCTCAATCCTTCGCACACCATTTCCGACATCCTGGCGCGGCCGCTGCAGCTGTACCGCGGCCTGAAGGGCGAGGCGCTGGACAAGCGCATCGCGCAGCTGCTCGACCTCGTGCAGTTGCCGCAGGCCTGTGCCAGGCGCCTGCCTGCCGGGCTCTCCGGCGGGCAGAAGCAGCGCGTCAACCTGGCGCGCGCACTGGCCGCCGATCCCGACCTGATCCTCTGCGACGAAGTCACGTCCGCGCTGGACACGGTGGTGGGCGCCGCCATCCTGGACCTGCTGGCGCAGCTGCGCAAGGAGCTCGGGGTGTCGTACATGTTCATCAGCCACGACATGAACACCGTGCGCGCGGTGTGCGACGAGATCGTGGTGCTGTACGCCGGCCAGAAGGTGGAGTCGCTCACGCGCTCGGCTTTCGCGCATGCGCCGCGCCATCCCTACTTCCACCTGCTGGCCAATTCCGTTCCGGAGTTGCGCCCGGGATGGCTGGACGAGGTCGGGGCGGCGCAGCGCGCGGCCCTGCCGCTGGTGCAGGCGCCCGTCGACCGCGCGGGCATCTGCAGCTTCCTGGACCGTTGCCCCCTGCGCGTGGCGGGCCTGTGCGACAGCAAGACGCCGCCGCGGCATGAGCTTGAAGGCGGCGTGGAAGTCTTCTGCCACCGCAGCGCCGACGAATTGCTGAAGCTGCAGCAGACCCCGGCGCCGCCGCGCGAGTGCACGGCCTGATCCATCCGGACGGCCTACCTCGGGAGCGCCGCGTGCGCAATAAAGATTGGCGCCCCGGGTGCCATCGGGAATTCTTTTGTCGAATTGAACCGAACTGAACTGAACTGAACTGAACTTAACTTAACTTAACTTAACTGAACAGATTGAACTGACATGCAAACACTGAACTACATCGCGGGCCGCTGGCAGGCGGCCCAGGACGGCCGCCAATTCGAGGTGCGCAATCCCGCCGACGACAGCCTGATCACCCTGGCGGCCGACGGCGGCGCGGCGGACGCACGGCTGGCCGCCGACGCGGCGGCACAGGCGCTGCCCGCCTGGAAGGCGCGCCCGCCGCGCGAGCGCTGCCTGATCCTGAAGAAATGGCAGGCGCTGATCGAGCGCGACGTGGAGCCGCTGGCCGAACTGATTTCGCGCGAGCAGGGCAAGCCGCTCGCGGAGTCGCGCGGCGAAATCGCCTACAGCGCCGGTTATGTGGAGTGGTTCGCCGAAGAGGGCGTGCGCGCCCACGGCGAGATCATCGCCGCGCCGGTGTCCAGCAAGCGCTTCCTGGTGTTGCGGGAGGCCGTGGGCGTCGTCGCCGTGGTCACGCCCTGGAATTTTCCGGCCGCGATGATCGCGCGCAAGATCGCCCCCGCGCTGGCGGCGGGTTGCACGGTGGTGGCCAAGCCCGCTGAAGACACGCCCCTCACGTCCCTGGCCCTCGTGAAGCTGGCCGAGGAAGCGGGCGTGCCTGCCGGTGTGCTGAACATCGTGCCCGCCTCGCGCGAGCGCACGCCGGAGGTGGTGGGCGAGTGGCTGCGCGACGGCCGCGTGCGCAAGGTCAGCTTCACCGGCAGCACGGCGGTGGGCAAGGTGCTGGCGCGCGAGTCGGCCGGCACGGTCAAGAAGCTGTCGCTTGAGCTCGGCGGCAACGCGCCCTTCATCGTGTTCGAGGATGCCGACCTGGACGCCGCTGTCGAGGGCCTGATGGCCGCCAAGTTCCGCAACGGCGGCCAGACCTGCGTGAGCCCGAATCGCGTCTTCGCCCACGAGGCCGTGCATGACCGCTTCGTCGACAAGCTGGCGGCCCGCGTGGGCGCCTTGCGGGTCGGCCCGGCCAGCTGGGCGGAGGCCGAGATCGGTCCGATGATCAACGGGCGGGCGGTCGACAAGATCGAACGCCACGTGAACGACGCCGTGGCCAAAGGCGCGAAGGCGGTCGTGGGCGGAAGCCGTGTGCGCACGGAAGTCGCCAACGGCCCGAACTACTATGCGCCCACGGTGCTGACCGGCGCGACAACCGACATGGAGTTGTCCTGCGAGGAGACTTTCGGCCCGGTGGTGCCCATATTCCGCTTCAGCACTGAAGACGAGGTGATCGCGCAGGCGAACGACACGCCTTTCGGCCTGGCCGGCTACTTCTTCTCCAACAACATCAAGCGCGTTTGGCGCGTCGCCTCCGCGCTGGAGACCGGCCTGGTCGGCATCAACGAAGGCGCCATCGCGGCGCAGGCCGCGCCCTTCGGCGGCGTCAAGGAATCGGGTTACGGCCGCGAAGGTTCGCACTGGGGCCTGGACGAATACCTGCACACAAAATACGTTTGCCAAGGCAATTTGACATGAAGGTGCTGGTCCTGGGTGCCGGCGTCATCGGCACCACCACGGCCTACTACCTGGCCAAGGCGGGCCACGAAGTGACGGTGGTCGACCGCCAGCCCGGCCCGGCGTTGGAGACCAGCTACGCCAACGCCGGCCAGGTGTCGCCGGGCTACGCGGCGCCGTGGGCCGCACCCGGCGTGCCGCTCAAGGCGCTGCGCTGGATGTTCCAGAAGCATGCGCCGCTGGCCATCGGCCTGGACGGCAGCGTGGACCAGCTGCGCTGGATGTGGCAGATGCTGCGCAACTGCAGCCCGCGGCGCTATGCGGTCAACAAAGAGCGCATGCTGCGGCTGGCTGAATACAGCCGCGACTGCCTGGCGCGGCTGCGCCAAGACACCGGCCTGCGCTACGAAGGCCGCGAGGGCGGCACGCTGCAGGTGTTCCGCACGCAGGCGCAGCTCGACGCCGTCGGCAAGGATGTGGCCGTGTTGCGCGCCGCGGACGTGCCTTACGAACTGCTGGGCCCCGAGGATCTGGCGCGCGCCGAACCAGCCATCGCCACGGGACCGCTGGTCGGCGGCCTGCGCCTGCCCGGCGACGAGACCGGCGACTGCCACCTGTTCACCACCGGGATCGGCCACCTGGCCCAGTCCCTGGGCGTGCGCTTTTGCTTCGGCGAGACCATCGACGGCGTGGAAGTCTGCGCCGGCCGCGTGGCCGGCGTGCGGCAGGGCGGCCGCCTGCGCACGGCCGACGCCTACGTGATGGCGCTGGGTTCGTATTCCACGGCCATGCTGCCCGAAGCGGTGAAGATCCCCGTCTATCCGGTCAAGGGCTATTCGATCACCGTACCCATTGCCGACGCGGGCCGCGCGCCGGTGTCGACCGTGCTGGACGAGAGCTACAAGATCGCCATTACGCGCTTTGACCGCCGCATCCGCGTGGGCGGCATGGCGGAGCTGCGCGGCTTTGACCTGCGCCTGAACCCGCGGCGCCGCGAAACGCTGGAGCTGTGCCTGAACGAGCTGTTCCCCGGTGCCGGCCACGCCGAGGCCGCGACCTTCTGGACCGGCCTGCGGCCCATGACCCCGGACGGCACGCCGCTGGTGGGCCGCACGCCGTTGCCCAATCTCTACCTGAACACCGGCCACGGCACGCTGGGCTGGACCATGGCCTGCGGCTCGGCGCGTGTGCTGGCCGACGTCATGAGCGGCCGCGCACCCGAGATCCGCGCCGACGACCTGTCGGTAGAGCGCTATACGCAGGCCAAACCGCGGCCATCGACCGACCCCCTGACCGAACCCGGCCTGCGGACCTGAAGCCGACACGGTAAAGCCGCCGCTCCCTCGGCCGGTGTGTGTACGGCCTGGGAGAAAACCATTGAGCCGGAAATTTATCGGTTCACTAATGGCTTCCCGGTTCAGAATCACACCCATGACAACAACTCCCAAGCTGCTGGTCGAGTCCGTGGACGGCATCATGACCGTGTCCCTGAACCGCCCCGACAAACTCAATGCGATTGACAACGAGCTGGCCCGCGCGCTTCTTGCCGCCATTGACCAGGCCTCGCGCGACGATAGCGTCCGGGTGCTGGTGTTGCGCGGCAAGGGCCGGGCTTTTTGTGCGGGGAGGGACGTCGGTGCGCCACCCACGGAAGAGGACCTGGTCCTGGTGCAGGCCGTTTCCAAGGCGCTGGTGTCTCTGCCCAAGCCGGTGCTTGCTTCGGTCCATGGCTGGACTGTCGGCGCCGGCTTCGAGTGGATGCTCAATGCGGACATCGTGGTCGCGGGGGAAAGCAGCCGCTTCAAGCTGCCGGAGGCTTCCATCGGGGTATTCGTGACGGGCGGATTAAGCGCGACACTGCCCGCCTATGCAGGCCTTGCACGCGCCAAGGCGCTGATGCTGCTGGGCGAGGAGTTTTCGCCCGCGCAGGCGCTGGCCTGGGGGCTGGTCTGGAAAGTGGTCCCCGACGCGGAACTCGAATCGGCATCCCGACAAATCGGCGCCAGGCTGGCGTCGCTTCAACCCGCGGTTGCGGCCAGCTTCAAACGGGTTCTCAACGACATCGGCCTTCGCCGTTTCGACGATGCCATCGCGCTTGAAAACGAGGCGCAGCGCGCATTGCAGATCAGGCGCGGGTGAACAGGTGCTGGACCAGGATGTGCTTCACCTTGCGCTCGGTGCTGATGGCGTAGTAGTGCTCATGCACCCCTTCGCAAGCACCCAGCAAGCGGACCTGGTGACGCTTCATGAGGTCATCCTCTACCGACAGCGCCGCGGGGAAAACGCCCAGGCCGCTGCCGCCGAAGGTCTCCAGCAGGGCGCTGTCCTCAAACTCACCGACCACGCGCGGCCGCAGCCCGTGCTGTAGCAGCCACTGGTCCAGCGGCCCGCGAACGATGGAATGCGAAGTGGGCAGCAGGACGGGCACCTTGCCCAGCGACGCGGGGAAATCTTTCCGGGCCAGCTTCCACCAATGCTGCGACGCATACCAGCCCATCCCTGAAATGCCCAGAGAGTGGTTGTGCACCTTCAGGTGGGGATTGGACGGTGCGGGATGGTCGGACAGCACCACGTCCAGCCGGTGCATGGCGAGGTCGGCCAGGAGGTCGGCCATTTCACCTTCGTGGCACACGAGCCGCAGGTCGGGTGTGCCCAGCACCGGCTGGAGCAGGCGCTGGACCACCAGTTTGGGCAGGCCGTCCGCAATGCCCACCGTCAGCCGGACCGATTTGGCCTGGGCGGCGCTGCGGACCAGTTCGGGTAGCGCTTCGCCCAGCTGAAAAATCTGCTCAGCCTGGCGCAGCGCAAGGTCTCCGGCTTCGGTCAGCGCCAGGCCCCGCCCCGCGGGTTTGAGCAACTGGCATCCCAGGTCGCGTTCCAGTTCGCGCACCTGCGCGCTGATGGTCTGGACCGCCATGTTCAGCCGCGCCGCGGCGTGCGACATGCCGCCTTCCTTGGCAACCACCCAGAAGTAATACAGGTGCCGGTAGTTGAATGCGAGGCTCATCTTCAGGTTTTACGGGATTGTTATTCAAGCATTCTCTGCTTTTTCTTTCTGCATGGCGGTCCTATTCTGTATTCACCACTGCAGGTCTCCGGTCTTGTCACTGCAGATCTTCCACCTCCACGAAAGGAAAACCATGAACCGACCATTAGCTTTCCCAACTCAAACCGCAAGCCCCGGCTGGGTCGCCGGCATCGCGAAGCACAAGGTGCTGCGCAACACCTATGCCTTGTTGTCCATGACGCTGCTGTTCAGCGCCGCCATGGCCGCGCTGGGCGTCGTCTTCAAGTTGCCGGCCCCGGGGCTGATCATCACGCTGGCCGGGTATTTCGGCTTGCTGTTCCTCATCCACAAGGTGCAGAACAGCGGCTGGGCCATCCCGGCGGTGTTCGCCCTCACCGGCTTCATGGGCTATACGCTGGGCCCTGTGCTGGCCATGCACCTGGCCCTGCCGGGTGGCGCGCAGGCGATGACGCTGGCGCTTGGCACGACGGGCGTGACCTTCCTGGCCTTGTCCGGCTGGGTGCTGGCCACACGGCGCGACTTCAGCTTTATGGGCGGCTTCCTGTTCGCCGGCATGGTGATCGCGATCCTGGCCGGCCTGGCCGCGATGTTCCTGCAACTGCCCGCGCTGGCGCTGGCCGTGTCGGCCGTGGTGGCCTTGCTTTCGGCGGGAATGATCCTGTTTGAAACCAGCCGCATCGTGAACGGCGGCGAGACCAACTACGTGCTGGCCACCGTCAGCCTCTTCGTTTCGCTGTTCAACCTTTTCACCAGCCTGCTGAGCCTCTTCGGCTTCGGCGGCAGCAACGACTAATTCAAGGTCATGGAGAAACTTATGAAATGCCCTCATTGCAATGACGTCACCCTGGTCATGACGGAGCGCCGAGGCGTCGAGATCGACTACTGCCCTCAATGCCGCGGCGTATGGCTGGACCGTGGTGAGCTCGACAAGCTCATCGCGCGCGACACGGCCGCCGCACCGGCGCCGCAGCCGGCCTATCAACAAGCGGCCCGCCGTCCCGACTTCGAGGATTCCGACTACCGCCACCACAGCGGCTATGGCAGGCGCAAGCCCAAGTCATGGCTCAGCGAAATATTCGACTGAGGCAGGCAGCCCGCGCTTTCTCATCCATTTTTATTTCAGGAACACCATGAACACTTCTTTTCGTAGCACCGCCGCGACCGTGATCGCCGTGACCATCGCTTCAATGACCGTTCCCTCGCTGGCATTCGCCAAGCGCATCGGCAGCGGGGGCCGATCGATGCCGGCCGCCCGGGCCGGCAATGCCCCAACCGCCCCATCTGCTCCAGTAGCGGCCAAGGCCCCGGCACCCGTCGCCGCTCCCGCCGCCACCGCAGCGCCGGCCGCAGCGGCCGCCCCCGCAGCCCGCGGGCCTGGCTTGATGGGCACCATGGGCGCGGTCGCCGTGGGCGCGGCTGCCGGCACCCTCGCCGGCAATGCGCTGGCCGGCAGCCCCGCCTCCGACAAGGAAGCCAAGGCCAGGGACGCGGAGAAAGAAGCCCAGGAGCTGCAACACAAGGCCGACGAAGCCAAACGCAAGGCCGAAGCCGCCCGCGCCGCGGTGAAGTGACGCGTGGCTCGTGCGAGCCGCCCTCGCGGCTGCCGGCCTTCCTTAATCCTGCAAGCGCGTGGCCACCGGATGCGCATGCTCAACCGCGCACCTCGCCCAGGTGCCGCTCGGGCAGCGGCAGCTTGGGCGCCTTGTCCAGCAAGCCCAGCACCACTTGCAGCGCCATCGCCATCGCGCCGACGATGAACACGACGTCGCCGAAGGTGCGCGCCCAGCGCAGGTTCTGCAGCAGGGGCTGCTGCATGAATTCCTCGCTGCGCGCATACCACAGGCCTTCGCTGACGCTGGCGTGGAACTGGATGATCCCGATGGGCAGCAGGCTCGTGAAGATCATCAGCACCAGGCCGGCGTTGAGGCCCCAGAACGCGGTTTTCATCAATGGCGCGCTGAACCGGTAGTCCGGACGCAGGTAGCGCAGCACCAGCAGCGTGAAGCCGAGCGCCAGGAATCCGTAGACCCCGAACAGCGCGGCATGCGCGTGCACCGGCGTGGTGTTCAGCCCCTGGATGTAGTACAGCGACATCGGCGGGTTGATCATGAAGCCGAAGACACCGGCGCCCAGCATGTTCCAGAAGGCGACGGCGACGAAGCACATCATCGGCCACTTGAGGTTTTCCATCCAGGCGGCGCGCGCCTTGAGCCGCCAGTTCTCCCAGGCTTCGTGGCCCAGCACGATCAGCGGCACCACTTCGAGAGCGCTGAAGCTCGCGCCGACCGCCATCACCGGCGTGGTGGTGCCGGCGAAGTACATGTGGTGGAAGGTTCCGGGAATGCCGCCCAGCATGAACAGGGACGCCGATGCCAGGCTCGCGGCCGTGGCCATGCGTATCGAGACCAGGCCGAGCGTGGAGAAGATGAAAGCCAGCGCCGTGGTGGCGAAGACCTCGAAGAAGCCTTCCACCCAGAGATGGACCACCCACCAGCGCCAGTATTCCATGACCGACAGGTGGGTGCGCTCGCCGTAGAAAAGGCCGGCACCGTAGAACAGGCCGATGGCGCCCACCGAGGCGGTGAGCAGCGCGAGCAGGTTCTTGTCGCCGCCCTTCTTCAGAAGCGCCGGGATGACGCCGCGCAGCATCAGCACCAGCCACAGCAGGATGCCGGTGAACTTGCCGATCTGCCACAGGCGTCCCAGGTCCACGTACTCGTAGCCCTGGTGCCCGAGCCAGAAATTCCATTCGGGCGGCATCACCTGCGCGATCGCCAGGTAATTGCCGGTGAAGGAGCCCACCACGACGACGACCAGTGCCCAGAACAGCACATCCACGCCGGCCTTCTGGAACTTCGGATCCTTGCCGCCGTTGATCAGCGGCGCGAGGAACAGGCCCGCGGCCAGGAAGCCGGTGGCGATCCAGAACAAGGCGGCCTGGATGTGCCAGGTGCGGGTCAGCGAATACGGAAACCACTGCGAGACGTCGATGCCGTAGAACTGTTGCCCTTCGACGGTGTAGTGCGCGGTGAACCCGCCGACGAACACCTGGAAGATGAACAATGCCACGACCAGGAACAGGTACTTGCCCAGGCCTCGCTGCGAGGGCGTGAGCGCAAAGGTGGTCAGGGGATCGCGCGCGGCCGGTGCCGGCAGCGGCTCGTCATGGTCGCGCAGGAAGGCCCAGGCCCAGACCAGAAATCCCACGCCGGCCAGCAGCACCACGATGCTGGCGACCGACCAGACAATGTTCTCGCTGCTCGGCCGGTTGCCGATCAAGGGCTCGTGAGGCCAGTTGTTGGTGTAGGTGACTTTCTGGCCGGGACGCTCGGTCGCGGCGGCCCAGGCGGTCCAGAAGAAAAATTGCGTCATCTGCCGGCGCCGCTCGGCGCTCGGCAGCGTGTTCTCCTTCATCGCGAAGTGCTCGCGGCTTTTCTGCAGCGAGGGCGCGTCGGAGAACAACTTGTCGTAGTAGCCGGCGGTCTGGGCGATGGCCTGGACGCGGCGCTCCGACAGCTTCAGCACCTCCGCCTGGTCGACACGGTTGCCGCGGTACTCGGCCTTGAGCTGCTCGCGCAGCGCGGCTTGCGCCGGCCCGTCGAGCGCGGCGTAGGCCTTGCCGTGCAGCTGCTGCGCGGCCAGCTCCAGCCATGAGGTCAGTTCGCGGTGCAGCCAGTCGGCGGTCCAGTCCGGCGCCTGGTAGGCACCGTGGCCCCAGATGGAGCCCAGCTGCATGCCGCCCACCGACTGCCAGGCCGTCTGGCCGTCGAGGATGCCCTCACGGTCGAACAGGACCTTGCCGTCCGGGGCGGTCACCTGCGCGGGGATGGGCGGCGCCTGGCGGTAGACCTCGGTGCCGTAATAGCCCAGCAGCGAGAAGGTGACGATCAGCACGCCGATCAGCGTGAACCAGAGTTTTTTGTATGAGCCCATGGGGTTCTCCTAGGTCAAAAGTGAGGGGACGTGCTTACAGCACGCCGGCCTTGTAGACGCCGGGAACCGGCTCGCCGGTGACTTCGAGCACGCCCACCGCGCCCTTGCCGGCGCGCGACAAGGCGTGGTCCACCAGCAAATAGCTTCCAGGGTGCTGGACCTTGATCTCCACGATGGTCGCGCCGCCGGGCGCCACCAGCGTGGTCTGCACGTCGTGCTTGAGGCCCGTGAAAGATCCTTCGCTGTACACGGTGTCGAAGATCTCGCCGATGACGTGGAAAGACGAGATCTTGTTGGGGCCGCCGACGCCGAAGTAGATGCGCACGGTTTCACCCACCCTGGCCTGCAGCTTGTGGGTCTTGTTCAGCGCGCCGACTTCGCCGTTGAAGACGTAGTAGTCGGGCAGCTCATTGGCCATCTTCTCGAGGTCGGCCTCCTGGTGCCCCTTGGCGCCGTGCGGGCGGCCCGTGTACATCTCGCCCTGCATCACGTAGTACTCGCGGTCCACTTTGGGCAAGCCGTCCACGGGCTCGACCAGGATCATTCCGTACATGCCGGCCGCGATGTGCTGCGGCACCAAAGGCGTGGCGCAGTGGTACACGTACAGGCCTGGGTTGAGCGCCTTGAAGGTGAAGGCCTTCTCCTGGCCCGGAGCGACCTGCGTGTGCTCGCCGCCGCCGTGGCCGCCCGTCACCGCATGCAGGTCGATCGAATGGATCATCTTGCTGTCGCGGGCGTTGGCCAGCGTCAGTTCGATGGTGTCGCCGACGCGGGCGCGCAGCATCGGGCCGGGCACCTGGCGGTTGAAAGTCCAGTAGGTAAAGCTGGTGCCGTCGTCGAGCTTGCCGGGCAGCTCGACCGTTTCCATGCGGTACTTCAGGGTCCTGGGCGCCCGGGACCCTACGGCGGGAGGCACCGCGGCCGGGTTGGCGGCCACGCTGACCGCGGACGGATCGGCCGCGCGCTGCGGCACGGGGGCCGGGGTGTAGAGCGCAAGCGCGGCCTGGCTGGAGTCGCTGCCGGCCAGCGCGGCGCCTTGGGCGACGGCGGGACCGCTGACCTGCAGCCGGCCTTCCATGCCGATCTGCCGGTGGCCGGGGATGGAGCAGTAGTAGGTGAAAGTGCCGGAGCGCGGAACCTTGAAGCGCAGCGTGGCCTTGCCGCTACTGCCGTTGAACTTCGGCGAGGCGACGTTCAGTTCGGGGATCACCAGGTCGTGCTCCGCGCCTTCCCCGCTTTCCAGCACGATCTCGATCGTGTCGCCCGCGTTGGCCGTGAGGGTCGGGTTCACCTGTCCCTTGTCGCCGACGAACACCATCTTGCCGTCGACGATGTTGGTGTGCAGTTCGTAGCGCCTGGTCGCGGCGGGTGTCGCCGCGCTTGAAATGGCGCCGGCTGCGGCAGCGGCATGCGCCGGGTGCGCGGCGGGCTGCGCCTGCGCGGACAAAGCCGTGGCGAGGATGCAGATGGCGGCGGCGATGGCGCCTGGGGGGAGGGTCCGTCTCATGTGGCTTTCCTTGGTCTTTTGTGCCGGTTCGGCAGTTCTGACTATGCGGGCGGTATTCCACACAAAGCTTGTCTTGGATCAACACCTTGCCAAATAGAGGAGCTTTGCGGCCTGAGCAGGCGCCGATCGCCGGCGGCTTGCCGCACCGATATATCCGGCCCGCTTGAAAGGGTATAGCCGTCGGGCAATCCGGGCATCAGCACGCCTGTGCGATGCCCGGACTGCGTGTCCGATACTCAGAAAAAAAGCGCCTTGCACTGCAACCGGTGCGATGGGGTCGCCACGCCGGCGCTACGCTTTCAGGAAGGCCAGCAGGTCCGCGTTGAGCCTGTCTTTTTGCGTGACGATCAGGCCGTGCGAGCCGCCTTCGTAGACGATCAGCTCGGAATTTTTGACCAGGGCCTTCGACAGCGCGCCTGAAATTTCGAGCGGCACGATCTGGTCGTCGCTGCCGTGCACGATCAGCGTCGGAACGCTGATCTTCTTCAGGTCCTCCCGGAAGTCGGTCTCGGAAAATGCACCGATCGCATGATAGGCGGCGAGCATTCCCGTGGCCTGTCCCTGGCGCCAGTACTCTTCCCTCACGCCCTCCGATACCTTTGCGCCCGGGCGGTTGTAGCTGTAGTAGGGCATGGACACGTCCTTGTTCCACTGGGAGCGGTCTGCCTGGACAGCGGCGCGGAAGCCGTCGAAGACCTCCACCGGTGCGCCGTGGGGATTGGTCTGCGTTCTCAGCAGGAAGGGCGTGACCGCGGCGATCAGCGCCGCTTTCGCGACACGCTTCTCGCCATGGCGGCCGATGTAGCGGGCGACTTCGCCGCCGCCCATGGAATGTCCGACGAAGGTCGCCTGCCGGAGGTCCAGCAGTTCAACCAGGGTCGCCAGGTCGTCGGCAAATGTGTTGAAGTCGTAGCCCGTGCCGGGCTGGCCCGAACGGCCGAAACCCCGCCGGTCCAGCGCGATGACGCGAAATCCCTTGTGCAGCAGGAACATCATCTGGTTTTCCCAGGCATCCGAGGACAGCGGATAGCCGTGGCTGAAAACCACGGGTGGGCCGCTGCCCCAGTCCTTGTAATAGAGGATCGTGCCGTCCTGGGTGGTGAAGGTGTTGGAGCCGAGCTTTGCTCCGGCGGTGCGAGCTTGAGCTTGAGCTTGAGCTTGAGCTTGAGCTTGAGCTTGAGCTTTGGCCTTGGCTTCAGCCAGGGTCGGCACAGCGGCCAGGCCGGCGGCGGCTACGCCGGCTGCACCGAGCATGAGACTGCGGCGCGCAACACGTGTGGGCTCCGCGGCCTGGTTTTGATGAGGAAAGTTGCGGGTCATTTTTTCGTTCTGTGAGATTGGGATGGAAGGGAAAAGGCGTGGCGCTTAAAAGCCAAGGCGGCGAAGGTCGTCCGCGTCAAGCGACTGGCCGCTGCGGTTCCTGACGCTGGGGCGGTCCGCCACCCTGGCGCGCCATGCCTGGAGTGCTGTGTGGTCCCTGGAAACGGGAATCCCGGCGACATCGGCAAAAAGCAGGCCCGCGAACAGCGTGATGTCGGCCATCGAAAAGTCCTCGCCGGCGACATAGGGTGTGGCCGCGAGCACCTGGTCGAAATACGCCAGGCCCGACTCCGCTTTGGCGCGCTCGCGCCCGGCCCATTCGCCGCGATGCGCCCAGTCCGGGCTCTTGAACGGAAGGAGGCCGGCGCCAAGGCCGGGCGTCCCATGGTGGAAGTAGATGCCGATCGGATCGAGCACCATGGCCTCCGCGCGCCGTTGCATCATGTGGATCACGCCCTTTTCCCGGGGCGTCCTGCCCGTGAGCGTCGGGGCGCCATCCAGGTTGTCGAGGTACTCCGTGATCGCGGTGCTTTCGGACAGGTACAGGCCGTCATCGAGCTGGAGTACCGGGAGAACGCCGAGCGGATTTTTGGCCAGAAAACTTTCCTGCTTGTGTTCGGCGCTGATGAGGCTGACTTTTTCAAATTCAAGCTGGCCGTCCAGATGCTTTTCGGCCAGAACGATGCGGATGCGCGCGGGATTTGGGGTGCCAGGGTTGTCGAATAATTTCATGTGAGCTTTCAATAACTACCAAGTGGTAGATAGGTTAAAATGACGGATTTACCGATAGGGATAATCTTGAACGAGGTGTTATCTACCTATCGATAGGTAGAATTTTAGGATCTCGCCGTCTTTGGCGTCAAGCTTTTTTTAAAAGGAACGGGACATGGCTTCTTCAGCGATCGATACCAAGGAAGGCATCATGGCGGCCGCCCGCCTGATGGTGCAAGCCAGGGGATACAACGCCCTGAGCTTCCGTGAACTGGCCAAAGAGGTCGGCATCAAGAGCGCCAGCATTCACTACCACTTTCCGACCAAGGACGACCTGGCCGTGGCCCTCGCTCGGCGTTACACCGAAGACCTCGTCCTGCACCTGCAGAGCCTGGTGAGCAAGAGCAAGGACACCCACGAGCGGATGACGGGATACGCCGAAGTTTTTCGGGGCGCCCTGCTTAAAAGCAACCGGATGTGTTTGTGCGGGATGCTGGCCGCCGAGCGTGATGACCTCTCGCCTGAAGTACAAGCGGAGGTCGAGAAGTTCAACGCGGCCAATGTCGCCTGGCTTTCCGAGGTACTGGCGGCCCACGATTCGCTACAGAGCCCCGACGCGATTGAGCGTCGGGCGTTTGCCATCTTGTCCGCGGTGGAGGGTGCCCAACTGGTCGCCCGTGGTTGCGGTGATGTGCGCGTCTACGACAGAACCATCGACGCTTACCGGTCCGCAGGCTTGATGCCTTGAAGGGCGCCCGCATTCACACGTCAACCGCCTTGCCGCTGCTGCTCCCTCTCCGCCAGCAGGTCGACAAAAGCACGGACCTTCGCGGGGCGAAAGCGCGCGGCCGGAAACACCGCATGGATGCCGCCCGAAGGCAGAAGCCACTGCGGCAGCACCTGGATGAGGCGGCCGGCCGCCAGGTCGTTTGCCACCGCATAGTCCGGCAGCACTGAAAGCCCCGCACCCTGGCACACGGCTTCGCGCACGGCGAGTGTGGCGTCCAGAAAAATCGAGGCCTGCACGTGCACGGCCTGGCGCTCGGTCTCGTTGCGCGAAAAATTCCAGGTCAGGTGGTCGCGCAAGGCGGTGTTGGCGATGAAGGGCAGGCCGGCGATGTCTTGCGGAGCGGTGAGCCGCGCCACTTGCGGCTTCATGGCTGGTGACGCGACAAGCAATTGCCGGAAGGAGCCGATTTTTCGCGCCTGCAGGCTGGTCTCGGCCAGCCAGCCGACACGGATCGCCAGTTCGAAGTTGCCCGACATCAGGTCCAGCGTCTGGTCGCTCAGGACGGCATCGACCTTGCACGCGGGATAGCGCTGGGTAAAGGCGGCGATGGCGGGCACCACGATGCCGACGCCATAGTCAAAGGGGGCGGTGAGCCGCAGCATGCCGGACGGCTCCGCCGAGGTTTCGGCCAGGTCGTCGAAGGCATCGCCGGCCTCGCGCAGGATCAGCGCGCAGCGCAGGTAAAAAGCCTGGCCCAGTTCGGTGGTCTGCACCTTGCGTGTGGTCCGCACCAGCAGCGACGTCCGGAACTCACGCTCCAGCCGGGCCACCTGCTGGCTGACCACCGCCTTGGTAATCCCCAGGCGGTCCGCCGCCGCCGTGAAGGAGCCGGTTTCCACCACCGCCGCGAAGTAGGCCAGGCGCCTCAGGTTGCCCAGCCCGCCAAGGCCGCCTTCGTCTTGATTGTTTGCTTTAAACATACATTGTGTTTATCAGAGATGTCTTTAACAGTCAATGCATAGTGCCTACGATCACAGCCAGTGAGCAAAGAACGCAAAGAACACCCGGCAAAAAACTCCAAAGAACCCATGACCAAAACCCTCTATTACCTGTTCGATCCGCTGTGCGGCTGGTGCTACGGCGCCATACCGGCGCTCTCGGCCTTGAGCGAAGTTCCCTCTGTCAATATCGAACTGCTGCCCACCGGGCTTTTCGCCGGCGAGGGCGCAAGGCCTATGAATGCCGACTTCGCCGCCTATGCCTGGTCCAACGACCAGCGCATCGAGCGCCTGACGGGCCAACGCTTCAGCGAGCAGTATCGCGAGCGGGTTCTCGGTGACCGCCAGCGGCTGTTTGACAGCGGCCCCGCCACGCTGGCGCTGACGGCCGTGTTTTTGACGGCACCGGCCCGGGAGCTGGAAGCCCTCAAGGCGATCCAGACTGCGCGCTACGTGGATGGCCAGGACACGACCTCGCTGGAAACGCTGGCCGGCGTTCTGCGCGGGCTCGGCCTTGAACAGGCCGCCGTACTGGTGGCGCGACCCGATGAGGATCTTCTCTCGGCCAACCAGTCCCGCATGGATCGTGGGCAGGCCTTGATGTGGGAGTTCGGCGCGCGTGGCGTGCCCACCCTGGTGGCCGAATCCGGCGCGAAGCGCTGGGTTGTGAACCACGGCGATTTTTATTCCAACCCGAGCGCGCTGGCCGGCGAGCTCGAGGCGGCCTGAGCCCGGGGCAGCCCCATCCCCGCAGTCCCTTTTGAGTTAACTGTTAGAGAAGAAAGAAGGAAAAAACCATGACAACACGAAGAGAAGCAATCAAAACTGTAGCCGGCGCGGCTGTCGCGACGGCCATCCTAGGAGTGAAAGACGCTATGGCTGCCAATACCCAACTGACCTGGAAACATTTCTCCGCCGGCGAACACGGATTTTTCCGTGCCCCGGTACTGATCTCCGGCGACCGCGAGGCCGTCCTGATCGACGGAGGCTTCACGCTTCCCGACGGCAAGGCCCTGGCCGAGGCCATCAAGGCCACCGGCAAAAAGCTGACGACGATTTACATCAGCCAGAGCGATCCTGACTACTACTTCAGCCTCGCGCCCATCAAGGCGGCGTTTCCCGACGCCAAGGTGATCGCGGCACCGGCCACGATCGCGGCCATCAAGGGCAACGTGGAAAAGAAGCTGGCGACCTGGGGCCCGCAGCTCAAGGAGAACGGCCCACAGGCGCTGGCGGACATCGTGATGCCTGAAGCCTTTGACGGCCGCAGCCTCACCCTGGAAGGCCAGGCCATCGAGATCGTCGATGCCGACGGCCTGGCCAACCGCCGCTACATCTGGGTGCCTTCGCTGAACGCCATCTTCGGCGGCGTGCTGCTGTTCTCCGGCGTCCATGTGTGGACCGCCGACACACAGGGCGCCGAGGCCCGCGCCGCATGGGTGAAGACGCTTGACGCCATGGCCGCGCGCAAACCCGCCGTGGTGGTTCCCGGCCACATGGCGGTCACGGCGGCGGTGGATGCCAGCGCGATCCAATACACCCGCGACTACCTCGTGGCTTTCGAGGAAGTGCTGGCCAAGTCCGCCGACAGCGGCGCCCTCATCGCGGCCATGACCCGGCGCTACCCGAACGCCGGCATGGGCGTGGCGTTGCAGATCGGCGCCAAGGTCGCCAAGGGCGAGATGAAATGGGGCTGAAGCCATGATGTCGAATCTCGACATCGTCAGCGTCCACTACGCGGCCTCGGCTGAGGGCAACATCGACAAGATGATGGCCCATGTCTCGCCCCAGGTGCGCTGGACCGAGATGGCGGGCTTTCCCTGCGCGGGCACCTGGGTCGGGCCGCAAGCGGTGGCCGACAACGTCTTTGCCGTGCTGGGCCGGGACTGGATCGGCTATCGTTTCGAACTGCAAAACCTCATCGACGCCGGTGAGCACATCATCGGTGTGGGCAGCTACCACGGCACTTACCGCGCCACGGGAAAGAACATGCAGGCCCGCGTGGCCCACGTCTGGCAGCTGCGGGACGGCAAGGTCGTGGCCTTCGAGCAGTTCACGGACACGCTGCTGGTTCACCGGGCGATGGCTGAGGCCGATAAGGCCGGTTGAGCCATCTCAGGGCGGTCTCCGGATTTCAGGTTTCCGAAAGCGTTATCCGGAGCGAGCCGCAGAGTTCTTCGCCCGGCTCCAGTATCCGCAGGCCGGTGCCCGGGATGCCGGCCGCGGCAAGGTTGAAGCCGTTCGCGACGTGGCTGGTGGGTTCGACACAGACATAGCGCCCCGTGGCAGGGCGGTGAACCACCAGGTGCTCGAAGAGGGGCTCCGCACTCAGGCGGATACACACGCCCGTGCGATAGCGAAGCTCGAGGGCCTGGCCCCAGCGGCCGAGGTAGGCATCCCGGGCTTGCGCATCCAGCCGCACGGGCGACTCCCAGTCGGACGGGAGGGCCTGGGCGCGGCCGGCCGTCACGAATTGCCCGTCATGCGGCCATCGTTCACGCGCCGTGTGGTGCAGGGAAACCGCTTCCTCGCAACCGAAGTAGGGGTGCCATCCCAGGCCGGCCGGCATTGCCGTGCCGCCCATGTTCCGCACGGCCATTTCAAGTTTCAGTTCGTTGGCCGACACGCTAAAGCATTGCCTGGCGTGGAAGGTCCATGGCCACGCGGGCCCGGCTTGGGAGAGTGTTTCCAGGACAACTTCAGAGCCGGTCGCGCTGCGCTGCCGCCACGGCAGCAGGTGCGCGCCGCCGTGCAAGGTATGGGGCAGCGCGTCGGGGTGCGGCTCCAGCGTGTAGTCGGCGCCGCGAAACTGCAGGCGCCCATTCGCAATCCGGTTGCTGTAGGGGACGAGCGGGTAGGCGCCCGCCTTGGGCCAGTGAACGCCCTGCAGGCCCGTGGTCATGGGCACCACCACGTCGAACAGCTCGCCTGAGGGTCGGCGCCATTGCAGGCGCGACAAGCGCCCGCCGGCCGCCGCGTCGAAGCTCGCGCTCAACTGCCCGGACCGGATTTCACAGCGCTCGGCGCCAACCGTCATGGGCTGGCCTACGCGCTGAACTGCCGGTCAAAGGCCCGCAAATCCCTGGCGGCCCTTGCGATCTCCGCCATGCGCGAAGCCGGCGACGCGCTCAGCAGCGGAAGATGCGGGCCCATGTCCGAGATTCCCGAGAGGCTGACGGCATCGTGCAGGACGCGGATCAGCGAAATCTCGTCGCGCAGTGTCTCCAGCGGCATGAAGCGTTCGTAAATCCGTCCGGCCGCAACGCTGTCGGCGGACTTCAGCGCCTGGAAAAAATGCCGGCATGCGGCCGGCGCGATGCAGCCCGACCCGGTCGTGTAGGAGGCCAGGCCCAGTCGCGCCACGTGCTCCAGGGTCGGTCTTTCGCCCATGCCGCTCACGATCCGCTGCGGCGACAGGCGCGCGATCATCCGGCTGAGGTAGTCATCGCCCGCGGGGTCTGGGCGCACGACCGCGTACTTCACCACCAGCACCTGCCCGCCGTCCACGAGTTTTCCCAGCGCCTCGATGCCTATGCTTCGTTCGTTCTTGAGATAGAGCGTGACCGGCATGCCGAGGAGGTCGACCACCCTGGAGATGCCGTCCGCGAAGCCTTCCGGCGTCACCACGTTTTCCGTCGGCAGCACCATGGCCGTCCTGTAGTTCGTGCGGCGAAGAATGCGCGCCTGGTCCGTCATCTTTCCGAAGTCGGGCCCTATCGCCGGGATCACCCGGGTGGCATCGGATGTGCACTCGGCCAGCATCGCCAGCAAGGCTTCGTATTCGTGCAGGGACACGTGGTACAGGTTGGCATTGCCGCCATACAGCAGCGTGCGCAAGCCGCCATGTTCAATATGCCGGATCAGCGCACGGTTCTGTTCCACGTCTAGCGACAAGTCCGCTTTCCGGGCCAGGGGAGGGACGGCGAGGACCGAGTCGGCGAACTCATGCCAGGTGATGGGCGAAATGTTCATGGCGCTAAAAGTTGTTATGCAAATATAAAATTGTATGACATGTATTCGAGTGAATCGCCAGTTTTTCGCTGAAAACATCCAGAAACTCGGGTTTACGCTGATCAAATTTGATATACAACTTAAATGCTGTATGACAGAATCCGCTTCCATGGCCGGCCCGCCACGTCGTTTGCGCGTCAAAAAGATGGGGCTCCGGCGCGGCTTTTCTAATGAACAGGAGACATGACATGTGGCAAAGAGTGGCTGGCAAGGCAGTTCTGGTTGTGGCAAGCGCGCTGGCGGTGGCCGGTGTGCAGGCCCGCGATTTTCGCGGGGCGATCGTCCACCCCGTCGACTATCCGGCCTCCCTGGCCATGAAACACATGGGGGAGCAGATCTCCGCCGCGACCAAGGGCAAGTACGGCGTCAAGGTGTACGGCAGCAGCACGCTGGGCTCCGCGAAGGATGCGATCGAGCAGGTCAAGATCGGCGCCATCGACATGACATGGATCAGCGCGTCCGACATGAACCAGATGCTGCCCGAGACCGTGATCCCCAACCTGCCCTTTGTCTTTCGCGACATCCAGCATTTCCGCAAGGTGATGTACGGCCCGGTGGGCGATGAGCTGCTGGCATCGTTCGAAAAGGTCGGATTTGTCGCGCTGTCCACTTACGAAGCGGGATCCCGCTCGTTCTACGCCAAAAAGCCGATACGCACGCCCGCCGACCTGAAAGGCATGAAGGTGCGCGTGCAGCCGGCCGACATGTGGCTCACGATGATGCAGGCTATGGGGGCCAGCCCCATGCCGCTGCCTTACGCGGAGCTCTACACGGGACTGAAAACCGGGCTGGTCGACGCGGCGGAAAACAACTATCCGTCCTATGAGACGGCCAAGCACTTCGAGGCCGCGCCTGTTTTCAGCGAGACGCAACACGTCATGGTTCCCGAGATGCTGATCTTCTCCAAAAAGATCTGGGACACGCTGTCCAAAGAGGACCAGGCCGTCGTCCGCAAGGCGGCCAAGGATTCGGTGCCCTTTTATGTGCAGCTGTGGACGGCCAAGATGGACGAATCGAAGAAGTCGCTGAAGAAGAGCGGCGTCACCTTCGTGGAGCCCGCGGACATCGACCACAAGGCCTTCGTCGCCACGCAGCGGGCCGTCTGGGACAAATACGCCAACACCCCTGAGCTCAAGGCGCTGCTCGAGAAAATCGTCAACACGAAGTAAAGCCCGGTCGGCAACCCGGCATCGCAGCCGGCCTCGCACCTTTCCCGCGACCCGTCGCGCATCTCCAAAAAGTTTCCCTATGAAGTGGCTTTCCATTGTCAACGCGAGGCTCTCACGCTGGGCTTTGTACTTCGCGATCGCGTGCCTGTTCGGCATCGTCGCGACGGTCCTCGGATCGGTTATCTGGCGTTACGGCCTGAACGACGCACCCGCCTGGTCCGAGCAGATCGCCCTGCTGCTGGTCATCAACGTCGCCTTGTTCGGCGCCGCCGCCGGCATCCGGGACGAGGGCCACATCGGCATGGAGTCCCTGGTCGGCCTGCTGCCCAAACCGGTGCAGTACTGGGTCGGCCATTTCAACGGCGCGCTGACCATCGCCTTCGGCACCGCGCTGATCTGGGGAGGCTTCCAGATGGCGGTATCGGTCTTTCCCAACAAGATCACCGCGATCGGGATCACGGAGTCGTGGCGCTACATTCCCTGCGTCTTCGCCGGCGTGCTCGTGATCCTGTTCTCGATAGAGCACCTGATGGCATCGGCGACCCACCAGGAGGTGATCCCGTCATGGCACTGACCGTACTTTGCGTGACCTTCGTGCTCTTCCTCGTGCTGGGCATGCCCGTCGCGGTCGCCATTGCCCTGAGCTGCCTGTCGGCGTTCTGGGTCGAAGGCTTCCCCCTGGAACTGGCGATCCAGAACATGATCTCCGGCATGAACGTGTTCTCCTTCCTGGCGATCCCGTTCTTCATCTTCTCCGGTGAACTGATGCTCCACGGCGGCATCGCCGAGAAGATCGTGACCTTCGCGCGCAACATGGTCGGCCACTGGCGCGGCGGGCTCGGCATGTCGAACGTCGTGGCATGCACCATCTTCGGCGGCGTCTCGGGGTCTCCCACGGCCGACGTCTCCGCCATGGGCGGCGTGATGATCCCCATGATGAAGAAGGAGGGCTACAGCGCCGACTATGCGGTCAATGTGACCACCCACGCATCGCTGGCGGGCGCCCTGATGCCGACCTCGCACAACATGATCATTTATGCCTTCGCCGCTTCCAGCACCACCGGCATGCTGGCCGGCCCGAATGTCATGAGCAAGGGCGTGTCCATCGGCGACCTGATGTTCGCCGGCCTGCTGCCGGTCATCGTGCTCATGGCCTGCATGCTGCTGGCGGCCTACTGGGTGGCGCGCAGAAAAGGTTTCCCGATTCGCGCGGATGGGTCGTCGGCGCTCGACAAGTTTCCCGGATGGAGGGCGGTGTGGACCTCGTTTGTCGCCGCCATGCCCGGCATGTTCGTGATCGCCATCATCCTCGGCTGCATCCTGCTCGGCATCACGACCGCCACGGAAGCCGCGGGAATCGCCGTGACCTATTCACTGCTGCTGACGCTGCTCGTTTACCGCTCGATGTCCTGGCACACCCTGATGAAGGCGGCGGCAAAGGCGGCCAAGACCACCGGCGTGATCCTGCTGCTGATCGGCGTGAGCACGATGCTGCAGTACATCATGGTCATCCTGGAGATCCCGGACAAGACGGCGCAGATGCTGCTGAGCACCACGACCAATCCTTACGTGATGTTTTTCCTGATCAACCTGCTGCTGTTCCTGCTGGGCACCTTCATGGACATGGCGGCGACCATCCTGATCTGCACGCCCCTGTTCCTGCCGATCGCGCTGCAGATGGGAATGGGGCCGGTGCAGTTCGGCGTGGTCATGCTGCTCAATTGCGCGCTGGGCCTGAACACGCCGCCCGTGGGCGGGACACAGTTTGTCGGCTGCGCCATCGGCGGGGTCTCCATCGAGCAGGTCATGAAGACCATCCTGCCTTTCTATGGAGCGCTGTTCGCGGTCATGGCCGTTGTGACCTATGTCCCGTGGTTCTCCACCTGGATTCCCTCGCTCATCAAGGGCGCGCCGGTCTACTGAGCCCGTATCGGAACACAATCCCGGATCCGCTTCACATAAACACCCGCACATCCCATGAAGATCACACAAGTCGACACGATCCTGGCGGCCGGCTACCCGAACATCGTCTGGGTCCAGATCCATACGGACACCGGCCTTGTCGGCCTGGGAGAAACTTTCCGCGGCGCGCAGGCGGTGCAGGCGCAGATCCACGAACTGACGGCGCCCTACCTGCTGGGGAAGGACCCGCTGGCGATCGAGGCCCACAACCACCACCTCCTGCACGGCTACATCGGGTTTTCCGGCAGCGGTGTCGAAACCCGGGCCGCCTCCGCCGTCGACATCGCCCTCTGGGACCTGCTGGGGCAGGAAACCGGGCAGCCCCTGTACCAATTGCTCGGCGGCGTGGTCCGCGAGCAGGTGCCCGTCTACAACACCTGCGCCGGCTACACCTACAACAAGGCCAGCCAGCGCCGCGTGGTCACGGGGGGGACGGCCGAGCTTCCCGCGGAAGGGCCCTACGAAGACCAGGAGGCCTTCGTCAAGCGCCCCGCGCAGCTGGCCGAAAGCCTGCTCTCGGAAGGCTACAAGGCCATGAAGATCTGGCCTTTCGACCCCTTTGCGCTGGCCAGCCGGGGGCAGGCGATTTCAGCGAAAGACCTGGAAACCGCGCTCCATCCGTTCCGGGAGATCCGGCGCGCAGTGGGTGATGAAATGGACATCATGGTCGAGTTCCACTCGATGTGGAACCTGCCCATGGCGGTCCGCATCGCGCATGCCCTGGAGGAGTTCAAGCCCTACTGGGCTGAAGACCCGATCCAGATGAGCAACCTGGACACCATCGCCGAGTACCGTTCGCGCACCCGCATCCCGGTCTGCGCGAGCGAGACCCTGGCCACGCGCCAGCCTTTCATCCAGCTGCTGAAGAACAACGCGGTGGACTACGTGATGCTGGACCTCAGCTGGGTCGGCGGCATTTCGGAGGCCAAGAAGATCGCGGCGCTGGCCCAGGCTTTCCACAAGCCGGTGGCGCCGCACGACTGCACCGGCCCCGTCGTGCTGGCCGCGTCCCTGCACGTCGCGATGAGTACGCCCAACGTCGTCCTGCAGGAGGTGGTGCGCGCCTATTTGTCCGGCTGGTACCGCGACCTCGTGACCGAGCTGCCCCTTGTCCGCGACGGGTTCGCCACATTGCCCGCAAGGCCCGGCCTGGGAACACGGCTGTCCCCGGCATTGCTGCAACGCCCCGACGTGACGGTCCGCAGCAGTGTCCTCTGACGGCATTTTCCGCAGCGCCGGCCGACTGGGCGTTACCATGCAAGCACCCCTTCCTGCCCCTCTCATGCTTACCCAGGGAATGCCCTAAATGGTCACCTCCACCACCGAAAAAAAAGCGCCCCTGGCGCCAGGCGCCGTCGCAGCGCCCAGGCTCATGGCGGCTTCCTTGCTCGACGACGGAAGTTCCGCGTCGCTGCCCGACCAGATCTACGCCCGCATGGTGGAGGCGATCCTGCGCGGCGACTTTGCCGATTCGCGCCGCTTGCCGGCCGAAAGCGAGCTGGCCACGCAGTTCGGCGTGTCCCGGCCGACCGTGCGCGTGGCGCTGTCGCGGTTGCGTGCGGACGGCATCATCGAATCCAGGCGCGGCTCGGGCAGCCAGGTGCTGCGCGCCCCCGGGTCCCCGGTGTCGACCCTGCCGCCCATCCGGAACCTGGCCGACATCGAGCGCTACTACGAGTTCCGAACCTGTGTGGAAGCCGGCGCGGCGGCGGCGGCCGCGGAGTTCCGCGATGCGGACGACCTGCAGGCCATAGCGGCGGGCTTCGATGCCCAGAACGCCGCCATGGAGCAGGGCCTGCCCGGGATAGAGGAAGACGTCATCTTTCACATGGCCATCGCCCGGGCTTCGCACAACCCGTTTTTTGTGAACGCGGTCCGCAACGGCGTCGCGCCCATCCGGCAATTCATGGAACTGGCCCGCAACGTGTCGGTGAAAAAAAGCATCGAACGGGTTCGCATCCTCCAGGCCGAACACGAAGCCATCATCGACGCCATCAGGCGCCGTTCGCCCGTTGACGCGGCCGAAACGACGCGCCTGCACATCCTGAACGCAAAGCGGCGCATTTTCGAGGGAACGCCGCTGCCCTGACCCGCATCCCGCTCCTGGAGTTTCCATGACCGTCCGCAGCATCCTCATCGCGCTCCCTCTTGCCTGCATGGGCGCCTTTCTCGCCACGCCGGCGTCGGCGCAGGCCTTCCCGTCGCACCCGGTAAAACTCGTGGTGCCCGTGCCGCCGGGCGGCGCCAGCGACCTTGTGGGCCGCATGCTGGCGAACGCGGCCTCCCAGGACCTCGGCCAGCCCGTGGTGGTGGACAACCGTGCCGGCGCGGCGGGCAGCGTGGGCACGGCATCGGCCCTGAAATCGCCGGCGGACGGCTACACGCTGGTCCAGTGCAGCATCGGCAGCTGCGCCATCAACCCCAGCCTGTACAAGAATGTTGGCTACGACCTGTTCAAGGACATGGCGCCCGTCATCCTGGTCGGCGCATCCATCAACGTGCTGACCGTCGGCAACGACACCGGCATCAAGTCCGTCAAGGAACTTCTGGAGCAGGCCAGGCGCAAGCCGATGTCCTATGCCTCATCCGGGGTTGGCGCCTCCAACCACCTGAGCGGCGAACTGCTCAAGAAGATGGCCGCGGTCAGCTTGACGCATGTGCCCTACAAAGGCTCCGGGCCGGCCATCACCGACCTGATCGGCGGCCATGTGCAGATGTTCTTCGACAACGAGCCCTCCATCCTGCCCTTCATCAAGCAGGGCAAGGTGCGCGCGCTGGCCGTGACGGGCAAGGCCCGCTCCCCGAACCTGCCGGACGTGCCCACCATGGAAGAACTCGGCTACGCCGGCTTCGTCATCGAGCCCTGGTATGCCTTCGCCGCGCCGGCCGGAACGCCCGAGCCGGTGATACGCCGGCTGAACACCGCTTTCAACCGGGCGCTGGAACAGGCCGAGGTGGTGCGGCAGCTGCGCGGCATGGGCATCACACCCGCCGGCGGAACGCCCGAACTGCTGGGCCGGCACATCGAGGTGGAGTACAAACGCTGGGCCGAATTGATCCGCTCCCAGGGAATCAAGGGGGATTGAGCGGCGCAGCGTCACCGGCCTTCCGGCAGCTTCGCAATCACCTTGATCTCGAACTGGAAACCATAAAGCCAGGTCACGCCAACGGCGGTCAGCGTGGGATGCGGCGCCTGGCCCCAGTAGTCCGGCACCACCTTCCAGATAGTCTCGAAGGTCGATTGCGGGTCCACCATGAACACGGTGACATCCACGACGTCGTCGAAGCTGGATCCCGCGGCTTTCAGGATGGCGTTCAAGTTGTCGAACGCCAGCCGCACCTGCGCCTGCAGGTCGGGCTCGGGCGAGCCGTCCTCGCGGCTACCGACCTGGCCCGACACGAACAGGAAGCCGTTGGACTTCAGCGCCGGTGAATAACGGTTGCGTTCATAAAGTGCCCGGCGCCCGGGCGGAAACACCACGTCACGTTGTGCCATCTCAATCTCCTTCATGCAAAAAATCAGGCCAAGCCGGCCCGGGGTTGACGATGAAGAGACTGTAGGCCGCCGGGTCTTTCAGATAAACAGGCAAGCCTGTCCATCACTGTTCGTAGAATCCAAACAATCGACAACTATGGGATAGAGATGGACCGTTTCGATGCCATGCAGGCCTTCGCCCGCGTCGTGGAAGCGGGCAGCTTCACCCGGGCGGCCGAGACGCTGCACATGAGCAAGACCAGCGTGACGCAGCTGGTGCAGCAGCTGGAGGCACGGCTGCGTGTGAAACTGCTCAACCGCACCACACGCCAGGTCAAGGTCACTGCCGATGGCGCGGCCTACTATGAACGCGTGTTGCGCGTGCTGGCCGACGTGGACGATGCCGAGACCAGCCTGTCCGGCGCCTCAGCCTCGCCTCGGGGCCGGCTGCGGGTCGACGTGCCCAGCCCCCTGGCCCGCCTGATCCTGGTGCCGGCCCTGCCGGCCTTCCACGCGCGCTACCCCGAGATCCAGCTCGACATGGGCGTCAGCGACCGCATGGTGGACGTGATCGCCGACAACGTCGACTGCGTGGTGCGCGGCGGCGAACTGAGTGACCAGTCGCTGGTGGCCCGCAAAGTGGGCGACCTGCAGCTCGGGGTTTACGCCGCACCGGACTACCTGGCGCGCGCCGGCACGCCCGCGCACCCGCGGGAGCTTGAGGACACGGAGCACCGCATCGTCGGCTTTCTGTGGGCGCGCACCGGCAAGGCCTTTCCCTACGCCATGCACAAGGGCGGCGAGAGCCTCAAGGTGCAGGGCCGCCACCTGTTCGCCTTCGACGACGGCAACGCCTACCTCGCGGCCGGCCTGGCGGGCCTGGGCATCCTGTGGCTGCCGGACTATATGGCCAGGGAGCATGTGCTTCGCGGCGAGCTGCGGCCCTTGTTCGGGGACTGGCGCCTGGATCCCATGCCCCTGTATGTGGCCTTCCCGCCAAACCGGCATGTCAGCGCCAAGCTGCGGGTGTTCATCGAGTGGGTGGCCGAACTGATGGCGCGGCATGCGCCCGTCGCCGGCCCGCCGGTTGGCAAGACACGGGCACCTCGTTAAATCAAATCATTCATTCAAGGAGCTTTCGATGGACATTCTTCGCCAAGCCCTGCTGCATATTCGCTCGGGGCGCTGGGATGAGGCGCACACCCTCGTGCAAAGTGATGAATCTCAGACGGCCGCCTGGCTGCACGGCATCCTGCATGTCCAGGAGGGCGACCTTGGGAACGCCGAATACTGGTACGGCCAGGGTGGGCGGGATTTCAGCCGCCGCGGCACGCTTGAGGAAGAGCTGGAGCGCTTTGAGGCGGAGCTGCCCTGAGCGCTGGGCCAACAGCTGTGGCGCGCTAGCGGCGAACCAGCAGCTTCTTTATCTCCCACTGCGCGCCCGCATCGAGTTCCCGCAGGTAGCGGACCTCGCCGCCGCACTGCACGGCCACCGGCACGCCGGCTTCGAAGAGCAGGCGGTTGCCGGGCAGGCGTGGCACTTTGTCGCCCGGCGTCAGGATGCCGGCGAGGTTCAAGGGGTCGACGGCCGAGATGGCGACGCGCTCGCCTCCCGGCTCCTTCGCAATCCTGCGCAGGGCCGTGGCGGCTTCCGGCAGCGCGAACTGCTCGCCCGAAAAGCCGCTGACAAATCGGCCCCCGCGCACCTCGCCGCGCGCCTCCAGCCGGCGCAGCACGTAGAACAGTTCGCGCCACGGCGGCAGCCCGTCCTCGCGTTCCAGCAGCTTGCGGAACACCACACCGTAGCGGCGCAGCAGCACGCGCGCGATGTGCTCCACATGCGGTTCGGCCAGCGCGCCCGGCGCGGCTTCCACCGGCCGGGGCCGCCGCGTCAGCGACCAGCGACCCGCATCTTCCATCGGGTCCAGTGCGCCGGGCCTGCGCCGCAGCTTGTTGCGTTTGTCTTCCGGCATCACCAGCGCGCGCAGCCCGGCGAATGAATCAGACGTGGCCAGGCCGTGCGCGACCAGCTCGGCCAGTGCCTGTTCGGCCTGGGTGCCCAGCAATCGCGCGTCATGCCGCAAGTCCGCAAAAAAGCTGGCCCCGTGTGTGCGCAACACTTCGAGCACCTGGCGCGCGGCGCTGGACAGCACCGGCTCAGCGCCCGCCGTGCCATCGCTTGCCGCCGCCGCGCCGGCCGCCTGCTGCCAGTGGGGCAGGGCGTCGCGCTCGCACAGCAGCACCGGCGTGCCGCGCACAGGCCCCGTCTTGCGGCCCGCCGCATCGCCGGCGTCCACCGGCCGCCACCAGGCCACGCGGCCCACGGCGCAAAGCTTGTCCAGCATGGCGGGCTGGTAGTGGCTGACGCGCGCCGCCAGCAGTTCCTCTTCCCAGGCCGCGGCCGGCGCCGCATAACCTTCAAGCTGGCGCAGCACCTCGGCCAGCCCGCCTTCGCCTTCGCGGCGCTCGTCGCTTTCGCCACCTTCTCCGCCACCCTCGCTGCTGCCCAGTTGATGCCAGCGGAACAGGAAACGCATGAACTGCGCCGGCGGCACCGGCTGGAACTCGGCGCGCAGTTTCTCGCGTGTGCCGCGGTGTATGCGCGCCAGCAGGCGCCGGTCGCACCACTCCTGCGCGCCGGCGGCGGTGAAGGCGCCGCGCATCACCGCGCCTTCGGCTTCGAGCTGTAGCAAGGCCGGCAGAACGGCGTCGGCGCTCATCTCGAGCGGCGCGCCCAGTGCCTGCGCCGTCACGGGGCCCAGCAGGTCCAGGCGTCCACGCAGGATCTCGCGCAGCGCCGCATCGGCTTCGGGCTGCGCGCTTGAGGTCGGTGTGATGGCTGGCGACAGCGCCGCGTCCGGGAAGACGGCGCGGAACTCGTGCAGGCGTTCCGCCGCGACGTAGATTTGTCCACCCGCCGGAAGGCCGAGCCGGCCGATGCGCTGCTGCTGTGCAAGTGATGCAATGAACTCGGGAAACGGCGCTTCATCGATGGTGAGGAAGCCATGCACCACCAGCGCATCGTGCAGCTCGTCGGCGCTGCGGATGTCGGGCTTGGCGTCCTCGCGGACCTGCGCGATCACCTGCGGGTCGAGCTTGCCCATGTCTTCGGCCGTCTGCGGGTCCATCAGCGGCCGGGTGCTGACCGCCTTGGTGCGCCGCTCCTCCGCCGCGCCGCCGTCCAGGAAGGCATAGGGCCGGGCGTTCAGGATGGCATGCGCCAGCGGGGAGGGCGTGGCCAGGTCGCGCGTGCTGATGTGCACCTCGCCGGCCTCGATGCCGGCCAGCAGCCGCACAAAACCGTCGGCGTCCATGGTCTCGTTCAGGCAGTCGTGCAGCGTCTGCGCCACCAGCGGGTGCTCGGGAATCTCGCGTTCACCGACCAGGTTCTCGGCGCAGGCGAGCTGGTCCGGGAACACCACCGTCAGCAGGTCTTCCGCGTCGGAGCGCTGGAACTGCGGCGGCACCTTGCGGCCGCCGTTCATGCGGCGCACCGCGAGCGAGGCGGTGGCATTCCAGCGCCAGCGCGTGCCGAACATGGGCGCGTCCAGCAGCGCCTGCACCAGCACCTCGCGCGCGCTGGCCGTCTTCAGGTAGTGCCGCAGTTCTTCCAGCGCGAAGCTGTGCGTGGGCCCCAGCGACAGCACGATGCTGTCCTCCAGCGCGCTGGCCTGCAGCTCGAAGTTGAACTTGCGGCACATGCGTTTGCGCAGCGCCAGGCCCCAGGCCTTGTTGATGCGTGAACCGTAAGGCGAATGGATCACCAGGTGGGTGTCGCCCACCTCGTCGAAGAAGCGCTCGAACACGATGTGGCGCCGGCTGGGCAACACGCCGAGCGCGGCCTTCGAGGCCGCCAGGTAGAGCGCGAGCTGCTGCGCCGCGGCGGCGGGCAGGCGCAGGTCTTCGCGCAGCCAGCGCTCGCAGGCCTGCACGCCGTCGTCGAGCAGCCTGTCGGCGGTCTCGCAGACGCGCGACACCGCCTCGCTGAGTTCGTCGGTGCGGCCCAGGCTCTCGCCGAGCCAGAAGGGCATGGACGGCGGCTGCCCCCGGGCGTCCTCCACCAACACCTTGCCGGTCTCCACCTTGGCGATGCGGTAAGACGCGTTGCCGAGCTGGAAGATGTCGCCCGGCAGGCTCTCGAAGGCGAAGTCCTCGTTGAGCGTGCCCACGCGGTGCCCGTCCGGCAGCAGCACCACCTCGTAGTCGAACTGGTCCGGGATCACGCCCGCATTGGTGACGGCCGCCATGCGCGCGCCGCGGCGCGCGCGCAGCATGCGGTTGACGGCGTCGTAGTGCAGGTAGGCGCCGCGCCGGCCCCGGCGCGTGCTGTAGCCGTCGGCCAGCATCTGCACCACCTGCTCAAACTCATGCAGCGTGAGCTCGCGGTAGGGCTGCGCGCGCCGCAGGCAGTCGTAGAGCGCGTCCAGCGGCCATTCGCGGCAGGCGGTCTCGGCGATGACGTGCTGCGCCAGCGCGTCCAGCGGCTTGGCCGGCACGCGGATGCGGTCCAGCTCGCCGCGGTCCACCGCGGCCAGCAGGGCGGTGCATTCCAGCAGGTCGTCGAGCGCCAGCGGAAACAGCCGCCCCTTGGGAATCGCGCCTATGGCGTGCCCGGCGCGGCCCACGCGCTGCAGCAAGGCATTGATCGCGCGCGGCGAGCCGATCTGGCACACCAGGTCGATGTCGCCGATGTCGATGCCCAGCTCCAGCGAGCTGGTGGCCACCAGCGCCTTGAGCTCGCCCTGCTTGAGCCGCTGCTCCGCGTTCAGGCGGTGTTCGCGCGCCAGGCTGCCGTGGTGGGCGGTCACATGCTCCTCACCCAGCCGCTCGGCCAGGTGGCGCGCCACGCGTTCGGCGATGCGGCGCTGGTTGACGAAGATCAGCGTCGTGCGGTGCTGGGCCACCAGCTCGGTGAGCCGGTCGTATAGCTCATCCCAGACTTCAATCGGCATCACCGCGGTCAGCGGCGAGCGTGGCATCTCGATCGCGAGGTCACGCTCGCGCACGTGGCCGGCATCAATGATTTCCACGGGCTCACTGCGCTGGCCGATCAGGAAGCGCGCCATCTCGTCAAGCGGCTTCACGGTGGCCGACAGGCCTATGCGCACCGGGGGTGTTTCGCACAGCGCCTCCAGCCGTTCCAGCGACAGCATCAGGTGCGAGCCGCGCTTGACGCCGGCCACCGCGTGCAGCTCGTCGACGATCACGCTTTTGACCGACTTCAGCATCGCGCGGCCCGAGTCGGAACTCAGCAGGATGTACAGCGACTCCGGCGTGGTCACCAGGATGTGCGGCGGCGCGCGGCGCATGCGCTCGCGCTCGGCCGCAGGCGTGTCGCCTGTGCGCACCGCCGCGCGTATGCCGGGATCGGGCAGGCCCATCGCGGCCAGCCCGGCCTGGATGCCGGCCAGCGGTTCTTCCAGGTTCTTGCGGATGTCGTTGGACAGCGCCTTCAGCGGCGACACATACAGCACGTGGACTTCATCGGAAAGGCCTTTGTCCAGGCCTTCCCGCACCAGCTCGTCAATCGCCGACAGAAAGGCCGCCAGCGTCTTGCCCGAGCCCGTGGGCGCGGCGATCAGCGCGTGGCGGCGCTGCGAGGTCACGGCCCAGGCCTGGGCCTGGACCTCGGTGGCGCGGCCGAACCGGCCTTCTAGCCAGGCGGAAACGGCCGGGTGGAACGGGAGCTGGGACACCCGGGTATTTTCGGGGTTTTCGGCCCGGCGCAGGGGTGGGTTTCGCAGAGCCCTGCCCTGAAGCAGGGGTACGCCGTGCGCGGAAGGAGCACCCCGACCATCCCGCCTTATCCGGTCAGCCTGCCTAGGCGCAGGCGTTTGTACTCATGGCGCTGTCTCCGTGTTCAGGGTGTCATGAAAGGTGGTGAAGCCGCCGACCGGCTCGCGCCCGGTCACCAGCGAGTTCTCGATGCGGCTCGGGTCGGCGTAACCCAGGCTCATGCCGCAGACAAACATCTGCTGCTCCGGAATCGCCAGCTCCCTGGCAATGATGCGGTGAAACGGCGTGAAGGCCGCCTGCGGGCAGGTATCAAGCCCGCGTGCCCGCGCGGCGACCATGATGCTTTGCAGAAACATGCCGTAGTCGATCAGGCTGCCGCGCCCCATGCCCTTGTCCACGGTGAACATCAGCCCGACCGGCGCGCCGAAAAAA
Source organism: Polaromonas sp. P1_H6 (assembly GCF_056405195.1). Lineage (NCBI taxonomy): Bacteria > Pseudomonadati > Pseudomonadota > Betaproteobacteria > Burkholderiales > Comamonadaceae > Polaromonas > Polaromonas sp. P1_H6. Next base: position 200,593 of record NZ_JBFUCN010000014.1, read on the forward strand.
CGGTAGTTGCGGCCGTGCTGGGCGTGCATGCCTGGCTTGTCGGTTTTCTGGATGCCGAGCAGGCCGTACAGGTCCCAGCCCACTTTGCGCCGCCTGTCGATATAGGGCGCAACCCACGCTTGCGGGTAGTAGTCGTAGGGCTCGTCGAGCTGGGCCGCCAGCGACGGGTCGTCGTAGACCCGCAGGATCGCGTCGCTGAGGCGCTGCTTCGCGTCGCCCATGAGCACATGCACATGCCAGGGCTGGGTGTTGACCCCGGAAGCGCAGTGCCGCGCCACATCCAGGATGGCCTCCACCTCGGCGCGCGGCACCGGTGTCGGCAGGAAGGCGCGCGTGGCGCGGCGGCTCACCAGCGCCCAGTCGACGGCGCTGCGCAACACCTCGGTCGGGAGGCTGGGTGGTGAGGCCATCCGGCGGCTTGTATCCATAGTCATGCTCGTCTGTCCAGGCAAAAGAAAATTGTCGAAGAAGCGAGGCGATCTGAATGTTCTCCGGATGACATTTGGCGGCGCGGCCGTTGCTGGTTAGTATTGCCATCCTTACTTGTCACACTTGCCAGGGGTTCCCACGACATGAATGCGCACCAGGCAGACCAACGCGGCAAGCTGCTCGACTTCCTTGAATCTTCTCCCTGGCGCAAGGGGCTGACCCAGGACCAGTTCGACCGCGTCTGCGGCGACGCGGTGAGCCGCACGTTCACGGCCGGGGCGACGGTATGCCTGCGCGAATCACCGTCCGAACACTGGCTGGCCGTCGTGGAGGGCCTGGTCAAGGTCGACACGGTCTCAGCCGATGGCCGGGCCACGACGTTTGCCGGCGTTCCCGGCGGCGCCTGGTTCGGCGAAGGCGCAGTCCTCAAGGGCGAGCCGCGACCCTATGCCGTCGTTGCCATCCGCGACAGCACGGTGGCCTTTGTGCCCCGGGCCACCTTTCTCTGGCTGCTGGACAACAGCCATTCCTTCAGCCGCTGGCTGATAGACCAGCTCAACGCCCGCCTGGGCTACTACGTGGCGCTGGTCGAAGGCCTGCGCCTGGGCGACGTGAACACCCGGGTGGCCTATTGCCTGGCCGAACTCTTCAACCCGCAGCTGTACCCGAACACACAGCTGCGCATAGATATTTCCCAGGAAGAGATAGGCCGGCTGACCGGCATGGTGAGGCAGACCGCCTACCGTGCGCTGCATGAACTCGAAAGCGCCGGCCTGATCAAGGTGCAATACGGATCGATCGAGGTGGTGGACCTCGAGGGCCTGAAAAAATTCGCGCTCGGGGCGTAACACCCGGGTCAGGCCGCCGCGCCCTTCGCGGTTTTCTCATGCAGGCTGGAGCGGCGCGAAAAATCGCAGCTCGCGATGGCCAGCTGGACCACCCTGTCCATCGCGGGGCTGAAGTTGTCGCTGTGGTAGACCGCGCTGTACACCATGGGCGGCGGCATGGGGTCGCTGCGCACGATGCGCAGCAAGCCCTTGTCGATGTCCGGCTGCATGTACTCCAGGGCCATCTGGCTGATGCCGAAGCCGCTGATGGTCAGCTCCCTGAGCACGGTGGTGCTGTTGGTGGCAAACACCTTGTTGAACCTGAAGCCGTGCTGTGCCAGCCAGGCCTCGTAAAACTTGTTCTTCGCCGCGCCGGTTGACTGCTCCAGCACCGGGTAGCGCGCGAACTCCTCGGGCTTGAGCGCGCGCTTAGGCATTTTGAGGCTGGGGCTGGCCATCCAGAGGTCCTCGACCTGCGCCACCTTGACCGTGGTGAACTGCTTGCCCCAGTAGACGCCGGGCATGATGGCCAGGTCTATCTTGTGCGATTCCAGGCTCTGGAACAGGTGCAGGCCCGCGTCGACCACGGGCTCGAGCATGAGCTTGGGGTGCAGCTCCTGCAGTCGCTTGATGAAACCCGTGAGCCAGGTCAGCGCGATCAGCTCGGTCACGCCGATGCGGAAGGTGCCCTCCAGGGTCTGGTCGACGCTGACCTCAGTCTCTATGCGCAGCCTGAGCCTGAGCGTCTCCTCGGCCAGCGGCAGCAGGCGCCGCCCCACCGGCGTGAGTTCCAGCCCTTTGGACTTGCGGTGCAGCACCGGCGCGCCCAGCACGTCCTCGAGTTCCGCCAGGCGTTTGGAGATCGCCGACTGGGTGGTGTGAAGCTTCACGGCCGCGGCGCTGAAGCTCTGCAGCTTCGCGCTGAAGAAAAAGGCCTCGAGCTGTTTGAAGGTGAGGTTCATTCCCCGCCACTGTAGCGCAGCACCGGGCGCCAGGAAAAAAAGGAATAGCTGTCCGCGCCGAATACTCGTTTGGCGATTTGCCGGCCGTGCCGGAAACTTGGCCGCAGCACAACAGGCACGAACTTCTTTCCCATGATCCAACTCGCCAGCCGCCTCAACCGCATCAAACCTTCGCCCAGCTCCATGGCCGGCCAGCGCGCCCGGGAGCTGCGCGCCCAGGGGCGCGACATCGTCGGCCTGACGGCGGGTGAGCCGGATTTTGAAACGCCGGAGCACATCAAGGAAGCCGCAACGCGCGCCATGGCCGCCGGCAAGACGCGCTACACCGACGTCGGCGGCACGCCCGAACTCAGGGAAGCGGTGTCGCAAAAGTTCAAGGCTGAAAACGGCCTGGACTATGGCGTCAATGAAATCATCGTCGGCACTGGTGCCAAGCAGGTGATCTTCAACGCGCTGATGTGCACGCTGGAGGCCGGCGACGAGGTGATCGTGCCCGCGCCCTACTGGGTGTCCTATCCCGACATCGCGCTGCTGGCCGACGGCGTGCCAGTGTTTGTGGATTGCCCCGCAGTCAAAGGATTCAAACTGCAGCCCGAAGTCCTGGAACGCGCCATCACGCCGAAGACGCGCTGGCTGGTCCTCAATTCGCCCAACAACCCCAGCGGCGCCACCTACACCCGTGATGAACTCGTGGCGCTCGCGCAGGTGTTGAATCGCCATCCCCATGTCTGGGTCATGACCGACGACATCTACGAACACCTGATTTACGACGGCCGCGAGTTCGCCACCCTGGCGCAGGCCGCGCCCGAACTCAAAGACCGCATCCTGACCATCAACGGCGTCTCCAAGGCTTACGCGATGACGGGCTGGCGCATAGGCTACGGGGCAGGGCCGGCCGCGCTGATCAAGGCCATGGTCAAACTGCAGTCGCAAAGCACCTCGGGCGCGAGTTCCATAGGCCAGGCCGCGGCCGTGGCCGCGCTGGCAGGGCCGCAGGATTTCATCGCCGTGAACCGGGGCGTGTTCCAGCAGCGGCGCGATGACGTCGTGGCCGCGCTCAACAAAATCGACGGCATACGCTGCCATGCACCCGAAGGCGCTTTTTATGTGTTCGCCTCGTGCGAGGCGCTGTTCGGCCTGCGCACGCCGAGCGGTGCGCGCATAACGACCAGCGACGACTGGATCATGCATTTGCTCGATGCGCAAAACCTGGCGGCTTTGCAAGGCAGCGCCTACGGCGTGCCCACGCACTTTCGGCTGTCCTTCGCCGCCAGCACCGAACACCTGCTGGAGGGCTGCCGCCGCATCGCGCAGGCCCGCGAGCAGCTGGGCCGTTGATCGGCACGCCGGCCACCCTTCCGATTTTTCTCCTGCCACTTCCCTGAATGGACGTTTTATGAACCTGAGAACATTCCTGAAGCTGATGCCGCTGCTCGCGGCCATCGCCTCGCTGTCCACCGGCGCCCTGGCCTCGGACGCCTTCCCGAGCAAGCCGATCCGCATCCTGGTCGGTTTTTCGCCGGGCGGCTCCAATGACATCGTGGCGCGCCTGATCGCGCCGAAGCTGTCGGAAGGTTTGGGCCAGCAGGTGGTCATCGACAACAAGCCCGGCGCGGGCGGCAATATCGCGGCCTCCGCGATGCTCAGCGCCCCGGCGGACGGCCATACGCTGATGATGTGCACCACCGGCACGCTGTCTATCCAGCCGCACCTGATCAAGGCGCCCTTCAACCCCGAGACCGACCTGCTTCCCGTCACCCAGATCGCCAACGCGCCTTACCTGTTGCTGGTGAACGCCGCCTTGCCGGTCAAGGACGTGAAGGAACTGGTCGCCTACGCCAAGGCCAAACCCGGCATCATCAATTTCGCGTCCTCGGGCAACGGCACGGGCGGCCACCTGGCCGGCGAGATGCTGAAGGCGCGCGCCGGCATCGACATCGTCCACGTTCCCTACAAAGGCACGGGCCAGGCCATGACCGACCTGCTGGCCGGGCAGGTGTCCATGATCTTCGACCAGCCGGTGAGCTCCATGCCTTACGCGCAGTCCGGCAAGCTGCGCATCCTGGCCGTGGCCAGCCCGCGCAGGCTGCCGGCGCTGCCCGATGTGCCCACCGTGGCCGAGTCGGGAATCCCCGGCTTCGACCCCGTGACCTGGACCGGGCTGTGCGCGGCCAAGGGCACGCCCGCCGCCGCCATCGAGCGCATGCAGCGCGAGGTCGCCAAGGTGCTGGCCATGCCCGAGATTTCGAAACGCCTGATCCAGGACGGCCTGGAGCCGGTCGGCAGCACGCCGCAAAAGTTCCGCGAATTCCTGGTGGCCGACAAACGCAAGTGGGGCGCCGTCATCAAAGAATCCAACGTCAAGGCGGATTGAGCATGAGCACCACCCCTGTGCCCGACATCATCCGCGGCTTCGAACGCCTCCCGGCCGAAGTGGTCGCCAGCGCCGCGCGCTTCCAGCCCGCCATCCTGGCCGATGTGGCCGGCCGGCGCGGCGCGATGCACGGCCGCATCACCGCCCTGGACCCGTCCATGAAATGCGCCGGCACGGCCGTCACCGTCGAGGTGAGGCCCGGCGACAACCTGATGATCCATGCCGCGATGGCGCTGGCCCAACCCGGCGACGTGCTGGTGGTGGACGCCAAGGCCGACCAGACCAGCGCCCTGATGGGCGAGATCATGATCAGTGCCTGCCGCAAACTGGGGCTGGCCGGCGTGGTCATCGACGGCGCGGTGCGCGACAGCCTGGAGCTGCGCGGCATCGGCTTTCCGGTGTTCTCGGTGGGCACCAACCCGAACGGGCCGACCAAAAACATCGCGGGGCGCATCAACCATCCCGTGAGCGCCGGCGGCGTCACGGTGCGGCCCGGTGATTTTGTGACGGCCGACGCCGACGGCGTGGTGGTTGTGGAGCGCGAACGCATCGCTGCGCTGCTGCCGTTGGCCGAGAAAAAAGTCGCCGACGAGGCCAAACGCATCGCCGGCATCGCCCAGGGCCAGACCAGCGCGCCCTGGCTGGATGCCGCGCTGCGCAGCGCCGGTGTGCTGCGCGAGGGCGAGACGCTGTAAAGCCGCTTCGCCCGCCTATTGCTTCTGCCGGTAGACGTACCAGGCCGCGAAGGCCGTGAAGACGCCGATGATCGCGACGATCACCATGAAGCCGTGGGGATGCTGGGCCAGCGGGATGCCGCCCACGTTCATGCCCAGCAGGCCGGCCACGATGTTGATCGGCAGGGCCAGCACCGTCACCATGGTCAGGACGAAGACGCTGCGGTTGGTTTCCTCGCTGACTTGCGCGGCGATTTCTTCCTGCAGCAGCTTGATGCGTTCCTTGAGCTCCGACATGTCGCGTATGGTCAATGAAAACTCCTCGGTGGCCTGGCGCAGCTCTTCAAGGTCGCGCTCGCTGACCCAGGGCGGCGGCAGGCGCAGCAGGCGAAACAGCGCGCCGGGCTCGGGCGCCAGCAGGCGCTGCAGCCGCACCAGCACGCGGCGCAGCTTGCCCAGGTCGGCGCGGCGGTTGTGCAGCCGGCCCACCAGGAATTTGTCTTCCACCACGTCCACCTGCACCGTCGCGTCGCGCACGATGCGCACCAGCACGTCACCCTGTTCGCGCAACAGGTGGTTCAGGAATGACACCGAGGACTCCAGCGGCTTCTTGCCGTTCTTCACCGAGTCACGCAGGCGGTCTATGGAGCGCAGCGGGTGCGAGCGCGCGCTCAGCGCCATGTGCGGCCCCACGTTGAGCCACAGGCTGGCCATCTCGGCCGGGTCGAAGGCGAACTCGTAGGCCACGTCGTTGACCACCGCGATCAGTGTGTCGTGCGCGTCCTCGATGCGCGTGGAGCGCGAGCCCTCATGCAGTGCCTCGAAAAACTCCGGCACCGCGTTCAGGTGCTTGCGTATGCTGGCCTCCGCCACCGCATCGCTGAGGTTGAAGTGCAGCCAGACAAAATCGGACTTCCCCTTGGGCGCCTCGCTCCTGAGCCAGGCCGCCGCCTCCAGCAAGTCCACCGGCACGCCGGGCGCGTCGTTTTCAAAGCGGTAGCCGCAGAGCAGGCCGGTCTTGTCGGCGCCGTAGGTGATGTCCATTCAGGGGAAGGGGAGGGGCTTGAGGTCAGTGGCGGAGCGGGAACGGCTTCCGGGAGAGGTCCCACAGTTTGTCGCTTGTTTGTGACGGTTCAGTGACGGCTGGCGGTGGTGGCTGGTTTTGGCCGGGTCTTGCGCCGGCCTTGCGCGCTCCCCTTGTCTTTTGCTGAGACCTGCTGGCCGGGGGTTGCCCGGCGGCAAGTAACTTTCTTTTGCTTCGCCAAAAGAAAGTCACCAAAGAAAAGGCGACCCGCAGTCTGGGTCCCTACGCTTCGCTTCGGGCAACCTGCGGTGCTCGACTACGGCGGGGTCTCGCGCAAAC